>CAYQYP010000459.1:0-7965 GCA_964421755.1 uncultured Acidobacteriota bacterium
GAGCGAGAGTAAGCGGACCACCTGACTCGCTCCACTGCTTCGTGTTTAAATGTCTCGACTTAGCGAATGATTGGTGGTCCGCTTACTCTCGCTCACTGCCGTTCGCTTTCGTGCGCGGCTCCATTCGATCTCGCCCTCCGCACGACATCAGGACATAACAAGTCCGTCAATACCTGTGGCCCGAACGCACTTCTCCGACCTTATGCAACACCCTCCTTCCGTGCGGGGAGCTGGCACGAGCGTTAGCTCAGGCACCCAGACTTCGCACCAGCCAGTCGAACAGGTAACCAAAGAGAGCGGTCACCGGGATCGTCAAGACCCAGGCCCAGACCATGCGCTCGACGAGCCCCCACCTGACGGCGCTAAACCGCTTGGTCGCCCCGACACCCATGATCGAGGTTGATATTACATGGGTTGTCGACACCGGAATCCCCCAGTGAGTGGCTACCTGGATGACGGCGGCCGCGGACGTCTCGGCGGCAAAGCCGTGGATGGGCTGCAACCGCACCACCTTGTGCCCGAGTGTCTTGATGATGCGCCATCCTCCGGCGGCGGTCCCGGCGGCCATCGTCAGAGCGCAGGTGATCTTCACCCAGAGCGGAATGTGAAACGCAGACGACTTCAGAAAGCCGAGCCAACCCGGTGCGCCGTTAAACACGCCCGCACCGGTGGCGGTAAACATTGTAAGAGCCAGGATGCCCATGGTTTTTTGTGCATCGTTGGTTCCGTGGCTGAAACCCATGAACGCGGCGCTGAGAAGCTGCGCTTTGCCGAAGATCAAGTTCACCAAGTGAGGCCGCCACGATTTCAGAACGGCCAGCAAGAGAGCCATCAGCGCAAAGCCAATGAGCATTCCAAGGGCCGGGGAGGTGATCATCGGCAAGATTACTTTTGCCCACAGCCCTTCCGGTTTTCCACTCGCGTCCGTCAATGACCATTTGATGACGGACCAGGTTCCCTGGGCCGAAGAGAGAGTCGCCCCGCACAGTGCCCCCACCAGTGCGTGACTCGAGCTGGAAGGCAGTCCCAGCCACCACGTCAGCAGGTTCCAGAGAATAGCACCGATCAGCGCGCTCATGATCGTGGTCAGGTCCACGTAAGAGGTGTCGACCAATCCCTTACCGATAGTGGTTGCGACTGCGGTGCCGGTGAGAGCTCCAGTGAGGTTGAAGAAAGCGGCCCAGAGGACGGCGAGACGCGGCGTGAGAACCTTCGTGGAAACAACCGTGGCTATCGAGTTGGCAGTATCGTGAAAGCCGTTGACGTACTCGAAGATCAAGGCCAGGGCAATTACTGAAAAAACGAGCGGCATATCAGCAAGGAGCCTGTTAGGAGTGTTTGAGCACGATGTGGAAAATAATGTTGCCGCAGTCCCGGCATCGATCGATCACGCGTTCCAGCAATTCGTAGAGATCGCGTAGCGCAATGACACGAAGCGACTCGTACTTCCCGCTGTAGAGATCCTGCAGCAGCTCGAGCATGAGTCTGTCCGCCTCCTGCTCGAAGTACTGAAGACGATCGTTCTGCTCCTTGACCTTCTCCAGGTTCGCGTGACCTCTCAGTTGACCGACCATCGTGGACAGGACATCGATCGTCTGCTCGAGCAACCGCGTCTGCTTCGAAAAATCAGCTCCATTTAAGAGCGCGTGGGACAACAGGATTCGTTCGCCGAACTTCTCAATCGTTCTCGGGATCTTGTAAAGAGCCGACGACAGCGCCTCGATGTCCTCGCGCTCGAGCGGAGTGACAAAGGTCCGACAAAGCTCGGCCGAGATCTTCTCGGCAATACGCTTTTCCTCCCGGCGTCTCAGGACAAATTCATCGAGCACCCTCTGGTGGTGCGGGAGCGCGAGCAGATGAACCAGTGCCTCAACGCTGCCCCGGGCTTCTTGAGCCCCGGCCTCCAACAGGTTGAAGAATTTTTCGTCTCGTCCAAGTAGTCGTTGCAGTGAAAACATGTTCGCCGTTCCAGAAGCGGGCGAATTCTACCACGGCCGAATGCGGAATGCGGAGTGCGGATTTCGGAACAGAAGCAGGGTTTCGCTCGGATTCGCGGCTTGGCCCGGATGATCCTGTTAATCGCGGGGAGCAAAACGCGTACGCAAAGCGTTAAGAAACTGCAGCTTTCATTTCCGAAATCCGCAATCCGAAATCCGCAATTGCTCAGGAAGAGGCGCGGGTGCTAGCATTTCCGGACACGTGTTATCAAAGGAGAATTCATGCGACTCATTTGCCGCGCGTTCCTGTGGACGATTATCCTCTTCGCGAGTGTCCAGCCGGCGGCTGCGGATGAAGGCATGTGGATGCCCCAGCAGATCCCGCAGCTGGCCCAGAAACTGAAGACAATGGGCTTCCAGGGCGACCCGAAGGCCTTCGCCGACCTGACCGGCCAACCGATGGGCGCCGTTGTATCACTCGGCGGCTGCAGCGCTTCGTTCGTTTCCCCGGAGGGGCTGATCGTCACGAATCATCACTGTGCCGTGGGCGCGCTTCAATACAATTCGACGCCTCAAAAGAACCTCCTGGTCGACGGCTTCCTGGCCAAGACGCGGGACGAGGAAATCTCCAACGGCCCCGGAGCGCGGGTGCTCGTCACCCAATCGGTGAAGGACGTAACCGAAGCGATCACGGGCAACATCGATCCAGACGTGGATGACCGCCAGCGTCACGATACCATCGACAAGCGAATCAAAGAGCGCACCGCCGCCTGCGAAGCCGGGGGATTGCGCTGCCAGATCGCCTCATTCTTCGGCGGCCACAAGTACTTCGAGATTGCGCAGCTTGAAATCCAGGATATCCGGACCGTCTATGCCCCGGCTGAGGGCATTGGAAACTTTGGCGGAGAGACCGATAACTGGCGGTGGCCGCGGCACACCGGCGACTGGTCGTTCTTCCGTGCCTATGTCGGCAAGGACGGCAAACCAGCCCCGTATTCCAAGGGCAACGTGCCCTACCGTCCGTCGCGCTGGCTGAAAGTACAGCCTGCCGGCCTGAAAAGCGGCGATCTTGTGTTCGTGGCTGGCTACCCCGGCAGGACGCAGCGCCACCAGACCTATTCCGAAGTGAAAGAGACCACCGAGTGGAGCTTTCCGCGAACCATCAAAACGTACCAGGAGCAGATCCAGATCCTGGAAGAGCTGAGTAAACAGGGCACGGACCTGGAGATCAAGGCCGCCAGCCGGCTTCGCGGACTGAACAATACCTTGACGAATCGAAAAGGAATGCTCGAAGGGCTGGTCAAGGGAGGGATCCTGGAGAAGAAGAAGGCCACCGAGCAGGAACTTGCCAGCTGGATCGCGGCCGATCCGGCGCGGTCCAAGCAGTACGGCGACGTTCTGACGAGCCTGAACGCACTGCAGGCCGAGACCGAGAAAACCCGCGACCGCGATGTCGTTTTCGCTCAGCTGTTCAGTGCCTCCCCGCTGCTTTCGGCCGCACAGACCGCGTACCTGCTCTCAGTCGAGAAGGCGAAAAGCAACGACATCGACCGCGAGGCGGGGTATCAGGAGCGCGACTGGAAACGGATTCGCGAAAACCAGGAGCGCTTGCAGCGGACGCTTGACGCGCGCGTCGACCGGGTCTTGTTGCGCTACGCGATGAAGTTTGCCGCGGAGCTTCCCCCCGATCAACGGATCACCGGGCTGGACCAGCAGGTGGGTCTCCGACCCGGAATGACCGAGGCCGAGTCCGGGAAGGCGATCCAAGCGTACCTGGACAAACTCCTTGCGACACCCAAGCTGGCGGATCAGGCCTACCGGCTTTCGCTCCTGGAAAAGTCGACGGCGGAGATCACGGCATTGAAGGATCCGCTGGTGGATCTCGTAATAGCGCTTGACCCGCTTTACCAGGAGAACCGCGAAGCGAGGAAACGACGGGAGGGCGCATACGCCCGCCTGCGTCCACGCTACATGCAGGCCTTGCTAGCCAAGGCCGGAGGCTTGGTCGCACCCGACGCAAACAGCACTCTGCGAGTCACGTTCGGTCAGGTAAAAGGGGTCGACAGCAAAGACGGCCTGTTCTGGAAGCCGTTCACGACTCTCGCCGGAATTGAGCAGAAGCACACGGGCGAGGGCGAATTCGATGCCCCGGACCGCGAGCTGGAGGCAATCAAAGCGTTGCGCGCCGGGGAAAAGACCCCGTATGTTTCAAAAGAAGTCGAGGATGTTCCGGTTGATTTCCTCTCGACGGTCGATACGACCGGAGGTAATTCAGGTTCTCCCACGCTCAACGGCAAGGGCGAATTGGTAGGGCTCCTTTTCGACGGCACTTTTGACACCATCGCATCGGACTTCCTGTACGACACCGTCCGGACAAGGTCCATTCACGTCGACGTGCGGTACCTGCTCTGGACCATGGCGGAAGTGGACGGAGCTGGACACCTGCTTTCGGAGATGGGCGTGGAATAGGTTCGAACAGATGAACCGACTCACCAGAAGACAGTTGCTGATGACGAGCGGCCTGCTGGCGTGTGCGGGTCGCCCGTCGGCTGCCCCTTCGCGTGGCGCCGACAGCCTCCCGCCAGAGTCCATCTCTGACTTCTGCCGCTCTTTGAAACCCGTCGGCCGCGCGCTCGAGCTCGAGGACTGGTACGTCTGGTGCGCGAGCCCCATATATGCCCCTAATGGAGAAGTGCACCTCTTCTTCTCCCGATGGCCCGCCACAAAACGTATGGGCGGGTGGATCAACTGCTCCGAGATCGCCCGCGCCGTTGCCGAGACTCCCGAGGGTCCGTTTCGGTACGTCGAGACGGTTTTGAGCCCCCGAGGTCCGGGGTTCTGGGACGGTACCACTTGTCACAACCCTCACATTCGCCTCGTGGACGGGAAGTACTGCCTGTTCTATATGGGCAATTCGAACGGGAAGACAAACACAAAGCGGATCGGCCTTGCCCTCGCCGACCGCCTCGAAGGACCATGGCGTCGCCCTGACCAGCCGCTCCTCGAGACGAGCGCCGGGGAATCGGCCTGGGACAACCACTGCACGAGCAATCCCTCTTTTGTTAAAGGTCCCGATGGACGGTACTGGCTGTACTACAAATCCTGGAACTCGGCCGACTACGAGCGGGCGGCAGGCCAGGCTGTCCGGGGGAACCGCAAATACGGGCTGGCCTTCGCCGAACGACTGGAGGGGCCTTACATCAAACATCCCGGGAACCCGATCATCGATTTCTCCGCCCGCGGTGACAATACCCAGCTGGAGGACGCTTTCGTCTGGAAGGACCCCAGAGGCTTTCGAATGCTGGCGCGTGACATGGGCGTATTCAGTCATAAAGTCGGGTTGTACCTGGAATCCGCCGACGGAATCCGCTGGTCGGACCCCAAAGTTGCATATTTCCCCCTTGACCAGTATGCTCAAGAGCCGCCGCCGGCACCTCACCTGACGAAATACGGGCGACTGGAGCGGCCGCAGCTGTTGCTCGGGGAAGGACGGCGAAGCTATCTGTTCACAGCGGCGCAGGGGGGCGCCTACATGACATCTTCGCCCTTTGTGCTCCGGATTGAGGCGTAATTTCGGGGACATAGACGCTGGAGGTTCCGATGAGACGTGCACTCGCCAAACCGATACTCCCTTCTTTGCTGATCTGCCTGGTCCTGACAACGGTCCGCGTCCATGCCGACCGGATTCCGTATCCGGAGACCCGGAAGATCGAACACACCGACACCTACCACGGAACTGTTGTCGCGGATCCATACCGCTGGCTGGAAGACGAAAACTCGCCGGAAACTGCCAAGTGGGTTGAGGCGCAAAACAAAGTGACGTTCGCGTACCTCGAGAGGATTCCCGGGCGAAAGCAGGTTTTCGAGCGGCTCCAGGCTCTGTACAACTATCCAAGGTACTCGGCACCGTTTCGCCGGCAGGACTACTACTTCTTCTCCAAGAACGACGGGCTGCAGAACCAGAGCGTGATGTACGTGCAGAAGGGGTTTGAAGGTCAACCGGAAGTCCTGATCGATCCCAACAAGTTCTCTGCGGAGGGAACCACACGGCTGGGGGCGTTCGCGGTTTCGAGGGATGCCAAGTACGTCGCATACGGCACTTCCGAGGGCGGTTCTGACTGGCAGGTGTACCAGGTGCTCAGTCTGGCCGACCGCAAGTTGCTGTCCGACAGACTCGAATGGGTCAAAGTCTCGAGCCTCTCCTGGCAAGGCGACGGGTTTTACTACAGCCGATACGACGCGCCCGAGAAAGGCAAGGAACTGACCTTCAAGAACGAGAACCACAAGGTGTACTTCCATAAGGTGGGCACTCCTCAATCCGAAGACTTGCTGGTTTACGAGGACAAAGCGAACCCCCAGCGCTTTCACATGGTTGGAACGACTGAAGACGAGCGGTTTGCGTATCTCGTCATATCCGACCGTGGCAAGGGCAAGAAAGGGAATGCACTCTTTTACTGGGATTTGAAGTCCGGACAGAAAGAGTTCGCGCCTCTGGTCCGGGAAATCGGGGACGACAGCTTCTGGATCGTCGAGAACGTGGGAGACAAGCTGCTCGTGCAGACGGACCGGAAGGCGCCTAATGGCCGCGTCTTCCTGTTTGACCCGGCCCATCCCGAGGAATCGAACTGGAAGGACGTCTTGCCGGAGAAGCAGGAGCCCCTCGAAGGAGTTGGGACAGCCGGGGGAAAACTCTTTGCGACCTACCTGAAAGACGTGAAGACCCAGGCTTTCGTCTACAGCCTCGACGGAAAGTTGGAGAACGAGATATCTCTTCCGGATCTCGGTACGGCCAGCGGATTCGGTGGCAACGCGGACGACAAGTTCATCTTCTACACCTTCACTTCCTTCAACTACCCGCCCACGATATTCAGATACGATATCGCGACCAAACAAAGCACGCTCTTCCGGACACCTGAAATCCCCGGTTTTCGTGCGACGGACTACGAGACGAAGCAGGTGTTCTACAACAGCAAGGACGGGACGAGAATACCCATGTTCATCGTCCACAAGAAGGGGCTGAAGCTCGACGGCCAGAATCCAACTCTCTTGTATGGATACGGCGGCTTTAATGTGGTCATGTCTCCGAGCTTCAGTTCGCTTCGGCTGGCCCTGCTCGAACAGGGGTTCGTTTATGCGTCAGCCAACCTTCGAGGCGGCGGCGAGTACGGCGAAAAGTGGCATGAAGCCGGCATGAAACTCAAAAAACAGAACGTTTTCGACGACTTCATCGCCGCGGCCGAATACCTGATCGCGAAGCGGTACACCTCGCCTCAGAAGCTCGCAATCCAGGGGGGATCCAACGGGGGGCTCCTTGTCGGTGTCGCAATGAACCAGCGTCCCGAACTGTTCCGTGTCGCGATCCCGCAGGTTGGCGTGATGGATATGCTGCGGTTTCACAAGTTCACGATCGGATGGAACTGGATCGCCGACTACGGCTCCAGCGACAACCCGGATCAATTCAAGGCGCTCTACGCCTATTCGCCGCTCCACAACCTGCGTGCCGGGGTAAAGTACCCCGCGACCTTAATTACAACGGCCGATCACGACGACCGGGTGGTTCCGGCCCATTCGTTCAAGTACGCGGCGGCGCTCCAGGAAAAGGGAGCGCCCGCTGCGCCGTTGCTGATCAGGATTGACACGAAATCGGGCCACGGAGCGAGCAGCACCACCAAGGCCCTGGAACAGACCGCCGACATCTATGCGTTTCTGTTCCACAACCTCGGCGTGCAGCCGAAGTATTAGGCAAGGGGCGTGGGCGACACTCTTCTTTCGGAGCCGCGCAGGAGAGAGGGCGTCGAATAAGTTCTTAAGGCCTGAAAGGCCGGCACATAATAGCCCGGGGCAAAGCGTGCTTTTCGCGTAGCCCTGGGTCAACACGGACTCGACCGCGAAGCCCTGTAAGGGCGTAAGATCCTGATAATGTTGCCGTTCTTGCGCCCTTTCAGGGCTTGTCTCCGCCTCTACCTTAGACCCAGGGCTGCGCACAAAGCGCTTCGCCCTGGGCTAATATGTGCCGGCCTTTCAGGCC
>CAYQYP010000460.1:0-100673 GCA_964421755.1 uncultured Acidobacteriota bacterium
GTCTCCCACTCTGATTTCAGTATGCCGTAGACAACGACGTCCAGAAAATCTCCCCACTTCAGTACGTGCTGCCGCAACTGACCCTCGCACTTCATCCCGAGCTTTGAAAGGACGCGGCCGGAGGCGAGATTGCCGACGAAGTGAGCGGCATGGACGCGGTGCAAGTGCAGCTGTTCGAATGCGAAGCGTAGTGTCTCGCGGGCCGCTTCGGTGCAGTAGCCGCGGTTCCAGTATGGGACACCGATCCAGTAGCCCAGCTCCGCGTGTCTGTCCTCGCGATTGACTGCAAGCCCGATCGCACCGCAAAGCTGCTGATCGGCTTCGATCTCTATCGCAAAAATCGCGCTCTTCCCCTTTTCGAATTCCTCGGCCTGCGGTCGGATCCAATCCTCCGCGAAGCCCTCCGGGTAGGGGTGAGGTATCCGGAGGGTGGTCGCGGCCACCGCCCTATCGCCGGCAAGTTTGTGCACGAGGGGAGCATCGATCATCCGAAAGGGTCGAAGCACGAGCCGGTTGGTCACTACAGTCGGTTGTCTTGTGATCATAGGTCGTCATTCGGTCGGGGGAGTCTTGGTCGCGGTTGCCTCATGGACAATCTTTCCTCCAACCGCGGTCATTGTGACTCTGATATCGCGCAGGTGAGCTGGTGTTGATTTCAACGGGTTCGCGGACAGAATGACGAAGTCGGCGAGCTTGCCGGCCCTGAGGCTACCCAGCCGGTCCTCGGCAAACACCGCGAATGCATTGCTGCTCGTGTAGCATTCAAGCGCCTGCTCGACGGTTATCTTCTGGTCGGGTATCCAGCCGTCGGGATTCTTACCGTCAAGCGTCTGGCGAGTCACCGCGGCCCAGACACCGAGAAGGGGATTCAAAGGAGCGACCGGCCAATCGCTGCCGAAGGTCAGCACGGCACCTTGGCGAAGCAGGTCCGCAAACGCGTAAGTGCCCCTCAGTCTGGCAGCGCCGATCCGCTTCTCCGCCCAGCGTCCGTCGTCCGGCAAATGATAAGGCTGCATCGAGGCGATCACTCCGAGGCGCGCGAACCTTGGTATCGAGGCAGCGGCCAGGTGCTGGGCGTGCTCGATGCGAAAGCGCCGGTCTTTTTCGCCGTTTTCCCGCTGGACCTCTTCGTAGATCTTCAGCAGTTCCGCGTTAGCGCGGTCTCCGATGGCGTGGACGACCACGTGAAGACCAGCCTGGTCAGCGCTCTTGATCAGCTTCTTCATGTTGCCCTCGGGAAAAAACATGCTGGCGGGAAGTCCGCTGGTGTTCGGCGCGTCCGAGTACGGCTCGAAAAACCAGGCGGTGGTACTTCCAAGCGATCCGTCCATGAACCCTTTAACGGCGCCGATGACGAGGTAATCGCCGCCGAACCGCTTTGTCACACCGGCGTCCCGGAGGGCGGCCCACCGTTCGATCGGCGTGGCGGCATAGACGCGAACGGTCAACTTCCCTTCTAAATGGAGCTGCTGGAGGATTCGGACGTCCTCGGCCCCGCACATTGCGTTGACGCTTGTGACGCCCAGTTGTCTGGCCTCCTGCATGGCCGCTTCTGCAGCCCGCAGCCGGTCAGCTTCGCTGGGCGCCGGAATCACCTTGGTGACGAGGGTCATCGCCGCGTCCTTGAGTAGGCCGGTCGGTTCGCCGTTGGCGTCGCGGACGATCTCCCCTCCCGGCACGTCCTTCGTGTTTCGGTCAATCCCGGCCGTTTTCAGAGCCAGCCCATTTGCAAGTGCCATATGCCCGTCCAGACGGTCGACAAAAACCGGATGGTCAGGCGTTTGAGAGTCGATCAACTGCCGAGCGGGGATCCGTTTGGACGGCCATGTTTCGTGATCCCATGAGCCGCCGGTGATCCACGTGCCCTTCGGCAGGCTGCGGGCGTAATCACCAAGTAACCTCGCGAATTCTGCTTCGTCACGAGCGGGACGCAAATTGACGCCCAGCAGGCTGAACCCGCCGTCGACAAAATGAGTGTGGTTGTCGATAAAACCAGGCATCAGAAAACGCTTGCCCGCATCGATCAGTCGGGTGTCCGGGCCTTTCAGGTCGAGCGCCCGCTGGTTCGAACCTACGAAGACAATCCGGTCTCCTTTGACCGCGATTGCCTCGGCCTTGCCTGCCCCCTTTTCCCCGGTCCAGATTTCGGCATTCCAGACAATCAAGTCAGCGGACATTTGTTCCCCCCTGAGAGGTGCGGCGGAAAGCATCAGCGCGCAGACAGCGATCAAAACTGGGGTCCTGCTCATGCAGCTGATATTACACGCAGGAGCCCGCCGACCCCAAGGACAACGAGGACACCAAGGGGTACGGCGGGGTGACGCTCTGAAAGACATCAGAACCGCAAGCGCAGCGCGCGGGCCCAAGCGATCAGCTCTTGACGGGCGGTGGTAGAGAATCCCTGACGGTCGGTAACAGTCCCGGCCCGCGCGCTTCGCTTTGCTCCGCTTGCGGTTCTGATGTCCTCCGGGGCCCCTGCCGTTCCGTCGCTCTCTCGGTCATCTACTCCCGCTTCATTTACCAACCGGGATGCCCTGAGGTCCTGGTGGGCCTTGGGCCGACGACCCGGGTTGACGCGCTTAATGCGCGCCCGGCGCGTCACCTTCTGTTACACTTTCCAGGGTCGCTGTTGCACGGGGGAGCCGCGGCGATCCTGTTGCGAGCGGGAGAATCACTCGGGGCAGCCTTATGACCAACCGTGAAACTGTTGGACTGATAGGCTTTTTCGGCGGTGTTCTTCTCCATTGGTTTCTTTTCGTTACCCTCCTCGAAAAACGCCGGAAACGTCGCTTGGAGATGCTCCTTCTCCTGTTGCTCGGCACCCTGGTGGTCTGGTTTGCGGGCAACTTCCTGTCGCTTCTTCTGAAGCTGATGGATGCGCGCGGCACTGCCATTGCGCTGCGCTTGGTGGACACGGTCACATATTTCGCACTGGCGCTGCTCCCCGCGCTGCTTCTGCAGAGTCACTGGGGGTATTACAGCCGCCGCGTAACGGAAACGGGCAGCCTGGGCAGGTTTGTGAAGCTGGCGATCGCGCTCTCCTGCCTGCCGATTGCGGCGTTGCCTATTCTTTTGGTCAGGATCTGGGAGGCGACACCCGGGCAATGGCTGGCAGCCATGGAGGACTTGAAACTGCCGTTCGTTGTGCTCCTCTCTGGTGTTTACCTTCTGACGGCATACCTGTGCCGTCAAGTGGTTCGTCGCTCCGAGGACGCTGTGGAGCAGAGGTTCTTCTCGATACTCCTTTTCGTCTTCTGTTCGGCGGCGGTCTTCAACGTCTGCGTGTTTCTAGCCCTCCCGCTGTCTTACGCCCCCACGGGCAGTTGGTTCATTCTGATTGCCTGGAACGCGGCGATGATCCCCTCGGCCGTTCTCAATCACCATATCTACCAGTACCAGTTCCTTGGGGTTCGTTCGCCACGTTCATTGGCAAACGGTCTCTTCGTGCTCACGATCCTGGTGGTCTACCTGGTCGGAGTCCGCTTCCTGTCGGCTTACCTCGAACAGGAATATGGCGCCCGAGGGGATTTGCTCGATGCCCTGTTTTTTGCGACCGTGCTCCTCCTTTTTCCGCCCCTGAGCCGCTGGTTTGAAGACCGTGTCGACAAGATGTTCAGCGGCGAGATCCGTAAATATCGCGAGCTGGGCGAGATGATCCATCGTGCGGCCCCACTGCCCGACGCTCAGTTGTTCAGCAGGTTCGTCGAAGAGAGGCTGGAGCGGGAGCTTGGGACCTCCCGGGTGAGAATCCACCTGGGCGAGAGTGACACCAGCCCCAGGGAAGGCTTCTATCCTCTGAGAACAGCGGATCGAACGATTGGTTTCGTCGAGATTTCACAGCCACAGACCAACAAGAAGGCCGAACCGGAGGCGATGCACTTTCTTGCCAACGAGATCGCTGTTGCCATAGACCGGTGCGACTCGCTTGCGGCCCAGTTGACTTTGGAGCGTACACTTGCTCAGCGCTCTCACATGGAGGAGTTGGGTCGCATGGCGGCCACCGTGGCCCACAACGTGAAGAACCCTCTCAGCTCCATCAAAACCTTGATGCAGCTGATGAAGGAAGCCCCGAACCTGACCGCAGATCAGGCCACCGACATGGACATGATGATTCACGAGGTGAACCGGCTGGCCGGAACAGTCTCGCAACTTCTTCGGTTCTCGCGCCTGGAGGGCAAAGAAGGCGGAGCCAAGAAATCGGTTATGGACTTGGCTGATTTCGCCCGGTCGGTACGCACGGTTTTTGCCGGTGACCTTAAGAAGCGTCAGCTGGACATAAAGATTGTTGCTTCTACCGAAAACTTGCGCGTCGAAGCTGACCCGGACATGCTTAGTGACATCCTGACGAATCTGGTGAGTAACGCGATCGAATCGAGCCCGGCAGGATCAACAATCAAGATCAAACTCGTGGCGGCGGGCCAGTCCGGCTACCAGATCCTGGTCGAAGATGAAGGACCTGGGATCCCGGCGCATATCCGGGACACGTTGTTCGAACCGTTTGTGACAGCAAAATCACGGGGCACCGGACTGGGCCTGGCGATAGTCAAAAAGCGCGTGGGGCAATTGAACGGGCAGGTCGAATTCGTTAGCCCCATCGGAACGCGGGGGACTCGTTTTGTCGTCACCCTGCCGGTACTCCCAAGCGGGCAAGATGCCCGCGAACCCAGTGCGGGCGGGACATCCGCGCTCCACAACCGAGAGTCTGGCGGAGAACAGTGAACCATGAAGCTCCTCATTGTTGATGATGAACAGACAGCCCGCTATGGAATGCGTCGTGCGGTGGATTTTAAAGGGCGCATATTCGAGGCCGCCAACCTCGCTGCGGCCACACGAATCTGGCAGGAAGAACAGCCGGAACTTGTCTTACTGGATCTGAACCTGGCAGGTGAAAGCGGATTTGACCTGCTGCAGACCGTCCAGGACTCGGGCGCACCCACCAAAGTCGTGATTATCACCGCTCACGGCAACGAGAAGATTGCGGTCGAAGCGATGAGGCGCGGCGCCTTCGATTACCTCTCCAAGCCTTTCGACATCGACGATCTGCGCCTGACAGTTCGAAACGCCCTCGACCAGATCCAGTTGCGAGAGGAGAACCAGGCCCTCAAGCAGGAAATAGCGGCCCTCGCCGGAAGCGGGGAGATTATCGGTACCAGCGAGTCGATGCAGGCTGTGTATTCCGTTCTCGAGAAAGTGTCCGAGATAGATGTGACCGTCCTCCTATTGGGTGAGAGCGGGAGTGGAAAAGAATTGATCGCGCGGGAGTTGCACCGTCGAAGCCCACGATCGGGTTCTCCGTTTGTAACGGTCAATTGTGCTGCAATTCCCGAGAACCTCGTCGAGAGCGAGTTGTTCGGACATGAGAAGGGAGCCTTCACCGGAGCCGTCAACCGGCGAATCGGAAAGTTCGAGCAGGCGGACAAAGGGACGCTCTTCCTGGACGAAATCGGCGACATGAATCTGGAAACCCAGGCGAAAGTCCTGCGAGCCGTGGAGGACCGGCGGATCGAGCGGCTGGGCGGGACTCAGTCGATCGAAGTCGACGTACGGCTGGTCAGCGCCACGCATCGCAATCTGAAGCAAATGGTGAAGGATGGCCAGTTCAGGGAGGATCTCTACTATCGCCTGGAGGTAGTCAAAATCGAAGTCCCGGCGCTGCGGGAACGGCGCCAGGATATTCCGCTTCTCGAAAGACACTTCCGCGCGATTTTCTCCGATCGTTACAAGAAAGAGTCTCCGGACATTGCGCCTGCGGCGCTCGCCCGATTGGTCGAATTCCCGTTCCCGGGAAATGTTCGCCAGCTGCGCAACCTGGTCGAGCGTTTGGTCGTTCTGAACGGCACCGGGGTGATCGAAGAGCGGGATCTGCCGGACGAAGTGAGGTTCTACAGGCCATCGGACGAGCTTGATCCCTCCGAGCCTTGCCTGGACCTCTTCTACAAGATGGACTACCGGACTGCCCGCGAGGCGTTTGAAATACGATACCTCGTCCGAAAACTGAAGGAGCACGAGAACAACATCAGCAGGACCGCTCAGGCCATCGGCATCCACCGGCAAAGCCTGCAGCAGAAGATTCGAGAACTGAACCTTCGCCCAATTGTCGGGATGCCGGAGGGGGCGGATCCAGAAGGCGAAGGCGATGGACCGGTCCAGCAGGAAGATACTCCGTAATTTTTAGCACTAGTCCTTTTCCTGTGTGACGCATCATAATCTGGTAGAGTCCGGCATGGGTGCCACCGGCAGAGGAGGAGGAGAAATGAAGAAGCAGGTTCTTTGGATCGCAGTTTTCTGTTTTCTGGTGTCGACCACGATTGCTCAGAATTTTGGAGATCAGGCGACGGCGGGTTTCGACAATTCGCGGACGTACGCGAATGATGCGGCGCCTTCCCTGAAGCCGCCGCTGCGGCTTTTTGACACGATCGAGTTATCCGGCGCGGAGGAGGCGAGCTCACTGGCAGTCTTCGATAACCATTATCTCGTCGGGAAGGCCGATGGCCCTATTAGTTATCGTTTATATGATGCCGCCGGAATCCTCTCGTGGACTGCAACCTTCCAGGGGAATTCGACCGGTCTGGACTACATCCCCGCCCACGCCCAGGGAATCGTCATCCTCGGAGGCGACAATACGAGCAGTATAAGAGCCTTGCGGGTAACGGACGGGTCAACTCTCTGGACGGCTAATGTTGGAACGACTGCAGGCAGGTACCCGGTCATCACGGATAACCTGGCAATCTACGCAGGGGCAAGCCAGGTCACTGCGGTGGACGCCACGACGGGCCAGGTTTTCTGGCAGGTCAACGCTACCACCGCAGCCGCTCCTGTCAGTGTTTTCTCAAACCGCGTCTACTTCCTCGAAGGAAATGGCGTTCTTCGCGCTTTGGACCTCCGGACGGGCGCGGTTATCTGGGGTACCCAGGTCCCGACGCCGGGTGCGGTCAGTGTGATCCCTACTGAGAACTACGTCTTTGTCGCCGCACCCGACGGCACCGTCAACTGGTTGAGCACCCAGACAGGACTGCCCATCTTCCCGGCTCAAGTCGAAGTGCCCGGCGATTTTTCCGCGTCGAATGCTTTGGCTTTCAGTCACGGTCGGTTGATCGTCTTCCGTTCCGACAACGACGAGGGAGATGCCGCAGTTTCTGCCTTTGATCCCAAGAGTGGGGCCCTTATCTGGGAGATCAGCGAGCCTGGCGAAGGCCTGCGCTTCGGTTTCATAGCGAACGATGCGGTTTACTACTACCACGAGGAAACGGGGAGAATTCGCGTGAGAGATCTCGCGACCGGAACACTCCTGTGGAGCATCACTCGGGCTGACGTGGCGGGTCTAACCGTAGCAGGCGATGCACTCCTCGTGCTGAGCGGTGACAGTGTCGAGATCTATCGTCATTCCCCCGAGGCCTATCTGGCCCAGATGGCCAGCGGCATGGGGCAACGAACTCTCCTCGTCCTCTCGAACACAGGGACTCAGGATTCGTCGGCGACGATCGAGTTTTTCGACAACGCCGGAGAACCCTTTGCCGTTCCCGTCCAGGGTGTTGGTTCCGTGAATCAACTGGTTGCAATGGTAACGGCGAGCAGTTCCAAGCTGGTTCAGATTAACCCCGTCTCGTCTGGTGTAGTGACGGGATGGGTTCGCGTGACAGCCAATCAACCGATGACGGCAACCTCCGTCTATCAGTTCCTCGCCGACGATGAGGTGACGCACGAGGCGAGTGTCGGGGATTCCTCGGCATCAGGCGCGGGCAACGTGCTTGTTACCATCGATCAGGCTGGGTTCAACACTGGCATAGCCATCGCCAACCCGACCGACGACGAGGCGACGGTTACTTTGACCCTGCTCGACGCACAGGGGCAGGAGCTTGGGTCGGAAACCTTTACTGTTCCGCCCCTTGGTCACGTCGCTCAGTTTGTCAACGAATGGTTTGACGTCACGGTTCCGACGACAGGCGCATTTGAAGGCACCGTGGTCTTCAATTCGGATGTCCCGGTGACCGTTACGGCTCTGCGGACAAAGGATCTGTTGCAGATGTCGAGCTATCCGGTTGGTCAGGCTGTGAAGTAGGGCAGTCGCGACAGTGGCGCACAAACAGAGATGGACACGGATCTATGCAGCGCATGTGGTCCGTGTCCGTCGCTGGTTTAGGTCTTTGTTCGGGTGGTTTAGAAGGAGAACATCACGCCGGTCGTGATGAGGTAGCTCGAATCCCACTTATCGCGTCCCTCGAAGTCAAACCCCGTCAAATTAGGGAGGCCGACCGACATGCGAGAAAGATCAAGGACGAGCCACATTCCTTCCTTGAACCTGATTTCAGTTCCGCCGCCATAGACGAAACTGGTCGAATAGTTGACCGCCAGGTCCTGCCCGCCGCTGGAAAAGACGTAGCGGATGAACCCGACTCCTCCTTTGCCGTAGAAGTTGGCCGGCCCGAACCCTCTCTTCGTGACCTTGGCACCCTGGAGCTGGTTGATGATCTTCATTTCCAAGCCGCTTTGCTCAAGCCCGCCCAGGAAACTGGTGTTGCTGAAGATTCCAAACCAATGATTCAGGTTGTAGTTGATCCCAAAACCCCCGCCATTGAAACCCTCGCTGTCGGGAAAATCGAAGCTCTCGACACCGGTCGGGGAAAAACTAAACCCTTGAACCCGTTGATAATAACCCTGGAACTCGACTTCCGAAAACTCCGGCTGTGCAAGCAAAAGACTGCAGGGGAACAGGAGAACGAACGCAACCGCAAGTAACCGCTTCATGGAACCTCCTCGAGGATGTGCGATATCACGAGAACGAATCGGACACGGGGGACCACCGCCGGGTCCGAAAGCCGGATAGCGACTCTGTCTATTTATTCCGAAACCAGTCCCGGTTGAGGGCGATGTCGGTCTGCCATTTGTCGGGGACCTCTTCTTCGGGAAAAATGGCGTCGACCGGGCACTCCGGAACGCAGGCGCCGCAATCGATGCACACTTCCGGATCTATATAGAGTTGTGTCTCGGACGGAAAGTTCACTTCGTCTTTTCTCGGATGGATACAGTCGACCGGACAGGCATCCACACAAGCGGTGTCTTTCGTCCCGATACAGGGCTGACATATTACAAACGCCATTGCGATGGCTCCTTAGCTTTTTGGTCAGTGCCGAACCCAAAGGACCTCAAGGAGACAACCAACAAGGACAGCTAGGACAAGGATTAGCGGCACTTGGTCTTTTGCCCTTTTGTCCTTGTTGTCCTTGAGGTCCTTTGGGTTCGGCAACCCTCTAGCCTCTCATCTTAACAGGTTCAGCCGAGGCGGCTTTCCGCCGCGTCGGCCGCGCGCTCGCTTTCACCCAGCTGTTCTTTGTATTGAAGCTGATACAACTTGTAGTAAATGCCCTTGTGCCGCAGCAAATCCGCGTGCGAACCTTCTTCCGCGATCTGCCCCTTGTGCATGACGATGATTCGGTCGCAGTTCTGAATGGTCGAGAGTCGGTGTGCGACGATCAGGGATGTTCGGTCCTTCATCAACCGCATGAGCGCGTCCTGGATCAGCAGCTCGGTTTCCGTATCGACGGATGAAGTGGCCTCATCCAGCACCAGGATCGGAGGGTTGTGCGCCAGGGCCCGGGCAAACGAGAGGAGTTGGCGTTGTCCAACCGACAACGAAGCTCCCCGTTCGGCGACGACGCTCGAGTACTTGCCGGCAAGTCGCCCGATGAATACATCCGCGTGGACATGCCTGGCCGCCCGTTCTACCTCCTCTGCCGCTATCGGACGCCTCCACAGCCTGATGTTTTCCTCGACTGTACCGCTGAAAAGAAACGGGTCCTGCAAAACCACCGTGATCGCCTGTCGAAGGCTGTCGAGCGACATTGATCGAATGTCGACCCCGTCAATCAGGATTTGTCCCGCCTGTACGTCATAGAATCTGCACAGCAGGTTGATCACCGTCGATTTGCCCGCTCCGGTGGCGCCCACGATGGCGAGTCTTTCGCCGGGGGCGATCCTGAAACTTACCCCCTTCAAGATGGGGTGCCCTGCCTTGTACGAGAACCAGACGTCCCGAAACTCGATTTCGCCCCGCACGTGGTCAAGGTTGGCCGGCTGCGTCGGAGAGACGATTTCCGGCTGGGTATCGAGGAGCTTGAAAATCCGTTCGGAGCTGGCCATGGCACTCTGCAGGATATTGAACTTCTCGCTCAAGTCGCTGATTGGTTTGTAGAAACGTTCGGAGTACTGGACGAACGCGACGACTGCGCCGAGGGTCACGGCTCCTGCCAAAACCTGCCCCCCGCCGTACCAGATTATCAACGCGATCGCCACGGCGCCGAGCAGATCGAGGACCGGGTAAAAGAAGGCGTAATAGGAGATCGACTGCAGGTTTGCCTGCAGATGTTCCCGATTGCGTTCCTCGAACTCGCCGAACTTCCGCTTCTCCTGCACGAAAATCTGGACCACCGACATCCCGGTGATGTTCTCCTGGAGGAACGAGTTGATCTTCGCGACGCAGGTGCGCACCCAACGGTAAGAGTCGCGCACCTTGATTTTGAAGACCCAGGTCGCCAGGAAGATCAGAGGAATCACCGCGAAGCTGACCAGGGCTAACTTCCAATTGATCCAAAGCATCACGCCGACGATGCCGAGAAGCAGGAAGACGTCCCCGAAAATACTGACGACTCCCGCGGTGAAGAGCTCGTTCAGGACATCGACGTCGGAGGTCATGCGGGTAATCAGACGCCCCACCGGATTTCGGTCGAAGTACGCCATTTGGAGCTTCTGGATGTGGCCGAAGATCTCCACCCGCAGGTCGTACATGATCTTCTGCCCGGTCCAGTTCATGAGGTACGTCTGAACGAAAGCCAAAAGGAACTGGGCGATGAGCACGACCAGAAAGATCCCTGCTATCTTTGCCAAACCGCCCATGTCGCCGTTCTTGATGTATTCGTCGATAGCGATTTTCGTGAGGAAAGGCCCGACCAACTGAAGTCCCGACACGAGTAGCAGGAGGACGACTGACAGGGCGACCACCTTGCGGTAGGGGGCCAGGTAGTGCAGCAGACGTCGGGCCAGACGCGCGTCGTAGACTTTTCCGAGTGCTTCTTCCTCGTGATACTGGCTCATTCGACTCCCAGTTCTTCCCGGAGCAGTTGCTTCTCGTAAAGGTCCGCGTAGTAACCGCCCGCCTCGAGAAGCTCCACGTGCGTCCCCCGCTCCACAATCACCCCGTCATTGAGCACCAGGATCTGATCCGCTGATTTCACCGTGGAGATTCGGTGGGAAATCAAGATGGCCGTCCGGTCCCGCATTTCCTCGGTCAAGCGGTTCAGGATCCGCTCCTCTGTCTGGGTGTCGACGCTTGACAAAGCATCGTCCAGAATCAGAATCCGTGGATCGACGAGCAGAGCACGGCTTATCGCGATACGCTGTTTCTGGCCTCCCGAAAGGGTGATCCCGCGCTCGCCGACCAGGGTCTCGAACTTGTTGGGAAAGTCCTGGATGTCTCCCCAGATATTGCTGATGTGCGACGCCTGTTCCACCTGTTCGTACGGTATCCTGACGTCTCCGAACGCGATGTTGTTTCGGACGGTCTCAGAGAACAGAAACGTGTCCTGCGGCACGTACCCGATATTCTTCCTGAGGATATGAAGCGGAATCCGGTTGATGTCGATCCCGTCGACAAACACTGTCCCGGGCGGCGCCGGATACAGGCGAGCGAGCAGGTTCACCAGCGTTGATTTGCCGCTTCCCGTGCTCCCGACGATGGCCACGCAGTGTCCCTTTGGTATTTCGAAGGAGACGTTCCGCAGGACCGGTCTGCCGTTATACGAGAACGTCAGGTTTCGCACCTCCACACGGCCGCTCAGTGCCTCGATCGGTTCGGTCTGTCCGTCGGCAATTTCCGGTTCTGTCTGCAAAATCGCCTGAATACGAGACATCGAGGCGGAACCCCGCTCGACGATGTTGATGACCCAGCCGAGAGCAATCGTTGGCCAGGTGAGCATGGCCAGGTATCCCATGAAAGCGACGAAATGCGGCAGACCGATCGTCCCCTGGATCACGAGGCGCCCTCCATACCAGAGAAGACCGACCGCCGAGAGTCCCAGGAGAAGGCTGAGAAGTGGCGAATACAGTCCGGTGACCTTCACCAGTGAGAGACTCTTGGCCAGGTAGTCGTCATTGGCGCGCACGAATCGGTTCGTGAAGGCTTTCTCTTGGTTGTACGCCTTGACAACACGAACTCCGGCCACGTTCTCCTGAGCGAGCGCGGTGAGCACCGAGAACTGGGCCTGAATCCGCTCGAACCGTTCGTGGATCTGCTTGCCGAAGATATTGACGGTGTAACTCACCGCCAGAAGAGGAACGAGGGTGAGAACAGCGAGCCGAACGTTGATGGTCAAAAGGATCGCAACCGTGAAGCTCGTCGTCAGGATGGTGTTGACCGAATACATGATTCCTGGCCCTAGAACCATCCGGACGGCGCTCAGGTCGTTGGTCGCCCGGGACATGATGTCCCCGGTCGGGTTCCGCTGAAAATACGCCGGCGACAAGCGTTGCAGGTGAGCGAAGAGATCGTTGCGCAGATCGTACTCGATCTGACGAGACACTCCAATGAGGATGTGCCGCATCCAATACCGAAAGAAACCCTCGACCGCACTGACTCCGACAATCAGGCCTGCATAGTAGATCAGTGTGCCTCGGCTGATCTCCCGATACAGCTCGCCTACCGCGGCACCCAGGATCCACGGCGTAGCGATGGCCACCAGGTTTGTCAGGAGAACCATCGCAATGCCGACCCCAATCCGGAGTTGATGCTTCTTAAGATAGGGCAGCAGATGCAGCAGGGGCCTTTTTCTGCCAACCCCACCGGAGACATTACTTGACATCAGGCCCCTTGAGGTGTGAACGGATGGTCACGTGACTCGACATCAAAACGCTTAAGGTTTCTTGACGTCAAAACCCTTGACGTGAGGAATCGGGTCCCCCTTCGCACTGACAAAATGGACCTCGTATCCCTCGAGAAACGGTGAGTTCTTTTCGTACCGTACGGAGAACTTGCCGGGATTTCCAGGTAGCAGCGGGGACGGTTCTACAGGGAGCACAAGTCGGTCAAGCTGCTTTTTGTCCTTACCCCAGATCGTGACTTGCACCCGCACCCCGTCCATGACTTGGCCTGTCTGATTCCATACCTCGCCATCGAGCGTAAAGCCTTCGAAGAAGCGTTCGTAGACGACCGCCGTCAGGCGAAGAGGCGCGGGTTCCTCCAGGCTGGTGGCCGTCGCGAAATTCTCCAAAAACGAAAGCGGTGTGAAGGCTACTATCAGGAAGAAGATCGCCGCAGCCAGGCCCGCGAGGACGGCCGCACGGAAGAAGCTGCGGATCAGGTAAACACCCGCCTCCTTCCGGTGTGCAAAGAACAGGTATGCCGCCCCAAGAAGGAAGAGTACGAGGAACGCCCAAAGTGAATAACGCAGCGCGTTGTCGAGGATTTCCAGTGTCTTGTTGCTCATATTGGTGCGCTCGTGAATCTGCCTGAGTGTTGACCGGTTCCGGGATATTCGCAGGAGACTTCTACGGCATCGGTCGTTCCGGCCCTGGCGCTCGAGGACGCTGTCCGCTGTCCGGCACGTACGAAGGCTGCAGCTCCCAGAAACCCTTCTTAGATTCGGACAGCTTGAATTTCTCACCAAACAGGCTTTTACCGAACTCGGTGAGCAGGTCCTCCTCCAGGTGGCCCGTGCTCTGGATCGGAACCCAGGCTTCCTGGCCCAGGAAGTCCCTCTTCTTCGCCCTGATGTCGACTCCGGCGGTCACCAGCGTGCGTTTGGCCTCGACCAGCTCAATCTGAACATCGAACTTGCACTCCACCCGGACCCATTCCGCATCGGAAAGCTCCGGGCGAGTTCCGATCTTCGCAATGTGGCTGTCGGTCAGAGGCCCGCTGCTGTACTCGACGTAATCGGTCTGGATCCTGCCCTTCGCCCGATCCGAGTCCTTCATGGGCAGGTTCCGTCCTTTCATCACCTCGAGCATCGCCTCCCAGGCGGGTTCGAACGGGATCTTGAGATCCAGCGGAGCCGGTACCCCGCCCATCCCGAGGACGGATCCGGCCAACCACATCAGAGCGAACAAGGCTGCCCGTCTGGTCATCGTCATAGTGTAAACCACGACGGCACATTTTGGCGATTCTATGGTCCGCTTACTCTCTGTCGCTGCGCTGGCTGTCGAGGTTGTTGCACAAGGTCGCACAAGTGCGTTCGGCCCACAGGCATTGACGGACTTGTTATGGGTTGAAGTCGTGCGGAGGGCGAGTTCGAATGGAGGCGCGCACGAAAGCGAACGGCAGTGAGCGAGAGTAAGCGGACCACCAATCATGGCTAGTCGAGACATTTAAATACGAAGCAGTGGAGCGAATCAGGTGGTCCGCTTACTCTCGCTCACTGTCGTTCGCTTTCGTGCGCGGCTCCATTCGATCGTCGCCGGCGGCCCGCGCTCTGCCCAGTCCATTACCCCGTCAGCCGGTCAGCCGGTCAGCTGGTCAGCCGGGTCTACCGCTGGTACTTCTGCACGGCTCGCATGTGGTCCCTGTACTGGACTGAGAAGTAGTGGCTTCCGTCATTGCGCGAAACGAAATAGAGGTAATCAACTTCGGCCGGATTCAGAGCCGCGTCGAGTGAGGCGAGCCCGGGACTCGCGATCGGACCGGGTGGGAGCCCGGCGTACAGGTAGGTGTTATAGGGCGAGTCCAGTTGAAGATCGCTCTTGTGAATCACCCCGTCGTATTGTTTGACCCGTTTCACTCCGTAAACCACGGTCGGGTCCGATCCCAGCTTGATGTTCTGCTGCAGACGGTTGTGGAAGACGGCGGAGACGAGCGGACGTTCGGTGGGCTGGCCTGTTTCCTTTTCGATAATCGACGCGAGCGTCACAACTTCTCTGGGAGTCATGGTCAGGGCCTTGGCGCGCTGCTGCCTTTCAGGCGTCCAGACGCGCAGGAAACCCTGAACCATCCGCTGCACGACTTCCTTCTCGGTCGTGTTCCTGGCAAGGAGGTACGTGTCGGGGAACAGGTATCCCTCGAGGTCCTGGGCCTGCGGGTCAATCTCTGCAATGAGGCGTTTGTCGTTCGTCGCCTCCCCGAACCCGTCCAGGGTGCCAATGCCCTGGCTGACAAAGGCTTTGGCGATATCCTCGGCGCTGTAACCCTCGGGGATCGTCACGCGTTGGAAGAAGATGTCCCCACGAATGAGTTTGTCGGCGACCTGCTGAAGATCGAGCGGTCGATCGAAACGGTATTCCCCCGCTTTAAGCGAAGCGGTCGGATGCCTCAGCCGGACGTACCATCCGAAAAGGCGACTGGACCGGATGACCCCGGCCTTCTGCAACTCGGCACCGATCTGGGGCACGGAGAACCCGCGGTTGACCGTCACGAACTTCTCCGGCTCCACATAGCCCTTGAACGGAACAGTAGTCTGCCGGTAAGCCAGCCAACCCAACACCGCGGCGACGACAAGGGCAAGCGCGATCACGAGGCCCAGGCCCCTTCGTTTGCTCATCCGGTTCCCTCAAGGTAGCGCCGCAGGATGACCGCGGCAGCGAATTCGTTTCGTCGTCTGCGCCTTTCGTCCACCCTCAGGCGGGCTTCGGCCATCAGCTCTTCGGCTTCCTTGGTAGACAGACGCTCGTCCATCCACTCGATCGCTGCAGACGATTTGCTGTGCAGTTGCTGAGCGAGTTGCTCGACTGCGTCCAGAATATCACTCCGGGAACCATCCAGATGAAGGGGCTTTCCAAGTATAATCTTCTCAACGGCGTGTTCAGCCGCGATCCGCAGGATGGAGTCGCAGTCTGCGGCGAGGTTGACTCGCTGAAGTGTAAGGAGAGGGCGGACCGTAACCCGCATCGGATCGCTGATTGCCAGACCGATAGTTTTGGAACCCACGTCCAGAGCCATCCATCTGGCAAGGGTGGGCTTAGGATCGGCCACTGATAAGAAGTTCCTTCTTGTTGAGTGTCTTGAGCCTAAGCTATAATCTTAACCCATATCAAAGAAAAACAAGAGGTAAGGATGTTGGCCAGAGTGAAGTTGGTGGTGACCCTCCTGTCCGGCGCGATCGTTGTTTACGGACTGGTTGGGGGAACGATGAGGAAAGTCTCCGCGCGCGAGGGTGGAGTTTACGGCGATCTACAAGTGTTCGTCGACGTTATCAAGAAAGTATCCGAAGACTACGTTGAAAAGCCCGATCTGCAGAAAGGGATGATGGGTGCCCTGCACGGAATGCTGGAGGCCCTGGACCCTTACTGCAGTTACGTTGATCGTGCGACGTACGAGAAGCTCAGCGGGACCGATGCGGACAAGACCCCGGGAGTCGGATTGACGCTGTCGAAACGGTATGGCTATGCCTACGTCGTTTCGGTCTTGCCGGGAAGCCCCGCGGACAAGGAAGGCATGCGATCGGGTGACCTGATCGAGTCGGTTGACAACCAGGTGACCACGAACATGAGCCTCTGGCAGACAGAACGCCTGCTCCTCGGCCCTGCCGGCTCCACGGTGACACTGAGGGTCGTCCGCCTTCGTCGGACCGAACCAAGCGAGGTGAAGCTGGTCCGGGCACCGCTCAACGGTGCCTCCGCCACGGCGCGAATCATCGAGGACGGCATCGGCCTGCTCGACATCCCGGATTTTCATCCCGGGGCCGCGGAAGAAGTAGCGGCCAAGGTGAAGATGCTGCTTTCTTCGAACGTCAAATCCCTGATGGTCGACCTTCGTGGAACCGCTGGGGGAAGCCTGGAAGAAGCCACCAAGGTCAGCGAGCTGTTTCTCCCCAAAGGGGCGAAAATCCTGACCGCGAAAAACAGCGAGGGCAAGTCCACGGAGTACGTCTCCATGACCGACCCGGTCGTCACTGGCCTGCCCATCGTAGTCCTGATCAACAGTGGAACGAGCGGCCCGGCCGAGCTGTTCGCTGCCGCACTGCAGGACCATCACCTGGCCGAAATGGTCGGCGAGAGAACCAACGGACACGGCTCGTCTCAGGAGCTGTTCACGTTGTCGGACGGGTCGGCGCTCATGATTTCCACCCAGCTCTATTACCGATCGAGCGGCAAGCCGCTTCAGGACCAGACGCTGAAGAACTCGGGTGTCACGCCGGACGTGAGAGCACCCAACGAAGATTTCGTCACGAATTTCTACTACGAGAACGCCACCGAGGACTTCGAAAAGAGCCTTGGCGAGGATTTCTACCGGAAACTAAATGATGCAGTCGAGGCTGAGCAGTTCAGGAGTGGTTTGAAGCAGATCCGTGGTAAAGCTGTGAAGAAAGCTGCTTGATTCTGTGTCCGTTCAACAACACACAAGGAGGAGGAGAGATGAACAAAGGGGAGTTGGTAGACGCAATCGCAAAGGAAGCAAAGATCAGCAAAGGCCAGGCACAAGAGGCGCTGGATTCGTTCGTGAAGAACGTCCAGAAGGCTCTTAAGAAGGGCCAGAAGGTGACTCTCGTCGGCTTCGGCACCTTTGGGACGGCCAAGCGCGCTGCCAGAACCGGGCGCAACCCGCAGACTGGCAAGCCCATCAAGATCCCGGCCAAGAAAGTGGCTCGGTTCATGCCTGGAAAGACGCTGAAGGACGCCATCCAGTAGCGGTTTCCACCCGGGAGACCGGCGACCTAACCGCCGGTCTCCGCGGGGAACTTTTTGAACAGAACAGCCGTCTTCTTGTGATATTATTGGACGGTTTCACGTAGGTGCGTAGCTCAGGGGAAGAGCACTTCCTTGACGCGGAAGGGGTCAGCGGTTCAATTCCGCTCGCACCTACCATTTTTGTTTTTGGGTGAAGGTAAACGTGTCCGCGTCTCAAATTCAGGATACTTCCGTGAAGGTCGTTAATCGCGATGGCTCGGTGTCTGAGCTGTCCGATCCAGCAGCCGCCTTGGAGGTCCTCCGCCACTCAACATCGCATTTGATGGCTCTCGCGGTGACGCAACTGTATCCCGAGGTGCATCTCGGCATCGGTCCTGCCACCAGCGAGGGGTTCTATTATGATTTTCAGACGCCGCACCGTTTTACCGAAGAGGATCTGGGCCGGATCGAACAGAAAATGAACGAGCTGCGCAGCTCGGATCTCCCGTTCGAGCCTTCGATAGTCTCAAAGGATGAAGCAATCCGATTCTTCGCGGGAGCCGGCGAGTACCTGAAAACCGAGCTGATTCAAGAAAAGGATGGCCAAGTGCTCTCCTTTTTCAGGCTCGGGACGCTGACCGATTTCTGCACTGGTCCCCATGTCGTGTCCACCAGCAACCTGGGCGTTTTCAAGTTGCTTTCGGTGGCCGGTTCTTACTGGCGTGGAGACGAGAAACGGGAGCAGCTGCAGCGCATCTACGGCACCGCATTTTTCACCGAGGCGGAACTGGCTGACTACCTCCACCGCATGGAGGAGGCGAAAAAACGCGATCATCGCCGGCTGGGCAGGGAACTCGACCTGTTCACCATCCGGGAGGAAGTGGCGCCCGGTTTGATCTTCTGGCACCCGAAAGGGGCCGCGGTCCGGATCGTCATCGAGGATTTTCTGCGCCAGGAGCTGACCCGCGCCGGATATGTCTTCGTGTACACACCGCACATCGCCAAGAGCGATCTGTGGAAGATCTCGGGGCACTGGGATTATTACCGGGAGAACATGTACACGCTGCCAGTCGACGAAGAGGACTATGTCCTCAAGCCGATGAACTGCCCGGGGCACATCATGATCTACCAGTCGACCCGGCGCAGCTACCGTGAACTGCCGATGCGTATCGCTGAGTTCGGCACCGTGTACCGGTATGAAAAATCGGGCACGCTCCATGGGATGCTCAGGGTGCGCGGGTTCACGCAAGATGATGCGCATATTTTCTGCCAGCCAGAACAGGTGCTGAGCGAAGTGGTCCAAACGCTGGACCTGGCGGACCACGTTCTCAAGAGTTTCGGCTTCGATCGCTTCCAGGTGGAGTTGTCAGCCTGGGATCCTGCACATCCGGAGAACTACGCGGGCAAACCGGAAGACTGGGGGACGGCGGAAGCGACCTTGGTGCACGCGCTGGAGCAGAAGGGTTGGCCCTACACGCGGCACGAAGGGGAAGCGAGTTTTTACGGTCCGAAGATCGACATCAAGCTGATTGATGCGCTCGGCCGGCCGTGGCAACTGAGCACTTTCCAGTTCGATTTCAACCTGCCCGCACGGTTCAACGTGACCTACGCGGGGTCGGACAGCCGTGAACATCAGGCGATCATGATTCACAGGGCCCTGCTCGGGTCCATGGAACGCTTCATGGGGGTGCTCGTCGAGCACTATGCAGGCGCATTTCCGGTCTGGCTCGCTCCGACTCAGGCAGTCATACTGCCGATCAGCGACAGGCATCACGGCTACGCCCGGGAAGTAGAAAAGCATTTGAAAGACGCCGCAATTCGGGTAGAGTCGGATCTGAGGAATGAGAAGGTCGGCTACAAGATCCGCGAGCACCAGTTGCAGAAGGTGCCGTTCATGCTCGTCGTCGGCGATCAGGAAGCGAACAATCGGACCGTTTCGGTTCGTAACCGATTCGAAGGCGACAAAGGCGCCATCGCCCTGGATCAGGTGGTCGAGCTAATCCGGAATCTCGCGCGGACCAAGGCGGTTCGGCCGTAGTCGCCGTTCCCCCCGACCGCGCATCGGACTTAACTTTGGGAGGGGAAGATCAACAGAACTCGAGTAAATCAACAAATCAGGGCCCGTGAAGTTCGAGTGATTGACGAGGCTGGAGTCCAGTTGGGAGTCTTGGACCCCCGACAGGCGCTCGCCATGGCGGAAGAACGAGGTCTTGATCTGGTGGAGGTCGCGCCCACCGCGCAACCACCTGTCTGCCGTATCATGGACTACGGCAAATACCTGTACCAGCAGAACAAGAAGGCACAGGAAGCCAAGAAGAACCAGAAAATGGTTCAGATCAAGGAAGTCAAGTTCCGGCCGAAGATCGACGAGCACGATTACGAGTTCAAGAAGAATCACATCATCCGTTTTCTGCAGGACGAGAACAAGGTCAAGGCGACCGTGATGTTCCGAGGCCGGGAAGTCACTCACGCAGAGATCGGGGAACAGATTCTCAAGCGGCTGCTACAAGAGCTCAGCGAAGTCGCCCTCATCGAGCGGCATCCCAAGTTGGAAGGCTACTCGATGACCATGATATTGACTCCGAAAAAGTAACCGGATTTCGGAAAATTCCGGGACTCACTACTCCATTCTCTGCGCCAGCGTTGTCACGCCGCTGGTCGGTGCGGCGAATAGAGTGTTGTGTCCCTTGATAGCTCAGTGGAGAAGCAATTATGCCAAAGCTAAAAACAAAACGAGCGGCCGCGAAGCGCTTTAAAGTCACCGGAAGCGGGAAAGTGCGCATGAGACACAGCTTTCATAGCCACATCCTGACCAAGAAGAGCTCCAAGCGGAAGAGACGCCTGAGCGAGTGGGCCAATGCATCGCCTGCCGATACCAGGCGTATCAAGCGAATGCTGGTCGTCTAAGGCCAGGGGCGGTTCGATCGGAACCACGCCCGGCCTGCGAGTTTAAGAAAGTGCGAAGGTGAAAAGCAGCGTATGGCAAGAGTAAAGAGGGGAAACAAGAGGGTTCAGCGCCGGAAGAAGATCCTCGGTCTGGCCAAAGGCTATTACGGAACTAAGGGAAAGCTGCACCGTCAGGCTAAGGAGCAGGTGATCAAATCGCTTGCCTATGCGTATCGGGATCGCAGACAAAAGAAGCGCAACTTCCGCAGCCTTTGGATCATAAGGATCAGTGCCGCCGCGAAAGCCCATCAGCTGTCGTACAGCCAGTTGATCCACGGCTTGAAAACCGCCGGTGTCGATTTGAACCGCAAGGTGCTGGCCGATATCGCGGCTCAAGACCCAGAGGGGTTTGCTCGTCTGGCCGAGACCGCCCGGCAGGCAACTGCCTAGAATCCGCCCCCGTCGGGCGTTCTATGGACCGGGTGCCTATGTCGACCACGCAGTCAAGTGACCTGCTCTGGGAAGCTTTCCAGTCAGAGCTGAGCCAGATTTCGAGTTCCGACCAGATTGCGGAAATCCGGGATCGCTACCTGAGCCGCCAGCGGGGCCTCATCACGCTCGAGCTCAAGAAGCTCGGGCAGTTGGCTCCCGAACAGCGTCCCGTTGTCGGTCAGATGCTTAATCAGCTCAAGACCCGGGTGGAAGCTCGCCTGGAAGAGCGCCAGCAGCAACTGAACCAACAAGACCGGGCTCGAAAGCTGGAGGGGGAAGGGATCGATGTCACCCTCCCCGGTTACTCCTTTGGCTTCGGCAAGATGCACCCGCTTCGAAGGGTCCGCCAGGAGATGGAGGAAATTTTCGTCTCCATGGGATTCACGGTCGCCTCCGGCCCCGAAATCGAAGACGACTTTCACAACTTCGAGGCGCTGAACATGCCTCCCGGGCATCCTGCGCGTGATTCACAGGACACCCTTTACATCACCGAGAACCTGGTTCTCCGGACCCACACGTCACCCGTCCAGATCAGGACGATGATGAATCAGAAGCCGCCCGTCCGGATAATCGTCCCCGGCAAAGTGTTCCGGAGGGACGCGGTCGACGCGACCCACAGCCCCATGTTCCACCAGTTGGAGGGGCTGGTGGTCGACGAAGGAATCACCCTGGCCGACCTGAAAGGAACGCTGGAAGTATTCTTCAAGGCGTTCTTCTCCCAAAACACGACCGTCCGGCTTCGGCCCAGCTTCTTCCCATTCGTGGAGCCAGGGGCGGAAATGGATGTCTCCTGCATCTTCTGCTCCGGGAAGGGTTGCAGCACCTGTAAGCAGAGCGGCTGGATCGAGATCCTCGGCGCCGGCATGGTGCATCCTCGCGTCCTCGAGACCGTAGGCTACGACTATGAGAAGTACACGGGTTTCGCGTGGGGCATGGGGATCGATCGGATTGCTCAGCTGAAGTACGACATCAACGACATGCGGCTCCTCTTCGAAAACGACCTGCGGTTTCTCGGTCAGTTTTAGTTCAACTCCAATTCTGGACGCTCCCACATGAAGATCAGCTACACCTGGTTACAGGATTTTCTGGACTTAGAGCCGTTGGGTCTCGATTCCGCCGCCGTCGCGCATGCGCTCGCCTCGCTCGGCCTCCCCATCGAGGGAACCGAGCAGCAGGAAACGGACACCATTCTTGACGTGGAGGTGACCAGCAATCGACCGGACTGCCTGAACCACCTCGGCGTAGCCCGCGAGCTCGCGGCTCACTTCAGGCTGAAATTGAAGGCGCCCGACTTCTCCAGCCCGGCGGCCGCCTTCCCCCTGTCGGAGTTTCCGTCGAGCGTGACGATCGAGGCCCCCGATCTGTGTCCCCGGTACGCGGCCCGCATCATCACCGGAATAGCAATAGAGGAATCGCCTGAATGGCTCAAGCAGAGGCTGATCGCAGTCGGTCAGCGCCCCATCAGCAACGTGGTGGACATCACCAACTATGTCCTCCTGACCGTTGGACATCCGCTGCACGCATTTGACTACGAACGACTGGAAGGGAACCGCATCGTGGTGCGTCGCCCTCGCCCGGGCGAAAGCATCGTCACCCTGGACGGTGCGGAACGCGAGCTCACTCCCGAGATGCTCGCGATCTGCGACGCCCGGAAACCTGTCGCATTGGCAGGCGTTATGGGCGGCGCCGATAGCGAGATCTCGACACTCACCTCCACGGTCCTTCTGGAAAGCGCCTATTTCCGACCGTCGTCCATCCGTTCGACGTCGAAGAAGCTGGCGCTCCGGACGGAAGCGTCCTACCGATTCGAGCGGGGGGCCGACCCCCTGGCTCCGGTGGCCGCGCTCAACCTGGCCACCCGGCTGATCGCCGAGCTGGCAGGCGGCAAGTGCGCAGGCGAAGTCCTGGATGAAAACCCGGTGCCGTTCGAGCCGCGTGTTCTCAAGCTCCGGACGAAGCGCATCACGCAAGTGACCGGGATGCAATTCGAGCCCGAATTCGTGATAGAAACCCTGGGGCGACTGCATTTCGGGGCCACCCCGAACGGCGACGCGACCTGGGAGGTTCGAGTCCCCAGCTTCAGGCCCGATGTCGAGATGGAAGACGACCTCGTCGAGGAGCTGGCCAGGCATTACGGCTACGACAAGATCCCGAGCACCTATCCGGTTCAGCAGATCCACGGGGCTTTCCTTCCGACCAGGAAGGCGGAGGATAACCTGCTCGACAGACTGCATGCCTTTGGCATTTCCGAAGCGGTGAACTACGTCTTCAGTACTCCCGCTCGCGAAGCCCGGCTCTTCGGCCAGCCGCCTTCCATGGTTCCCATTGCGAACCCGCTCACCGAGGAAGACACTCACCTCCGGACCAGCCTGATTCCGGGTCTGGTGGAATCCGTGCGCCGCAATCTGAACCACGGCAACAGGGAGGTGCGACTCTACGAGTTCGGCAAGGTATTCATCCCCGAGTCCGGCTCCGAGGCGGGTTTCCGGGAGGAGCTTCGGTTGGGGGTTATTGTCATCGGGACGTTTTACCGGCCGTACTGGGAAACCTCCGGCGACGAGCTTAATTTCTTCCACCTGAAGGGGATCGTCGAGGAGTCTTTGCGCGGCTTGGGGAGGACTCTGTCCTGTTCCCCGACCACCGCGATCCCGTTTCTTCATCCTGGGATAGGGGCCGAGGCATTGGTCGACGGGTCGTCCCTTGGCTTTCTCGGCCAGCTGCATCCTGACGTTCAGGAGGACTACAAGTTCCTCGACAAAGTCTTCGTCGCCGAGCTGAACCTCGAGCCGCTCTTCGCGGCGCCGGTCCCGGAACCGCACTACACGCCGCTGCTCAGGTTCCCCACCACTGAGCGTGATCTGTCTTTTGTAGTTGACAAAGGAGTCAAATACGGTAAAATTATCGGCGCTATTAAATCGTTGAACATCGCAAACTTACGCGATATTCGACTGATTGATCTCTATCGCGGCCAGAACCTTCCCGCCGGAAAGGTTAGCTTAGCTATACGTCTAACCTTCGCCGACCCTTCACGTACGTTGACGCAAGACGAGGTGAGCCGGTACACCGAGCAGGTAGCCGATCTGCTCAGCCGTGGCTTCTCGGCTGAACGGCGTTCGTGATTCGTCTGGAGGTGGCTTGTGTGCGAGAGTGCTCTGAGACGTTTGGAAGATAACGTCGCCGGGATTCTGGAAGTTCTAAAGCGCCTGCAAGCCGAAAACGCTGAACTGAAAAGCACGGTCCAAAGATTGACAGACGACCTGGAGGAGCTCAGGAAAGAGACCCGAGCCAAAGGGGAAATGATTCGGCGCTTTGAGGCCGAACGAAACGAAATCGGGTCACGAGTCGAGAAGATAATGCGGAAGGTAGCCGCGTTGGAGAAACCGGGGAAGGAAGCGAGAACCTGAGGGGTGACGATGACTGAAGGTTCCGAGCGCATCACAGTGATCGAAATTTTTAATCAGACATATCACGTTCGCAGCGCCGGGTCCGAAGACCACATCAAGGAACTGGCGAGATTTGTGGATGAACGGATGCGCGAGGTCTCCAGCCTCACCCCTACCGTGGATAGCCTGAAAGTAGCTGTACTGGCGGCTTTGAACATCGCCGACAGATTCTTTGCGACAAGACAGAAACTCGACGAATTGGAGAAAGCGGTCACCGAAAGAAGCGATAAGTTGTCGGGACTTTTGGAGCCTGTGCTCAGTTCCAAATCACCGTAGTCGAGTTCAGGGCCGTCACGGAGCGCGGACGTCGCGTCCGCCGAATCGCCTGCATTGTTTCCCGGATTACTCGAGTCATCGGCGCGAGCGGACAACAAACTGTTGTCTTGCCCCCGACGGCTCGCCCTCCTCGCGTTTCCCATCTGCCCCTGAGTTCCCGAGGATCAAGGAGTTGCGGTTATGGTGTGGGAAACAATCGTTGGTCTTGCGCTTGTGGCTGGACTAACCCTCGCGATATGGTACCTGCTCAAAAGCCGGGTCCTCGACCGCAAAGTGCAGGATGCGGAGCGACGCGTCGCTGAAATCGAGCGGCAGGCGAAGGACGACGCGGAGCGGATCCGCAGGGAACAACTGGTCGAAGCCAAAGACCAGATTTTTGCCTGGCGAAGCGAGGCCGAGCAGCAGATTCAGGAGCGACGGAAAGACGTCGGCGTCCTCGAGCGCCGAGTTGCGCAGAAAGAGGACGGGCTGCAGCGGACGGAGCAGGCATTGGCTCGCAAAGAACGCGAAGTCGAACAGCGTTTGGAGTCCATCCGCGCCCGGGAGCAAAAAGCCACTCAGAACGAGGAGCGGCTCGAGCAGCTGATTGCCGACAACGTCCGCCGCCTGGAAGCCCTGGCCGGCATGTCGGCCGACGAGGCGAAGCGCCACCTCATCAAATCCGTCGAGACTGAGGCCTTGCGGGAGGCAGCGCTGCTCGCCAAGCGCATCGAAGAGGACGCCCGGGAGCGGGCCGACCGGGAGGCGCGCAAAATCATCACCCAGGCCATTCAACGATGCGCCGCGGAACACGTCGTCGAGTCCACGGTGTCGGTCGTTGATCTCCCCTCCGAGGATATGAAGGGCCGCATCATCGGCCGTGAGGGGCGCAATATCCGGGCGCTCGAGCAGGCAACCGGCGTCGACCTGATCGTGGACGATACCCCGGAGGCCGTTATCCTCTCGGGTTTCGATCCGTTCCGCCGCGAAATAGCCAAGCTGTCCATTGAGCGGTTGATCAAAGACGGACGCATCCACCCGGCCAGGATCGAGGAAGTGGTGGTCAAGGTCCAGGAGGAGATGGAGGCCAAACTCTTGGAGGACGGCGAGCAGGCCGCTTTCGAGATCGGCATCCATGACATGCATGAGGAGCTGCTGCGTTTCCTCGGGCGGCTGAAATACCGCACAAGCTACGGTCAGAACGTCCTCTACCATTGCCGCGAGGTTGCTTATCTGGCGGGCATCATGGCTCGCGAAGTCGGCGCCGACGTCGGTATCTGCAAGCGCGCCGGCCTGATCCACGATATCGGAAAGGCAGTCGACCGGGACATGGAGGGGACGCACCTGCAACTGGGGGTGGACCTCGCCCGCAAGTATTCGGAGGGCGATGAGGTGATTCACGCGATGGAGGCGCATCACTTCGACGTCGATTTCAGGACTCTTGAGGCTGTTCTGGTCCAGGCGGCCGATGCGATCTCCGCCGCCCGGCCGGGAGCCCGCCGGGAGGTGCTCGAAAACTATGTCAAGCGCCTGGAAAAACTCGAATCCATAGCCGGGTCTTTCGCCGGAGTCGCCAAGGCCTTTGCCCTTCAAGCAGGGCGCGAAGTGAGAATTATCGTCGAGAGCGCCAAGGTATCCGATGATCAGTCCTTCTGGCTGGCCAAGGAAATCGCCAAGAAAATCGAAAACGAGCTGCAGTACCCGGGTCAGATTCGCGTGACCGTCATCCGCGAAATGCGAGTGGTGGATTACGCGAAGTAGGAAACACGGAAGCCACGGAACCTTCGGATGAATATTCTCTTTGTCGGCGACGTCGTGGGGCGCCCGGGTCGCAAGGTCCTCTATCACTACCTTCGACAGACCCAGGAACAGAACGAGGTCGATTTTACGATCGTCAATGTCGAAAACGCCGCTGGCGGGTTTGGCATCACGGGTGAAATTGCCGAGGAGATCCTGAAAGCGGGCGCGGACGTCCTGACATCCGGTAATCACATCTGGGACAAGCGGGAAGTTTTCGACTTCCTGGCCCGTGAGCCGCGGCTGCTGCGCCCCGGCAACTACCCGAAGGGAGCGCCGGGCGAATTTGCCCATGTTGGCGAAGCCAAAACCGGCGTCCGGGTCGCGGTGATCAATCTTCAGGGCCGGGTCTTCATGCCCCTGACCGATTGCCCGTTTCAATTTGCCCAGCGGGAGATCCCCCGCCTCGCCAAGGAAACGCCGATCATCGTGGTCGACTTCCATGCGGAAGCGACTTCCGAGAAGATGGCGCTCGGCTGGTTCCTGGATGGCCAGATATCAGCACTCGTGGGTACCCACACCCATATTCCGACCGCGGACACCCGCATCCTGCCCAAAGGTACCGCCTACGTGAGCGATGTCGGGATGACGGGTCCCTACGATTCGATCATCGGCATGGAAGTCGAAGGCTCGCTCGGTAGGTTCCTGACAGGTTTTCCCAACCGGATGGAAGTCGCAGACGGTCCGGCGACATTCGCCTCGGTGTTGATCACCGTGGACGAAACCACCGGCCGCGCCACGGCCATCAAGCGGATTGACCGGGGATGAAGGCTGTCCTGGAGCGCGGACGTCCCGTCCGCGCTCAAAACGAGACGTCCGAGCTCCGGGCTACTTCAGCACTTTCCTCAAAAACGCCGCCGTATGGGATCCCTCGGCCCGTACCAGCGCCTCAGGCGGGCCTTCCGCGATCACTTGGCCGCCGGCGTCGCCGCCTTCCGGTCCCAGATCGATGATCCAGTCGGCGCACTTGATCACATCCAGGTTATGTTCGATCACGATGACCGTCCCACCCTGCTCGATCAACCGATCGAAAGCGCGAATGAGCTTCTGGATGTCATCGAAATGAAGGCCAGTCGTCGGTTCGTCAAAGATGAACAGCGGGCGGGCCGATGTCGGCTTGAGCAGAAAAGAGGCCAACTTGATTCGTTGTGCTTCGCCACCGGACAAGGTGCTGGCCGGCTGGCCGAGCCTGAGATATCCGAGCCCGATGTCCTGCAAGATCTTCAGTTTCCGGACAAGGGCCGGGCTCGACTTGAAGAAGCTCAACGCCTCGTGAACGGTGAGGTCCAGCACGGCTGCGATGTTTCTACCCTTGTAGGTGATCTCGAGGATCTTACTCTTGAACCGCTTCCCCTTGCAGTCCTCGCACACCAGTTCCACGTCCGCAAGGAACTGCATTTCAATCGTGACGAGCCCCGACCCCTGGCAAGTCTCGCACCGCCCGCCAGGGATGTTGAAGGAAAAATGCCCGGGGCCGAGATTGTGCGCTTTTGCCTCACGGGTTGCCGCGAACAGCTGCCTGATATCGTCAAAAGCCTTGATATAGGTCACCGGGTTGGAGCGGGGGGTCTTGCCAATGGGACTCTGGTCGACCATCACAACATCCGTCAGCCGCTCCCATCCCTCGATGCTGTCGTGCTCGCCGACCGCTTCGTTGGCGATTCCTTTCAGCCGCCGCAGTCCGGGGAACAGCACCTCCTGGACCAGCGTGGACTTGCCCGATCCGGAAACGCCGGTGATGCACGTGAGCGCGCCGAACGGGATCCGTACGTTGATATGCTTCAGGTTGTGTTGACTGGCCCCGCGCACAACCAGTGCCTGTCCCGAAGTCTGACGACGAAAAACCGGAGTTGGAATCTTCAGCCTGTCAGCCAGGTACTTACCAGTCAGCGATTGCTCGTGTACGAGCAGTTCAGCGAGCTTTCCGCTGAAAACGACATGGCCCCCAAGTTCACCGGCGCCGGGTCCAAGGTCCACGATATGGTCGGCCGACTGGATCATCTCCTTTTCGTGTTCGACGACCACGACGGTGTTCCCGAGGTCCCGCAGGTGTTTGAGGATGTTGATCAGGCGCTGCTCATCCCGCGGATGAAGACCAATCGAAGGCTCGTCCAGAATGTAGAGGGTCCCGACCAGCGAGGAGGCAAGCGAAGCGGCAAGCTGAATCCTCTGCATCTCGCCCCCGCTGAGGCTGGAAGTCAGCCGATCGAGGGTCAGGTACTCAAGTCCGACCTTGATCAGGAAGTCAAGGCGTTGCCGGATCTCGATCAGGAGACGGTGGGCAACCGTCTCGTCGGTCGTGCTCAAGGCTAGTTTTTCGAAGAACTCGTGGACGTCCGCAACCGGGCGGGTCGTCAATTCGGTGATTCGTCTGCCGCCGATGTAGACGTCACGCGCTTCCCGGCATAGCCGCTCCCCGTTACAGTCTGGGCATCGTGTGTAGCCCCTGTAGCGACTGATGAAGATCCGGACATGCATCTTGTACTTCTTGCGTTCCAGGTAGCGGAAGAAGCCCCGGACACCCGGGAAACCCTTACATCCCTCCCAAACCTCCTGCCGGAATTTCTCCGGCAGGTCCTCATAGGGGACGTCCAGAGGCACCTTCCGGCTCTCGGCAAATGCGATCAGGCGACGCTGGAAGCGGCGGTACTTCGGCTTGGTGAATGGGTCGACCGGCCCCTGGTCGAGGGTGCGGCGCGGAGCGGCGATCACGAGGTCCTGGTCGATCGCGACCGTATTGCCAAACCCTTGGCAGGTCGGGCAGGCACCGAAAGGATTGTTGAATGAAAACAGCCTCGGCTCGGGGGGCCGGTAAGAGATCCCGCAGTACTGGCACTCGAGTCGCTCGCTGAAACGAAGTCTCTCGCCGGGTGCGCCGTCCTCTGCCGGCAGGATGAGCGCTTCGCACACACCGTTTCCCTCCCGGTAACAGGTGTCGACGGAGTCGGCCAGGCGCTCTCGGATGTCTTCTCCGGTCACTGCAATGCGGTCGACCAGTACGTTCGCCGTCTGGAGCCGGGCGATCGCGTCCTTCCCCAGTTCCGTGATCTGAACGACCGGGAAGTCGGAGGCTTGCGAGTCAACGAGACGATGGAACCCCTGCTTCAGCAGGTTTTCAAGGATATGCGCCTCGGTGAGGGTCCTCCCCTCCACTTCACCACTCAAATCGAGCAAGCTCCCGGAGTATGGGAACGAAAGATACAAACGGGTCCCGGAGGGGAGAGCACTGAGCCGGTCCACCGTCTGATCAAGTGTGTCCTTCTGAACGATCCGCTGGCACTGCCGGCAGATGATGATGCCAACCCGCGAGTACAGAAGCCGCAGATAATCGTAAATCTCAGTCACGGTCCCGACCGTGGAGCGCGGGTTTCGGGACCCGTTCTTCTGCCGTATGGCGATCGCCGGGCTGATTCCGGCTATTTCGTCGACCAGTGGCTTGCTGATCCGCTCCAGGAACTGCCTGGCGTACGCGGACAGCGATTCCACATACCGTCTTTGGCCTTCGGCATAGAGGGTGTCAAAGGCCAGGCTGGATTTGCCCGACCCGCTGACCCCGGTGATCACCGTGAGCTGATTTGAGGGGATCGACACGTCGACGTCCTTCAGATTGTTCTGTCTGGCGCCACGAATCGTAATCGATTCCCTAGGTTGTTCCGGCTCGCCCATAGTCAAAATTGGCAGTCTACCACAAAGAACGGCGTGCTATATTTGACGCAATGAGGATCAAACGCGTTGATCCTCCTGCCGCCCTTCCAGGAGGAGTCGTCCGGGTACAGCTCGAGGGGCTGGAAGACCCCCGAGGGCTCCGGGTTGAGATCGGCGAAGCGGAGGCGGAGTGCGTCGGCGCGTCACCGACCGCCCTGACGGTCCGTGTTCCTTACGAAACGAGCAAGGAAGGAATCCGCGTATACGCTGGTGAGCAGCAGGCGCGCGCCCGGTTTCGCGTCGGTCAGCTGATCGCGGGAGAGCTGCATTCAGTGGCGAATCCGGTTGTCGATGCTGAAGGCATGATTTACTGCACCTACAGCGGGACGCGCGGCGAGAAGGTTCCCTTTAGCGTCTACGCTGTCGACGGAGAAGGCGAAAAGCAGCCGTTTCTGGCCGACATCACCAACGCGACCAGCCTCGTCATCGGTCCAGATCAACAGCTATACATCAGCAGTCGCCACACCGGCGTGGTCTACCGGTCAACCTTCGACAAGCAGGTTGAGAAGTATGCCGAAGGGCTCGGGATCGCGACCGGCCTGGCCTTCGATTCCAAGGGCAACCTGTTCGTCGGCGATCGCGGAGGTTACATACACCGGGTGACACCGGGACGGGAGGCCGCCGTTTTCTGTGAGTTGGAGCCGAGCGTTTCCGCGTATCACCTGGCGGTTGATAGTGAGGACGTGCTCTACGTTAGCGGTCCCACACTTTCGAGCCAGGATTCCATTTATCGAATCGGTCCGTCCGGCCGGCCGCAGGTGTTTTTCAGGGGCTTCGGGAGACCGCAGGGGCTGACCTTCGACCACGCCGGCAACCTGCAGGTCGTCGCCTCGTATAAAGGTAAAAAAGGTATCTACACCTTTAAGAACGGAGAACCCCGGCTGACGGTGGCTGCTCCAATGCTCGTCGGCCTCGCCTACAACGCCGACAAGTCGGTGTTGTACGCGGTCGACAGCGCGAATCTGTATCGGTTTGAGATGTAAACTGCCCACTGCCCACTGCCCACTACCCACTGCTCTGGTCAGCCGGTCAGCTGGTCAGCCGGTCAGCTGGACACCGACCTCAGCACTTCCCACCCGATGCGTGGCAGCTTCTTCAGTAGTTTCAGCTTGACCGCGACATAACCGATCTCGCCAGCGATCAGGTCGTTCTGGATCTGGCGAACGCTGGAGCTGCGCTCGGTGAACTGCAGCATCCGGTTGATCACGGTGTCACCCATGAAACGGCCTGAATAAAAGCGGTCGCGAAAGCGCGCCGCCCGCAGAAGTTCCTCGCCAAAATCCTTTCGCCAGGCAGTCGAGTAATCCAGTGGACGGGCGTCGATCAGGCAGTCGGCCAGCAGGTCGGCCGACCGCATGGCGTACCAGATCCCCTCAGCGGTTATTGGGTCTGCAAACCCCGCCGCATCACCGACGAGGGCCCACCCATCGCCGGATACACGCAGATCGCGGAGGGTAGCCTCGGTCAGCGTCGGGACCGGGGCTGAGTAACCGGCGAACTGCGAGGCATCCTGCCGACCGAACAAGTCGAACAGGTAACGATCCAACCTCTCGCGCATTTCGCGGGAGGAGAGGTGTCTGTACACCGTGATGAGACCCACGGAGACGTGGTCCGTCCTGGGGAAAGCCCACAGATAGCCGATAAGATCCGGGTCCATGAAGCGGATATGAATGGAGTCCTGCGGTTCAGTCCGCGGCACATAGTATCCCAGGGTGGCAGACAGGTCAGCGGGAGCGAAGCGCGGTCCCATGCGTCTTCGAACGCTGCTCGTTGCCCCGTCTGCACCGACCAGAAACTCCCCGTTCCGCGAGCTGCCCGCGTCTCCCTGGACCACCCACTGACCGCCGGAGACCCGTTCAAAGTGCACCGCGCGCTCGTCGATTAGCTCAGCGCCCGTCGCCACTGCCAGGTCCAGGAGCAGGCCGTCCAACTCCCTCCGGCTGTAGATCCAGATCGGACGGTCGAGTTGGAGGACCGCCCGCCGGCCACTCGACTGGTATTCGATTCGGTGGATCTGGTTGTGCGCAACGCCGGCCGAAGGAAACAGGGGATAACGGCTGATGACCTTGGGGGTACAGCCTCCTCCACACGGCTTCTCCCGGCTCCGGTCCTTCTGAAAAATTGAGACAGGCATGCCCGAATTCGCCAGCCTGTAGCCGAGGAAACTGCCCGCCACCCCTGCCCCGATGATGACCACGCGCACTGTGCTATTATAACCAGCTTCAATCCATGCCCTTGAGCTTCACCGTTACCCATCGCGACGAAAACACCCACGCCCGTTGCGGGGTTCTGACAACCGATCGAGGGCGCGTTGAGACACCGGTATTCATGCCGGTCGGAACCGCCGGGGCGGTCAAAGCCATGCCCCAGAACTGGCTCGAAGACCTGGATGCCGGCATCATACTCGCGAATACCTATCACCTGTATCTGCGTCCCGGCGAGGAGGTCATCCGCCAGTTCTCCGGTCTCCATCGGTTCATGTCCTGGGACCGGCTGATCTTGACCGACAGCGGCGGCTACCAGGTCCTGAGCCACGAGGCCCTGCGAAAACTGGTTGAAGACGGGGTCGAGTTCCGATCGCATCTGGACGGCAGCACGCATTTCTTCACCCCGGAAAAGGCCATCGCGATCCAGCAGACGCTTGGCTCCGACATCATCATGGCGTTTGACGATTGCACCCGCTACCCGGTCACGCAGCACGAGGCGGGCGAATCGATGCGCCGCTCGATGCGCTGGGCGGAACGATGTCGCACAGTTCATGAAGACGGGGCGCAGACGCTGTTCGGGATCGTTCAGGGCGGCGTCTTTCCCGAGCTGCGCGCCGAGAGCCTGGATCGTTTACAGGAGATCGGCTTCGGCGGCTATGCGCTCGGCGGACTGAGTGTGGGGGAGCCAAAAGCCTTGATGTACGAGATAGTTGCAGCCGTCGCCCCGACGATGCCCGAAACCCCGCGCTACGTGATGGGAGTCGGTACCCCGCTTGACCTTATCTGCTGCATCAAGCAGGGGGTGGACATGTTCGACTGCGTCCTGCCGACTCGAAACGCCCGGAACGGTACGCTTTACACCTCGCGTGGTAAAATCAGCATCAAGAACGCACGCTTCAGGACGGATCAGGGACCGATCGATCCGGACTGCGGCTGCTTCGTTTGCCGTCGATACTCGAGGGCGTATCTGCGCCACCTGTTCGTGTCCGGCGAGATCACGGCGAGTCTCTTCAACACGTTCCACAACCTCTATTTTTACCTTGACTTAATGGGCAGAGTCCGCCAGAGTATCCGGCTTAATTCGTTGCTGGATTTCGAGCGCACTTTTCTTGAGTTCTATACTGCACCAGACTGAAATTTGATATACTCCGCACTTTCTCTTTACGCGGAAACTGGAATTAAGTCACCATGATTCAGACGGTTCTGGCACAGCAAAATCCTTCAGCGGGTTTGATGGGATTCCTGCCCATTATCCTGATCGTCCTGATCTTCTACGCGCTGATCTATCGGCCGATGAAGAAGAGGCAACGAGCCCAGGATGAGATGATCAACAATCTGAAGAATGGGGATAAGGTAATCACCAGCGGCGGCATATACGGGACGGTTGCAGGCTTGCAGGACCACACGCTGGTTTTGAAGGTGGCCGATCAGGTCAAGATTGTGGTGGCCAAGAGTGCCATTGCGTCTCTTCAGCCCTCCCCGACTGATCCCGCGGCAAAGTGATCCCAGGAAAGTCTTTCAGATAAGAAAGAAGAAGTGATGAGAAAGAACGTCAAATTGCGAGCTGTAATTGTGTTGGCGGTGATCGCCGTTTGCGTCTACCTGTTTTACCCGCCTGCCGACAAGATCAATCTGGGATTGGACTTACGGGGAGGCATCCACTTGGTCCTGCAGGTGAAGACAGAGGAAGCGATTCTGGCCGAAGTCCAGCAGACCCGGGACCGGATCGACGCTGACCTGCGCGAAAAGGAAATCGTCTACAACGAGAGCCGGGTCAACCAGAACAACGAAATCGAGATCCTCGGCGTTCCTCAGGAATCGCAGTCCGCGGTCGAGCAATATATCCGGGACTTCAGCGACTACAGCTACCAGACCCGGTTCAGCGGCACTCAGGTCGATTTTGTCATGCGGATGCAGCCGGCCGCGCGCAAATTCCTGGCCGAGCAGACCGTCCGCCAGGCCCGGGAGACAATCGCCAATCGTATCGACCAGTTTGGGGTGTCGGAACCAACGATCACGGTTTACGGCAGTGGCGACATCAAGGACCAGATTATTGTTGAGCTGCCGGGCGTGGATGATCCTGGTCGCATAATTGAGCTCATAAAGGGTGTTGCCAAGCTTGAGCTGAGACTTGCCCATCCCGAGAAGCCCGGCCCTTACTCCTCCCGTGAAAACGCAGTGCAGGCTTTCCAGAACCAGATTCCGCCCGAGTACGAGATCCTGCCCTACCGGGATACGGACGAGACGGGCGGCCAGGCGATGTTCATGGTCGTTCGCCGCGCCCCCTCGATCACCGGGCGGCACATGAAGAATGCCAGGAGGAGCCAGGACACTTTTACCGGCCGTTCGGAGGTCGTTTTCTTCCTCAGCACGGAGGGAGTCGATCTGTTCACCCGGACGACCGAGGTCAACGTCGGGAATCGCCTGGCCATCGTGCTGGATGGGGAGATCCGTTCCGCCCCGAACATCAAGGAACGCATCTCGACGGATTCGGCCAGCATCGAGGGAAACTTCACTAACGAACAGGCCGAAGATCTCGCACTGATCCTGCGCTCGGGAGCTCTGCCTGCAGGAATCACGATCCTGGAAAACCGGATTGTGGGGCCATCCCTCGGACTCGACTCGATCAAGAGCGGAGTGGCCGCCTCGATCGCGGGTCTCGCGCTGGTCCTTCTCGGAATGGTGGTCGTCTACAGGCTTTCGGGTCTGAACGCGATCTTCGCACTGCTCATCAACGTTCTCATTCTTTTTGGTGTCCTCGGGTACTTCAACGCGACGCTCACCCTGCCGGGTATCGCCGGCATCATCCTGACCATCGGTATGGCGGTCGACGCCAACGTGCTCATTTTTGAAAGGATCAAAGAGGAGCTGCGGCTGGGGAAGACCGTCCGAAGTGCAATAGACGCCGGGTTTTCCCGGGTCTTCATCACGATCCTCGACACGAACATCACGACGCTGATCGCCGCCCTTTTCCTGTTCCAGTTCGGTACCGGGCCGATCCGCGGTTTCGCGATCACCCTGGCTGTCGGCTTAATTGCCAACGTCTTTGCGGCGACCTTTGTTTCTCGAACGATTTTCGAGCTTTTGCTGCAGAGGCGAGAAGTGGCAAAACTGTCGATTTAATTATGGAACCAATTCAAGCGGGCGGTTTCTAAATAGACTGCACGCGGGTAGCTTTAGGTACTGGTATGGAAATATTTCCGAACCCGAAAGTGGACTGGCTGGGCAAGAAATGGATTTTCCTGGCCATCTCGGCCGCCTTGGTCCTGGCTGGTGCGATATCGTTGGCAACCAAGGGACTTAACCTGGGTGTGGACTTCACTGGCGGCACGCTCGTCTACGCGAAGTTCAAGCAGGAACCGCAGCTGGATCAAATTCGCGAAGTCCTCGGCAAGGCTGGTCTTCGCCCCGAGGAAGTGACCCGTTTTGATGACCCGAGTGAAAACCAGGTCCAGATCCGGATGGCGAGAAAGGCTGCCGAACAGGGCGGAGATCTGACCGGGGAATCGAACAAAATCTTCCAAGCTCTGCAACAGCACTATGATTCGAACGCGGCCAAGAGCGGTCAATTTGACCTCAATAATATTTCAAGGTCCGTGCTTGCGATGCGACTGCAGGAACTGGACCCCGAACGGCTGCGCAGCAAACTGACGGTCGCCGAATACGCCAGCCACTACGAAAGACTTGCAGAACAGATCGTCGATTACCGGAACAACCAGGGAGGGGTGCTGCAGAATCACCAGCAACTCTCGCAGGCTGGAATTCCCAACCCGGTAATTGGCGCGCTGCAGAGTAACTCCTATCTCGGTAGTTTCACGCTGATCAGCGTCGAGAGCGTAGGTCCGAAAGTCGGCGACGAGCTCAAGAAACGGGCGCGAGACGCGATCATTTTCTCCCTGATTGGGATGTTGATCTACATCGCGTTCCGGTTCAGGCCGATCTACGGCGTCGCGGGCGTCATAGCCCTGTTCCACGACGTCTTCATAACCGTGGGACTGTTCTCCTTAACGGGCAAGGAAATCAGCCTCAATGTGGTCGCCGCCCTCCTCACACTGGTCGGGTACTCGATCAACGACACGATCGTTATTTTCGACCGCGTCCGCGAGAACGTGCGGAACATGCGGCGTGCGGACTTGGGCACGATCATCAACCTGAGCGTCAATCAAACCCTCAATCGCACAATCTTGACGTCGGGATTTACCTTCCTGGCCGTCATGGCCTTGTACTTGTTCGGTGGAGAGGTGCTGAATGGTTTTGCTTTTGCCCTGGTTATCGGGATTATAATCGGCTGCTACTCGACCCTGGCGATCGCTAGCCCGGTTGTGCTGTGGTGGCAGCTGTGGTCGGAGAAGCGCAAGGCGGCCAAGAACGCCGCCTGACAGTGTTTGACGTCACGTACTAATGGTTCTAAGTTTAATGGTAACAGCTATCCTAGGAGGTTTCGGAAATCGTGATCTTACCTTGGCTCAGCCAGGCGGCGGACCCCGATTCGCCACCGAACTGGACGTGCTGGCCTGTTATCTTCAGTTGACCCAGTCAAGGTAGAAAGGAAGAGGGAGACAGATGTTTGAGAACCTGATCGAATCCGCACCAAGTCGTGCCGGCCGGTCAAAAAGCACCCTGTTCGTATCCCTGTTAGTACACGCCATCGCCATTTCGATCCTGATCCTCATCCCGTTGATCTACTATCAGGGGTTACCCGAACAAGAGTTGCTGACTTATTTGGCCCCGCCGCCACCGCCGCCGCCACCACCGCCGCCGCCACCACCGCCAGCTCCCGCGCAGATGGCGCCGCAAAAAGTGACGGTCGTGAAAATGGACGCGTCCAAATTCCAGGCGCCGACGGAAATTCCCAAAGAGATTCCGCCGCCGATGGAGGACGTGCCTGAGTACTCGAGCGTTGCCGGCAACGTCGGAGGCGTGCCGGGAGGCGTACCGGGAGGCGTCGTCGGAGGCGTACCGGGAGGTGTCACCGGAGGTGTCCTCGGAGGCGTGCCGAAATCGGCTGCCCCGCCACCGCCACCCCCGCCGTCCCGAAAGAAGGACCCCGTCAAGGTGGGGGGAAATGTCCAGGCCTCGAAGCTCATCCACCGCGTGGAACCGGATTACCCCGAGCTCGCCAAGCGGGCGCGCGTGCAGGGCATAGTCCTGCTGAAGGTCACGGTGGACGAGTCAGGCAACGTTGCTAACATCGAGCTGGTCCGCGGTCACCCGCTGTTGACCCAGGCGGCCATGGATGCGGTGCGACAGTGGAAATACTCGCCAACCATCCTGAACAATGAACCGGTCCCGGTCATCGCGACCGTGACGGTCAATTTCGTATTGCGGTAGTCCGAAGTATGTCACGGCGACTGACCGTGCAGGGTGCGCGGGGCTTATCCCCGCGCGCGTTTTGACAATGGAATTTGAATGCAAGAACTATTCATCCTTCAGGGGAGGTAGAACATTATGGGCGTAGGTTTTTTGGAACTGTGGGAAAACATGGGCTATCTGGCTCAAGGCGTCGTCGTAATCCTCGCCATCATGTCGGTATGGTCCATCGGTGTCATGTTTGAGCGGTACCTGACGTATCGTGCCGCTCGTAAACAATCCCGCGCTTTTGCGCCGGCCGTGGCCGAAGCGCTTCGCACGGGTAACCTCAGGGACGCCATCGAGTTGGCTGAACAGAACAAGAAGAGCCACCTGGCCAAAGTAGTTTCGGCCGGTTTGCAGGAATTCGCTGCTCATCAGGGCTCCAAGGAACTGCCCGGTGAAACCATCGAGGCCTCCCGACGTGCGCTGCAGCGCGCGACCGCGATCGGCATCGAGGAATTCAAGCGCGGCCTCGGCGGCCTGGCCACCATCGGCAGTACCGCCCCCTTCGTGGGTCTGTTCGGCACCACCGTCGGTATCATCAACGCGTTTGCGGGCATGAGCTCCGGTGAGGACACCGGTATCGCGGCCGTCGCCGGCGGTATTTCCGAGGCCCTTGTCACCACCGCCTTCGGGCTGTTCGTGGCAGTTCCCGCCGTGTGGATGTACAACTACTTCACCGGTAAAATCGAGTCGTTCATCGTTGAAATGGACAACTCCTCTTCTGAACTTATCGACTACTTCCTGAAGCGAAGAGGCGACAAGTAGGCAGCCATTATTAGAACAGGAGAGGTACTACCATGGGAATGAGTACTGGTGGAGGGTCCAGCGTCAGCAGTGTCAGCCCGGACATCAATGTGACGCCGATGGCTGACATCATGCTGGTGTTGCTGATCATCTTCATGATCACTACCCCCCTACTTCAGGAAGGCATCAACGTTAACAAGCCCAAGGCGCGTAACGCCCAGGAGGCCCCTGAAGTCGAGGCGGAAGACTCGACCATTATCACCATCACCCGCGACAAAAGCATCTACGTGAACGCCGACCTGACGCCTCCAGACAAGCTGATAGACAAGGTGACGGAGCGCGTAGCCGTGGCCAGCGACAAGCCCCTGTTTGTCAAGAGCGATGTCGCCACACCCTATGGAACCGTGGTTGACGTCATCAACAAGGCGCGTGATGCCGGAGTCGAGAGGATTGGCCTGATGGTTGATCGACAGATGCGCGAAGGGAGGGTGCCGTAATGGCTATGAGAACCGGTGGCGGAAGAGGGCCGAAATCGGACATCAACATCACTCCCTACATCGATATTCTGCTGGTTCTTCTGATCATCTTCATGGTCATCCAGCCGAAGACGCAGTATGACCTCGAAGCGCGGGTTCCGCAGAAAGCTGAAGAGCTTGCGGATAAGAACGTCGTCGTTAAATCCGACGCCATCGTCGTTTCGGTGGAGTCCACCGGGATGCTTCGGATCAACGCGGACCAGGTTACGCTTCAGCAGTTGGGATCCCGGCTGTTTGATATCTACAGCGCACGCGCGAACAAGAACATGTTCATCCAGGGCGATCCTGACCTGCCTTTCGGTGACGTCGTCAGAATTATCGATATCGCCAAAGGCGCCGGCGTCGGCGACATCGGTCTGATGACCCCCGAAAGCGGCGGTTAGCAATTTGGAGGCAGTCTCGCATGAGTTCAAGAAAACTGTATGTCATGACCATCGCGGTCGTACTGACCGTTTTCATGGCATCGGGTTGCACGTTCTATAACAAGTTGAAGGCCCGCGATCATCTGAACAAAGGGGTTCAGGCGTACGAGGCGAAGGACTACGTGACAGCCGATGAGCATTTCACGCAGGCCATCCAGCTCGACCCGGAGCTCTTACATGCCTGGCTTTACAAGGCAACGACGTACCGCGTCCAGGTGATCCCGAACGTCTATACTGAGGACAACAAGAAGCGAGCGACCGACGCGATCAAGGCGTTCCAGGATGTCCTCAAAAAGGACGACAAGAACATCAACGCTATCGCCAGCATCGCCAGTCTTTATACAGATCCGCTTCAGGACCATGAAAAGGCCGAAGAGTGGCATCGGACGCGGTTGAGAATCAACCCGAAAGACCCGGAGCCGCTTTACGGAATCGCGGTCATGGATTTCGGAACTGTCAATGAGAAGACCGGCCAGACCGGCGAAAACGTGGAGAACCTCAGTCCCGAAGAAAAGGCCCAGCTGAACGAGCAGGCGGATGCGGGAATCGCGGCGCTCAAACAGGCGCTCGAGATCAAACCCGAGTACACCGATGCTATGCAGTACCTGAACCTTCTCTACCGTGAGAAGGCCAAGCTGACCGAGGACAAGGCCGAAAAGCAGAGGTGGTTGCGCGAAGCAGACACCTTGGCTATTGAAGGCCTTAAACTGCAGCGCAAGCAGCAGGAAGAGTTGGAAATGCAGAGGAAACGGCTCAAGGCATCAACCACCGAAAGCTAGCCAGCTGCTGCAACATCCCGAAAACCACACGGCCGGCAGGGTGATCCCTGCCGGCCTTTTCACTGCCCACTGCCCACTGCCCACTACTCGCCTCGGACCCGACGGATTCGGTCCCGATCATCTGGGGAAAGATCCGCTGTTCAGCTCCTGGTCAGCCTGTCAGGCGGCAGTGCGCAGTTATCAGTTGGTCCCTCAACTCCTGCCCGCCTTGGTATACAATAGGCACTTCTTCAATCGATGATACGTTTTGAGGATTTGGAAGAGAAGGTTCTGGCGTCTCAGCCCAACGCCGATCTGGATCTGCTTCGAAAGGCTTACGTCTTCTCCGCCAGAGAACACCGGGGACAGGTACGCTTGTCCGGTGAACCCTACCTCTCCCATCCCCTGGAAGTCGCCAACATCCTGTGCGACATGCGGCTGGACGCCGCGTGTGTCAGCGTGGGGCTGCTTCATGATGTCGTCGAAGATACCCTGACGCCCATCGAAAAGATCCGCGACCTGTTCGGCGAAGACGTCGCCCATATGGTCGACGGGGTCACCAAGATCAGCAAAATCCACTTCGCTTCCCAGCAGGAACAGCAGGCCGAGAATTTTCGCAAGTTACTGCTGGCGATGGTCGACGATATCCGCGTCATCCTCGTGAAACTTGCCGACCGGCTTCACAACATGCGGACTCTGCAATACCTGAGTCCGGAAAAGCGGAAGGCAATCGCTCAGGAGACCCTGGATATCTACGCCCCCATAGCCCACCGGCTGGGGATGTCCAAAGTGCGCGGAGAGCTCGAGGACCTGGCGTTCAGCTATCTCGATCCTGTGTCATACCAGTCGGTCCTTACCCAGGTGGAGGAGAAAAAGGCGACAAGCGACCGATTCATTCGCGAAATCATTCGCGCGATGGAAACCACCTTTCAGGAGCAGGGCATAGACGCGCAGATTGAGGCGCGGATCAAGCGCATCCACAGCACCTACGAGAAGCTGAGACGTCAGCAGATCAGCCTCGATCAGGTTTACGATTTCATCGCGATCCGGGTCCTGGTTGGCAGCATTCGTGACTGCTACACGGTTCTTGGCATCGTCAACAACATGTGGAACCCGGTTCCGGGCCGCATCAAGGACTTTATTGCCATGCCGCGGCCGAACATGTACCAGTCGCTCCACACGACGGTGATCGGGCCCGATGGGCGGCCGTTTGAGGTGCAGATCCGCACCAACGACATGCACCGGATTGCGGAAGAAGGAATCGCGGCACACTGGAAGTACAAGGAAGGGAAGCTGCAGCGCGACAAGGATGACAAGCGCTTCGTCTGGTTGCGGCACTTGCTCGAGTGGCAACGCGAGGTGAAAGACCCGCAGCTGTTCCTGAGCAATCTTAAAATTGACCTTTACCCCGAGGAAGTTTATATCTTCACTCCCAAAGGTGAGGTCGTCACCCTCCCCAGGGGTGCCACGCCCGTTGATTTTGCGTACTACATACACACCGAAGTCGGACACAAGTGCATCGGTTCCAAAATCAACGGCCGCATCGTCCCCCTCAAGCATCGGCTGAACAACGGCGAAATCGTGGAGATCATTACCGCCGATGATGGCCATCCAAGCCGCGAATGGCTGACATTTGTAAAAACCTCGCGCGCCAGAGGCGCCATTCGGCGGTGGATCAACCTCAAGCAAAAGGAACAGGCGGTCGAAATCGGGCAAAAGCTGCTCCAAAAAGAGGCGCGCCGTTTCAAGATCAATCTCAAGAAGTACAAAGTGAAGTTCGAGCAGGCGCTGGGAGAACTGAATACTCCGAAAGTCGAAGACCTGTACGCGGCAATCGGCTACGGAAAGATCGCTGCTAAGCAGGTGCTTGCGCGGCTGGATCCGGAGAAGACCAACCAGGAGGTCAAGGAAGAGCCCGAATCACGACTGACCAGCATGGTTAGACGGGTTTTCCGGCGAACTGACTCGGCGATTCAGGTCAAAGGTTACGATGACCTGCTCGTCTATCGCGCGAAGTGCTGCAATCCGATCCGTGGCGAGGCAATCGCGGGGTATATCACGGTTGGTCGGGGGATTTCCGTCCACTCGGTCAATTGTGCAAACGTCGAGAACTTACTCTTGGATCCCGAAAGGCGAGTAGAGGTCGCGTGGACCGATGACGGCGGTACTCCGAAATACCCGGTCCGCCTGTCCATCTACACCGAGGACCGGCCTGGCATTCTGGCAGCTATCACGTCTGCCATCTCCGGCGCCGACACGAATATCGTCAACGTGCAGGCGCGTCTCGTGGACGACCGATTCGGACGCGTTGACATGACGCTCGAAATCGCGGACACCCAGCAGCTGGAAAAAATCACGAACCTGTTGAAGGGTCTTGAGGGGGTGAGAGACGTTGAGCGGGCGAGGAACAGAGCAAGAGCAGCCAGCCGATCTCGACCATGAGACTCCTGCTCCTCCCGAAACTACGCAACGGCTGGCTTCTGGACTTTGCCTGACTTAATGCACTGCGTGCAAACGCGGATCTTCCGGTTGGTTCCGTTAATGACCGCGCGGACCTGCTGGAGATTTGGGTTCCAGCGACGATTGGTCAGATTGTGAGCGTGCGACACGCGGTGGCCAAACTGAGGACCCTTCCCGCATATCTCGCATACCTTGGCCATGATTCCTCCGCTTCGGAAAAACGTAAGAATACCATCGGGTCGCGGCCCGTGTCAATTTGTGCCGGTCCCGACGCCCTGAGGACCTGCAGGCCCTTTTCCTTCTCGTGCTCGGCTTTTCTGCCTTTCCGCCGGGCAGCAAACAGACACCCCTTGTTTGCTATCATGAATCCACTATGAAAGAAGCCTACATCCTGTCTGCCTGCCGTACGCCGATCGGAAAATTCCTCGGATCACTATCTTCGCTGTCGGCCACCGAACTCGGAACCATCGCTGTCCGAGAAGCCATCCGCAGGGCTGGTGTTCCGCCCGAAACGGTTGAAGAAGTCATCATGGGCAATGTGATCTCCGCCGGTCTTGGCCAGAATCCCGCGCGGCAAACGGCCCTTGGCGCAGGTGTTCCTGCTTCGGCTTCCGCACTGACGGTCAACAAAGTGTGTGGCTCCGGTCTTAAAGCGATCGGGCTCGCGGCCCAGAGCATCCGGCTGGAGGAGGCCGGCGTCGTCGCGGCTGGTGGAATGGAGAGCATGAGCAATGCGCCATATCTGCTGACTCGCGGCCGAATGGGCTATCGCCTGGGTCATGGTGAAGTGCTCGATGCAATGATTCAGGACGGCCTCTGGGATGTCTATGAAAAGTACCACATGGGATGCACCGGCGAGGTCATAGCCGAGAAGTACAATGTGTGTCGCGATGCCCAGGATCAATACGCGGTCGAGTCGCATCGGCGGGCCGTCGAGGCGACGAAGACGGGTCGCTTCACCGCTGAGATAGTGCCGGTACCGATTCTTCAGAGAAAGGGTGAGCCGTTGATTGTCGACCGGGACGAAGGGCCCCGTGAGGACGCCTCCATTCAGACGCTCGGCAAACTGAAGGCCGCCTTCAAGGAGCAGGGCACTGTCACTGCGGGCAACGCATCTCAGATAAGCGACGGCGGCGCGGCAGTCTTGGTGGGTTCGGAAGAGGCGGCGAAACGAATCCCGGGGCAACCGATCGCCCGGATCGTCGCATTTGCCACCAGTGGGATCGAACCGTCGCTCGTGATGATGGCGCCGCTGGAGGCGATCCGAAAAGTGCGGAGCAAGGCGGGCTGGCAAGACGAACAGGTTGACTTGTACGAGCTCAACGAAGCTTTCGCCGTTCAGGCGGTTGCGCTTACGAGCCAGGTTCCGCTCGATCCGGCGCGGGTCAACGTGAACGGTGGGGCGATTGCCTTGGGACACCCCATCGGCGCCAGCGGGGCCCGGGTCCTCGTCACCCTGCTTCACGCGCTGCGAGACCGGGGCGGCCGGCGAGGCGTTGCCAGTCTTTGTCTGGGTGGGGGCAACGCGGTCGCCATGGCAGTCGAACTGGTCTGATGAAGGACATTTTTCGGAAAACCGCATTTTTTTCGGGATTTTTTTCGTAGGTTTTCATTCTCGAACGTTAGATAAATAGGCGCGCTTGGAGAAACCATGAAAATAGGCGTCGTCGGAGCTGGAACAATGGGAGGAGGAATCGCTCAGGTCGCGGCGTTTTCGGGTCTTGACGTGGTCCTGCGCGACATCTCCGCTGAAAACCTGCAGAAGGGACGCGCCCAGATAGAGAAAAGCCTGCGGAAGGTCATTGAGAAGTCCGAGGCCCAAGACAAGCCGGCACTGTTCGACCAGACACTTGAGAGGATCGATTGGACGACCGACTGGGCTGACATGGAAGGCTGCGACCTCGTGGTCGAGGCAGTTTTTGAGAACCTGGAGATAAAATCCTCGGTTTTTCAGGAACTTGACCGGGTGTGTGGGCCGCAGACCATCCTGGCCAGCAACACCTCATCGATCTCGATCACGAAGCTTGCCCGCACGACTCGCCGTCCCGAGAAAGTCATCGGAATGCACTTCATGAACCCGGTTCCGCTGATGAAACTGGTCGAAATCGTCCGAGGAGTGCTGACGAGTCAGGAAACCTACGAGCAGACTCGCGATCTGGCCTCGGCCGTCGGAAAGACCCCTGTGGAAGTAAAAGACTTCCCGGGTTTCATCTCCAATCGGATCTTGATGCCGATGGTCAACGAGGCGGTTTTCGCGTTGATGGAAGGGGTCGCGGACGCGGAATCGATCGACCAGGTCATGAAGCTTGGAATGAACCATCCGATGGGCCCCCTTCGTCTGGCCGACCTGATCGGCCTGGACGTGTGCCTGGATATCATGAATGTACTGTTCGACGGGTTCAAAGATTCCAAGTATCGGCCCTGTCCACTGCTGGTGAAGATGGTCGATGCCGGACTGCTTGGGCGAAAGGGCGGCCGCGGTTTCTACGATTACCGGGATGCGAAGTAGTGCGTCAATAGCGAGCCGGACAACTTAACTGTCTGTTTGCGTCAGGAGAGCAATCATGGGTGAGGACGTTAATAAGAAACGGGCCCTCGATATGGCCCTGAGTCAGATCGAGCGGCAATTTGGAAAAGGATCGATCATGCGCCTGGGAGACCGGGTCGGCGTGTCGGTCCCGGTGATTTCGTCCGGTTCGATATCCGTCGACGCGGCCTTGGGTATCGGCGGATTCCCCCGCGGTCGTGTCACTGAAATCTATGGGCCCGAGTCGAGCGGTAAGACTACCATGGCCTTGCATGCGATTGCCGAGGCGCAGAAAGCCGGCGGGTCCGCGGCTTTCATTGACGCCGAACACGCGATGGACGCCGCGTACGCCAAGCGTCTGGGAGTCAATGTCGACGACCTGCTCGTCTCCCAGCCCGACAGCGGCGAGCAGGCACTCGAGATATGCGAGATGCTGGTAAGGAGTGGGGCAATCGACATCGTCGTCGTCGATTCCGTCGCCGCACTCGTGCCGAAGGCCGAGCTCGAAGGTGAAATGGGCGACTCGCACGTCGGGCTCCAGGCCCGGCTCATGTCCCAGGCCTTGCGAAAACTGGCAGGCATCGTCTCCAAGTCAAACACCTGCCTGGTTTTCATCAACCAGATTCGCGAAAAGATAGGCGTAATGTTTGGCAATCCCGAGACGACAACCGGCGGCCGGGCATTGAAATTTTACGCCTCGATTCGCCTCGAGGTCCGGCGGATCGCCACGATCAAGGAAGGCGAAAACAACGTCGGAAACCGAACTAAGGCGAAGATCGTCAAAAACAAGCTTGCCCCCCCCTTTAAGGAAGCCGAATTCGACATCACCTTCGGGCTGGGAATTTCCCGGGAAGGCGAATTGCTGGACCTGGCAGTCGAGCACAAGATCATCGAGAAAAGCGGATCCTGGTTTTCTTACGGACAGGATCGCCTCGGCCAGGGGCGCGAAGCCGCCAAGCAGTTCTTACGGGATAATCCGGCGATCGCCACGGAAGTGACTCAAAAAGTCAAAGTCGCTATCGGCATCATCCGGCCACCGCTCCAGAAGGTGGAAGCCGCCGGGAAGTAAAAGACAGACAAGGAGACCGGGAGACCAGGAGACGGGGAGACAAGGAGAGAACGCGCCTTGAGCTAGCTCCAACTCGTGGTCCCGTCTATTCGGACTCATAATAGGCTTTTGCTTCTTCCCGATTTTCTCGGAAGCTTGAAGGTGTAGGCATAGCTCGCATACAATGCCTGCATGACCGGCAGGCGCAAGGGCAGGCAGTATACGATTCGCGACGTTCCCACACGTGTTGATGAAGCACTGAAGAAATGGGCCCGGCGGGAAGGGAAAAGCCTCAACCAGGTGACGGTCGAGGCGTTAACCCTGGCCGTCGGGCTCGGCGAGGAGCCTCCGCTTCATCACGATCTCGATCATCTGGCGGGTACATGGGTGGCCGACCCTCAGTTCGACCAGGTCCTTCTGGATCAGGACAGAATCGACCCGGACCTGTGGCAATGAGAATTGCATTAGATACGAATCGCTACGTGGATTTCTGCAAGGGAGTCCCGGAAGCGGTGAAGACCATTCAAATCGCGGAACAGATTCTCATCCCTTTGATCGTTCTTGCCGAACTACGGGCCGGGTTCTTGGCCGGCAGCCGGGCCAAAGAAAACGAAGCGAGTCTGGCTCGGTTCTTAAACTCCGATCGCGTCCAGGTCCTTTGCCCGGACGAGCAGACGAGCCATCACTATGCGCGCCTGTTTCTGCAACTCCGCCGCCAAGGGACCCCGATCCCGACCAACGATCTCTGGGTAGCGGCCCTCGTCGTTCAGCATGACCTGTTTCTCTGTGCAAGAGACCAGCATTTTGACCATCTTCCGCAGCTTCCAAGGCTGTAATCTGTTACCCGAAAGTGCCCGTCCCGCCTCGGTCGAATCGTCCCCCTGACTTGCTGCTTCCGCTTCACCTAAGGTAAGATTTGACATTCACGCTTGTTCGGGGGTCGTCCAACGGTAGGACAGCGGCCTTTGGAGCCGCTGATCCAGGTTCGAATCCTGGCCCCCGAGCTCTTCGCCCCGTTCGCCCCACCCTCTCAACCAGCGGCGAAATCTGGTATAACCCCCATATGCCTGAGTTACCTGAAGTGGAAACCGTCCGCCGCAGCTTGGAATCCCGCCTGGTTGGGGCCCGCATCTCGAACTGCTGCGTCACTGAGAAGAAAATCCTGCGATCGACGAGAGGGGTCGACATACTCGAGGGCCAGACCGTGCTGTCACTTGATCGCCGTGGGAAGTACCTGATCGTGGAGACGGATCGCCACCACGTCATCGTTCACCTGGGAATGACCGGTCAACTGACCATCCGGGATCCGAATCGCCCGGATTCGCAAAGCTTCGACCGGCACCCGGTGACCGGCTTGGAGACAGCTGTTCAACATCCGCCTGACCGGCACACCCACTTCCACGTTTGCCTCTCCGATGGACGGAGTCTGTTGTTTCGGGATACACGGAAATTCGGGCGGGTTTTCGTACTGGAAAAGGATGGGCATTCGCTGTTGGATTTTTTCGCGGCCAGAAAGCTCGGCCTCGAGCCGTTCAGCCCCAGTTACCAGCTGCCAGCATTTCTGGCGTTGCTTCGCAAGCGAACCCTACGGATCAAGTCGCTGCTGCTTAACCAGAGTTTCGTGGCAGGAGTCGGCAATATCTACGCGGACGAAGCCCTTTTCGAGGCCGGAATCCACCCCGCTCGGCGGACAACTACGTTGCGTCGATCGGAGAAGATCCTGCTTTTTGAGAAAGTGCTGGTTGTTCTGGAGCGAGGGATCCGAAACAAAGGGACGACTTTTCGGGACTTCATCGACGGCGATGGCCGGGAGGGCGACAACCGGGATGAGCTTTTCGTTTACGGGCGGGCCGGAGAGCCGTGCCTCAGATGCGGAACCGCGATCCGGAAGATAGTCGTGAGCCAGCGGGGCACCCACTTCTGCCCGACTTGTCAGCCCCGGAAACGCTAGACAAGGAGACTGGGAGACAAGGAGAGGGGGAGACAAGGAGACAAGGAGACAAAGACAAAAGCCGATTACGATTACGATCACGAGCGCGAGCACGAGAAGACACTGGGAGAAGCCGAGGGCGGGGTTACCTGTTCGGCTCGCGCTCGTGATCGTGATCGTGATCGTAATCGTAATCGCAATCGGCTTTTGTCTTTGTCTCCTTGTCTCCCAGTCTCCTTGTCTCCTTGTCTGGCCTTAGTTGATCCGGATATTCGGGGCGAGCACCCAAGGCGCCGGGGTGCTCATCGCGCTGGCTTCCGCCTCGACCCATTCCCTCAATGACTTGGGAGCCGAGAGCCTCACCGGCAACAAATCGCCGCTCGACAGGGACTCCCACAAACTTTGTGGCCGCGGGTACAGCATCAGCTGGAGTTTTTCTCCTTTAGCCATCTTGAGTGCCTCTTTCATTCGAGCGACGGCTGTCTCGATGCCCCCCACGTCATCCACCAGCCCGGCGTTGAGCGCCTGGCTGCCGGTGTAGATTCTCCCGTGCGCTTTAGGCTCCAGTTGATCGTAGCCCATCTTCCGGCCCTTGGCAGCCTTTGTGACGAACACGTTGTACACCTCGGCCATCCACGTCTCGATCTGCTGCTTCTGCTCATCGGTCAGAGAACTGCTGAACGAAAAAATATCCGCGTTTGGCGCGAGCTTAATCTGCTCGATGTCCATACCGATCCAATCGTAGAACCCGCTCAGATCAAATTTGCCGAAGATGACTCCGATCGAACCGGTAATCGTGGACGGTTGGGTCACTATACGGCGGGCATCCATCGCGATGTAATACCCGCCCGACGCCGCTACTCCGGACATCGAAACGATGACGGGCTTGCCGGCCTTTTCGAGCATGCGGACTTCTTCCCAAACCATCTCTGATCCGACGACTGAGCCGCCCGGGCTGTTGACGCGGAGGATGACTCCTTCGACGGACTTGTCGTCGCGCAACCGGCGTAGATTCGTTGCGAGCGTGTTCCCGCCCACAATTCCCGCCATCGACTCGCTGTCCCCGGAGGTAATGGTGCCCTCGGCAACCACGTAGGCGACTTTCTTTCGGGAACCACCACCAGATGCGCTCGCCGCTGAGCGATATCTGCCGGCGCTGATCCCCTTGTATTCCTTGCGCTTGCCCCCTGAGAACTTCAGCTTTTCGCGCACTTCGTGCTTATAGGCGCGAAAATCAATCAGCCGGTTTTCGAGGGCTTGCTTGTCGGTCACGATACCCTTCGACATCAAGGCCAATAGACGAGGCTCGGCGATCTTTCGCTCGGCGACTACAGTTTTTACGAAACGATTCTGGATATCCTGGACGACGCCTTCGAGCATCGCTCGATACTCGGGTGTCATGCTCTCTCGAGAGTAACTGCCCGGGTTCTTGTATTCCTTGAACTGGATGAACTCCGGCTTGATATGGAGCTTGTCGAGCGTATTCTTGTAGAAAGTCACTTCAGCTAGCAGCCCGTTGACCAGGAGGCCCGTGCCTGGGGTGAGATAAATCGCGGTCGTGGGAGCAGTCAGGTAAATTTCCTGTTCCGTAACCACGTCGACGGCCAGATACGAGTGAATCGGTTTTCCCGAGGTTCGAAAGGCCTTCATCATGTCCCGGATCTCTTCGATCTCCGCCCAGCTCATTGAGAGCGGATGGACTTCCAGGTATACGGCTTTGATCCGGTCGTCCGTCGCTGCTCGGTCGAAAATCTGGCGCAATTCCCAGAGACTGAGTCCTGACGGCTGGAACAGCTCGACAAACGGATTGGGGGAGGGGATTTCGGGGACCCCGCCTCCGATGTTGACTTCAAGGACGCTTCCCTCAGCTACCGAAACGGGCTCGCGCATGAGCCAAAAGATGGCGAAGCCGGCCGCGATAGCAATTCCGATCACGACCAGCAGAATAATCACAACAATCAAACCTCTTCGTCCGCTCATTGGTTTTCTCCTCAATCGATTGTATTCTGAGCGTGCGGTTTAACGTCAAAAAACTTTGTCTGAAGCCCGAGACAAAGGCCAATCAGGAGCGCGGACGTCCGGCCCGCTTCAGACGAACAGGAGGGACTATGGATGCCGTCCGAGTGGGATTCGTGGGTTTGGGAATCATGGGAAAGCCGATGGCGGGACACCTGCTGAAGGCTGGATATCCGCTCACCGTCTTTAACCGAACCAGATCCAAGACGGACGAGCTTGGCTCGCAGGGGGCTCGGGTTGCATCCACGCCGGCGGAGGTGGGCGCGAACGCCGACATCGTTATCACCATGGTTTCCGATTCCCCGGACGTGCAGGAAGTGGTCGCCGGTAAGAACGGCGTTATCGAAGGCCTTGCGCCCGGTGGCCTCGTCATTGACATGAGCACAATCTCGCCGGCCGTAGAACGCGAGCTCGACCGGCAGTTGCGGGAACGAGGCTGCAGCCTCGTAGACGCGCCCGTTTCTGGAGGGGATGTAGGCGCAAAAAACGCCACGCTGGCCATCATGGCGGGAGGCGAGAAAGCAGACGTCGAGCGTGCGACTCCCGTTTTCCAGAAACTCGGAAAGACGATCACCTATTGTGGGGCGGTGGGGAACGGCCAACTGACCAAGCTCTGCAATCAGATCCTGGTTTCGATTAACTTGCTGGCTGTCTCAGAAGCCGTCCTGTTTGCCCGCGCAAACAACCTCGATCCGCTGACCATGATTCAGGCAGTTCAAGGCGGCGCCGCAGGGAGCTGGCAGCTGGCGAATCTCGGCCCCCGTGTCGTCAAGCGGGATTTCGCTCCCGGCTTCATGATCGACCTGATGCAAAAAGACCTCCGCCTGGTCCTGCAGGCGGCTGATTTGACTCCGACATGTCTTCCAGCTGCGAGCCTCGTGCATCAGCTTATGTCCGCCGCCCAAGCCGCCGGCCAGGGCCGAGAGGGAACGCAGGGCCTGGCTAAAGTGCTCGAGAAACTGTCGAGTCTTTGAGTGTCAGCCACGAGTCGCGCTGACACCCGCAGTCGCGGCACCCCAGGCCAGGAGGACCCACCCAACGAGGAGGGCGGTCCCGCCGATCGGCGTTACCGCCCCCAGCCAGCGCTGACCTGTCAGCGTCAATAGATAGAGGGTGCCTGAGAAAATGACCACGCCTGCTGCGAAAAACCACCCGGCCCAGGAAAGAGCCTGGCTGTTAAAACGGGTCAGGATGAATCCCGTGAGAACCAAAGCGAGGGCGTGATACATCTGGTAGCGGACACCGACTTCGAACACCTGGAGCAAGTCCGCCGACAGCCGGTTCTTCAGCGCATGGCTGCCAAAAGCGCCGGCGGCAACGCCGAGAAAGCCGAACAGCGCACCGATCACCATGAATAGTCGTTCCATGCAATCACTATAGCGCGCGCCCGAGATGAAACACCTTTGGGTTTTGCATATACTGCAGTAAGGTCGGCAATCGAGCTATCCACCGCGGGAGGCGACACGCATGGACGCGAAGAAGAATTGCTGGTGCGGCTTGGAGGTTGCAGAAGAGGGTATCAGGCTCTGCCTTCTCGGTGAGAAAGCGGACAAGCAGCGCCGTGAATTCGGCAACCGTGTGGAGGACCATCAGGCCCTGGCTGACTGGTTAGCCGCCGAAGGGTGCACCCACATCGCGCTTAACCCCGTCCACCCGGGGTGGAAACCTCTCTATGGACTGCTGAAGAAGAGATTCACCACCGTTAAGGTCGTGGAGGATAGGACAATCACCCAATCGAAGGCGGGCCTTGGCGACTGCTGCTGCGAGTGGTTGGCCGATCTGCTGCGAACCGGGCAGCTTGACAAACTTGACCAGGTCGAGCCAATCGGTGACCGTACGCCTCATTCCGACGAAGATGCTCTTGGAGGACAGCCGGGCAAGGGACCGGAGCATTCGGGGGAAAAGACGCGGCGCTGACGGCGACTGCGCCCTGCCCACTGCGCAGCCCACTGCGCACTACCCACTGCGCACTGCCGACTGCAACTGCCCACTGCGCACTGCCGAACTGACGACGGCCGGGCAGGTGGTCGGCCTTCCGTTGGTCCGACTTCCAAGTCGGACACTTTCGGCCCGTTTGAGAATTTTCAAATCTGGTAGTGGCCAGTGGCCAGTGGTCAGAAGGTGTGAAAAAATCGTGAGACCGCATTTCGACCCCCAGGGGGTCGAAGACGTACATTCGCCTCGTCTCTCGATTCTTTCACACCTTCTCAGTTGTCAGTGGCCAGTGGTCAGTGCGCAGTGGAACAAAAAAGGGCGGCTCGGAGCCGCCCTTTTTTGCTGTAGGGGGATGCTTCTTTTAGCTGTTCTTGATTGCTGCCTGGGCCGCCGCGAGACGGGCGACCGGAACGCGGAACGGGGAGCAGCTCACGTAGTTCTGGTTGATGTTGTGGCAGAACTCGATGGAGGCAGGATCGCCGCCGTGCTCGCCGCAGATCCCGACTTCGAGGTCGGGCCGCGCCGCGCGTCCCTTCTCCACCGCCATCTTCATCAACTGGCCGACACCTTCCTGGTCCAGTGTCTGGAAGGGATTCTTGGGCAGAATTCCCTTCTCGACATAGTCGAGCAGGAATCTGGCTTCGGCGTCATCACGGGAATAGCCGAAGGTCATCTGGGTCAGATCGTTGGTTCCGAACGAGAAGAACTCGGCAAGACCGGCGATCTCGTCGGCGGTCACAGCCGCACGCGGAATCTCGATCATCGTCCCGAACTTGTAATCCACGTGCACGTTCTTCTCGGCCATGACTGCCTTGGCCACTTCCTCGAGCTGAGGCTGGATGATCTTCAGTTCATTCACGTGGCCGGTCAGTGGGATCATGACCTCGGGCTTCACGACCACCCCCTGGTTCGCCATATTGCAGGCCGCCTCGAAGATCGCCCGAACCTGCATCTTGACGATGCCAGGCATGACGATGCTCAAACGGATTCCGCGCATACCCATCATCGGGTTGCTCTCGTGCATCGACTCGACCGCCTTCAGGAGCTTCTCGTCTTCGGCCAAGCCTTCGGTTTCACCCTTGACCCGCTTGGTAATTACTTTCTCAAGCAGATCCTGGTGATGAGGCAGGAACTCATGCAGCGGCGGGTCGATCAAGCGGATGATAACCGGCAGGCCGTCCATTGCCTTGAAAATCCCTTCGAAGTCGCTTCTCTGGAAAGGCAGCAACTCGGACAGGGCCTGATCGCGGGTCTCCTCGTTCTCGGCCAGAATCATGCGCTGAACGATGGGAAGTCTCACTTCCTCGAAGAACATGTGCTCGGTCCGGCACAGGCCGATGCCCTGGGCGCCGAAAGAGCGGGCACGCTTGGCATCGTCCGGGTAGTCCGCGTTGGCCCAGACTTGGAGGCGACGGAACTCGTCGGCCCAGCAGAGCAGGGTGATGAGGTCCGTCTGCTCCTCAAACTTCGGGTGCACGGTCGGAATCTGGCCTGCGATGGCTTCGCCGGTGGCGCCGTCAATAGAAATCCAGTCGCCTTCTTTCACAACAACGCCGTGCGCCGTGAACTGGCGCTTCTTCAGGTCGATCTTGACGTCGCTCGCACCCACGATGCACGGGACCCCAAACTGACGGGCCACAACCGCCGCGTGGCTGGTCGCGCCGCCTTCACTTGTCAAAATGCCTTTGGCAGCGAGCATTCCGTGAACGTCATCCGGTTTCGTAAAGGGACGGACCATGATGACGGCTTTGCCGGACTTGCCCCACTCTTCGGCGATGTCCGCGTCGAAAGCAGCGACGCCGACGGCGGCGCCGGGTGATGCGTTGACGCCCTTGGCGAGCAGTCGGCCTTCTTTGGCGGCCGCTTTCTTTGCGTCGGGGTCAAAGCCGGGGTGAAGCAGGGTATCAACGTCTGCAGGCTTCACACGCATCACGGCTTCTTTCTTTGTGATGAGCCCTTCGTTGGCCATGTCTACGGCGATCTTCACGGCGGCCTTCGAAGTGCGCTTGCCGTCGCGTGTCTGCAGCATGTACAGCTTCTGGCGCTCAATCGTAAACTCGACGTCCTGCATCTCCTTGTAGTGGAGCTCGAGTTTCTTGCAGATGTCCTGGAACTGCGCGAAAGCGGCGGGCAGGTCCTTTTCGAGGTCGGCGATTTTCTTGGTGTTGCGGATCCCGGCCACTACGTCTTCGCCCTGCGCGTTGAGCAGATAATCCCCGTAAAGCAGTCTCTCGCCAGTCGCGGGATTGCGGGTAAAGGTGACGCCCGTTCCCGAGTCATCGCCCATGTTTCCGAACACCATCGTCTGAATGTTGACGGCCGTTCCGAGGTCGTGCGGGATTTGGGCGGCGTTGCGGTAGTCGACCGCGCGCTTTCCGTTCCAGCTCTTGAATACCGCTTCGGTCGCGAGCTTCAGCTGCTGGTACGGGTCCTGAGGAAAATCAAAGCCCTTTTCCTCCTTGACGATCTTCTTGAAGACTTCGACCAGTCCCTTCCAATCCTGGGCGGTCAGCTCGGTATCCGACTTGACGCCTTGCTTGGCCTTCACTTCGTCCAGCGCTTCTTCAAACGGCTCGTCTGCAATGTTGAGAACAACACAGCCGAACATCTGGATCAGGCGTCGGTATGAGTCGTAGACGAAGCGTTCGTCGCCCGTCAGCTTGATCATGCCTTGGACGCTCGCATCGTTCAGGCCCAGGTTGAGCACCGTGTCCATCATGCCGGGCATCGAGAACTTCGCGCCGGAGCGGCAGGAAACCAGAAGCGGATTGTTCGGATCGCCGAACTTTTTGCCGGTCTTGCTCTCGACCTTCTTCATGGCTTCGAGCTCTTGTTCCCATTGTCCTTCGGGGAACACCTCGCCCGCCTTCTGGTACGCGTTGCATGCCTCGGTGGTTACAGTGAATCCGGGCGGGACTGGAAGTCCGATACGAGTCATCTCGGCCAGGTTGGCTCCCTTGCCTCCAAGCAGGGCCTTGACCCTGTCCCAACTCCCGGGGCCGACTTTCTTCTCGGCTTGATCCAGTTCCTCAAACAAATAGACCCATTTGTACGACATGAAAATGTCCTCCTTCTCGCTTTCAGGCAAAGATTTTTCAGAAATGGTTACGACTGCGCGCCCGCATTTTGATAAAGCGGTCATTATACAGAGGCGGCTGTGAGGTGGCAACCTCTAGGTACATCTCCTGTAGGTACATCTCCGGGGGGCCGACGGCCGGGGCGCCAAGCGGCTCCCGGCCATTAGTGGACGCTCTTGTGGATCAACTGATCGATCTCATCGGCGGTTGCTGCCCCCTGGGCAAGCAAGTCGAAGAGGACTTCGAAATCCCAGTCAGGCGGCAGGGCAAGCTTCTTGGCTAGAATCTCGCGCTCGAGTGGGTGCACGCCGTCAAGGACCATTGCCTCGAGATGGTGAATGTCCACCGCCCCGAGTGGGCAGCTGGCGATCTCGATCGGCAGCCTGCAGCCTTCGAGCACGTATGCGGTCTTTTGGCTGGCGAAGCCCATGTAATCGGCCTCGTCCGCCGGCGGCCCATACCCCGAGTACTCGATCTTCTCGACGCGGACGCTGGCCCCGGTCTTCTCGTTGAATAACTTTATAAAAAGGTCGTCGGCGACGCGATCCTCCGGTATGACGGCCAGAAGACCCTGGGGCTCTTCCCCGTTGTCGTCGAAGATTGCCGCAGCCCCGGAGGCCTCCGGGCCCGCCACGCGGGCCAATATGGCCCTGGCTTCATCGAGATTCCGGTACTTCACTGCATTGATTATCTTGGTGGGCACATTCATGGGTTGCCTCGTTCGGTCTTTATGGTATCATCCGGACTCGCCAGACGGAGTAACCCGGTTTGAGACTAAGAGTCAGCCGGGTGTATCTCCCACTCAGTGCAGTGAAAGGAGGGGGGATGAAAACCGTAAACGCCTATCTTCAGGACAGACATCGCCCACCCAAGAGTCTGTTCGGCTTCGGTATCTTCCTTATCTTCGTTTTCTTTTCAGGCACCCTGACGGCAAGTGGTGTGAGCCGCAAGGACAGGTTTTGGGACCAGGTGGATGTTGCGCCGATTCTGCAGGCGGGTCTCAGGCACCAGGGACTGGTCTCCGGACAGGACTTCGAACAGCTGGTGCGAAGCAATTTCCGGTTCATCTATTTCAACGCATTGCGCCAGGACCTGTTTCTTTCCATGCCGAAGCCCGAAAAGGTGGCGGGGAGAATTGCCAAGGTATTCGAGTTGTCCGAGCACATCCGCACCCTGGTTGAGGAAGGTCGAAATCTCCCGGCAGATTGCGAGTCATCACGTCGCAAGCAACTGGTCGACGAACTCGGCCGTTCCTCGGAAGAGTTGTATACAACCGTACACGACTTCTTCGCCGAGGGACACGTCAGCCGGTACGAGTGCAACCTGGGAGTCGTGCGGGGCACTGATCGGCCGTTGTTCTCCGACTATCTGGATGAATGCGCTGGTATATGCCAGATGTTGGACAAGGAGTTGGTCCGTTATTTTCTGAATCCCGCCCCGGGGGTCGTGCAGTTGTCCGATTACCAGAGTGTCTCCATCGAAGTCCTCAGCGTGACTTTGCGACGCCTCAGTCTCTATGTCTTAAAAACGATGGAGTGAGCGGGATAAATCGGGGAAAAGTTCCCCGATTCTCGGAAAAGAGCTTAGATGAAGATCTCCTGATCCGAGGAGTAGCTCGCAGGGGACCGGTCCTGATGCCTCAGCTTCCCCATGAGCCCCGCTGCGGACTGCATGAGCTCCGAAATGCGCAGGCCCGGATGCACGATTGCCCGGTGGACCCTGAACGTCTGGCGGGAGAAGCCGGCCAACGTCTCGTCGGCCAGGCTATCGAACCTGACAAGGCCTGTTCGCGCCCTCTCCAGCACTTCTCCTATGGCGAGATCATTCTTCCTAATCCATTCGGTGACCTGCCGTACCAGCGCCGGCCCGCGGTCCTGGAGCTTTGCGACCTTGTCATAAATACCATCTGTATGAGCGACCAGCTGTCGCAAAGACGTGCTGGCTGCGTTTGCCTGTAAGAGAAGGGCCGTCAGGCGGGGTCTCAGTGCCTCGAGTTCCCTGGAAAAGCGTGTAAAAAGGACGAACACCAGTAGACCCTGGGCGACCACCAGGATACCCATTACGAGGACAGCGACCTGGAATAGAGGGCTGGCTTGCATTTCGCTCAGAACCTTAGCACAAAGGGCTGTCGTCTACCGGCCGGATTGATCGTCTCTGGGCAGACTCTGACGCCGCACCCAGGCCTTGACCGTCTGAAAGCCGAGGAAATGGTTGCTGATAAAATACATCAGGATATAAACCGACAGGAAAACGTAGAATGCGGTTATCGACAGCAAAAGTGTGAATACTGCAAAACTGCTCATACTTCGTCTCCTTACAAGCTATACAGATGCAATCGACGGGCCAGAGTCTGCAAAGGATTCGAAAAAAGTAGCTGAAGGGACTCTTCCGATCTCGAAACGCCTTGACACAAGCAGCCTGGGAAGGGAACACGCGATGGAAGCCAAACCGGTCGCCGAATCACGAACCACTATGACGGAGGTTGTTTTGCCGAACGATGCGAGTGCCCAGGGGTTTATCCTTGGGGGAAAAGTCATGCACCTGATGGACATGGCTGCGGCGGTAGCGGCCTGGCGGCACTGTAGAAAACCGGTCGTAACGGTATCCGTGGACTCAGTTCGTTTCCTGAACCCGGTGAGGGTGGGTCATTTGATCCTGCTGGATGCTTTCCTGACCCGCAGCTTCAGGACCTCGATGGAAGTCGAGGTGCACGTGTTCTCCGAGGACCCGCTGAGCGGACAACGAACCAAGACGAGCGATGCTTTCCTCACGTTTGTCGCGCTGGACGGCGATGGGCGACCCACCGAAGTTCCGCCCGTCAAACCGGAGACAGAGGAAGAACAGCGGCGTTACGAGGCGGCCATGGAAAGACGTCGCCGCCGGCTGCAGGAGAGCTAGCCGGATTGAGGATTTCGATTTCGATTTCGGATTCGGGATTTCGGATTGCCGATTGCAGACTTTGGATCTCGGGGCCGATTGTGAACTAGCGGTAGGGAGCCGAGGAGGTGGCCGTGCGCCTGGCCAACACAATCGGTGCTCCGCAACGGAAGGTTTAGGAAGGGGACCCTTTCCAAAATTCCATGATCCCAATTCCGCAATCCGCAATCCGATATCCCGACGACCGGGTGGCTTGGGCCGCGCGTGCCGGTTTCCCCTTCCGTCTCCGCGGTTGCCCAGTCCTTTCTTCAAAGTGCCACCCGGCGGCCGGTTGCCCCATAAAGTGCGGCCGCGTGATATGATGCACGGCGAATGCCGATTCGCCAGATTAGGCTAAGTCTTCTGATTCAAGTAGGTTATCAGGAATACACCGGCCAGTTGCCTTCAAAAGTCGAGCGAACTGGAGACTAAAAGTCAGACTGCGGGTGTGACTTGTTGCCCGCAGAAGACGGTTGGGTTTTTTGGCAGGACCGAGGCGGCTGGATGGAGGCACGTGCAAGTTGCCACCCCAGACGCTATTTATTAGACTTTTCCGGTTGGAGAAGCATCCTGAAAGATCGGGGAGAGGAATGAACCGAAGCGACGAGCAACTCTTGGCACTCGCTCTCGATGGAGACGGGGCCTGTTTTGGCGAGTTGACGCAGCGCTGGCAGCGGAGAATCTTTGCTTTCGTGTGTCGTTACGTGGGTAACGTAGAGGAGGCGCGGGATCTGACGCAGGACACCTTTACCAAGGCCTATCAGAACCTGGATCGGTTGACCGACCCTTCGCGGTTTTCCTCGTGGCTCTACAAGATTGCCTTGAACGAATGTCGGATGCGTTTCCGGCGTCATCGGCATATCAACCAGGTAGCACTCGAGGACACGAATGAATCCGAGGCAATCGAGATCGTCGCTGACTCGAGTCCAGAACGGGACTTGGCCGAGAAGGAAAGGGCGTCGGCTCTGCGGGCGGCTTTTGGAGCACTGCCTGAAGAGCAGCGGGTGGTGATCCTGATGAAGGAATATCAGGACCTCAAGTTCCATGAGATTTCCGAAATCATGAATATCCCGCTGTCGACCGTCAAATCGCGAATGTACCTCGGCCTGAAGACGCTGAAGAGACTCATGGAGAGACGGATATGAATTGCGACGAAAGTCGTGAGCTGATGCTCGACATTCTGTACGGTGAGGAACTCAACTCGCGCACCTGCTTTCAGTTCTTTCAGCACATCGATGCCTGCTCCGAGTGCAGCGCCGACTACGGAGAGCTGCTGCAGACCCGAGAAGTCTTGCAGAGCTGGCACGTGGAAGACTCACAGGCGACGGCGGTCCCTGAGCCTGTTCCCGGTCGAAGTGCGCGTTTGCGGTGGATTCGCGAAGTCCAGTGGTGGCCCGCTTTGACCAAGGTCGCCGCCGGGTTCCTGATACTGGTCGGGTTGCTTTCGATTCTTCAGAACCTGGGTTACCTGGGGGGGCCCCGGGTCTCTGTTTCGGAGCAGCAATTGGCGGATATGGTCCAGGACATGATTGTCGCCAACCAGGCCGAAGAGAGGATCATGATCGGCAGGGCTCTTATCCGTTGGAAGGACGACGCCGATCTGCAGCGCAACCAAGATATGCAGGAAGTGTACGACTACCTGGTTACGCTTGAAGAACGGTACGCGAACAACCTGGAAGAGAACAACCAGTATCTCAGGACTCTAGCCACGAAGTAGAGGGCTGCAGGTGGAGATGGAGGCAACGATGTGGTATCGCAAGATTTGCTTGTTCGCCCTGCTTCTGGCGCTGTCAGCGCATCTGAATGCTCAACAAAGGTATAATCTGGGACTGCTCAAACGCGATACTCAGATCTTCGAGCAGATAATCGAAGAAGTGCTCAAGCAGAATTTCAAAACGCCCTTCGCTCTGGCGGCCGACCCAAAGGGCGCCTATCTGCAGGGATACGGCTTAACGATTTCGTTTCAGTTGAATCTCAATCGGGCCGGCATTAGGACACCGTTCGGGCAGCTGAAAGCTCCAATGAATGCTGGGCCCAAACTGACGAGTGAGGAGCAGGTCAAGATCGTGAAGGATGCGATGATCACCTGTCTGGCCAACTATGGACGAACCGTCAAGGAGTTGCGTCCACGGGACCGAATAAGCATCCACGCTCACATGACGAACCGGAGCGAACTTGATCCGATCAAAAGCGAGACGGTGCTGGTCATGACGGTCATGAAAGAGCACATCGACCAGTTGAGCGCAGGAACGCTCGATATGGAGCGCTTCAAGCAGCGAGTGCACATACTTCAATATTAATAAAGGGCGATTAATAAAGGGCGGACCAAGCGGCGATGATCAGACTTGAAGACCTGCGAGTCAGGAAACTGTTCGGGCAGCACCTGCTCGAAAAAGGGGTCGTCTCGGAAGAAGAGCTGAATACCGCTCTGAATCTCCAGAAACAATCGGGCGAACGGATTGGCAAATTGCTGGTCGACATCGGCGCCGTGTCTGAAGGCGAGATGGTCCGCCATCTGAGCGAGCATCTGGGCATTCGTCACGTGAACGCGGAGGAATTCCCTCAGGTCCCGGTGCTGGAGAACACCTTCGCCGTGAAGTTTATGCGCGAATGCCGGTTCGTGCCAGTCGCCATGGAAAACGACAAATTGGTACTTGCCATGGCTGACCCCCTGGACCACTCCACTCTGAACGCCATCCGGTTTTACACGCCGCACAAGAAAATCGAGCCGGTTCTGGCGCCGGAGACGGAAATTCAGGATCTGATTGAGAAGTTCTACGGCAATCAGGCCTCGAGCCTGGGGCGAATCGTCGAGGGGATCGAGGATGCCGACGCCGAGACCGCCAGCGAAGACAGCGATGACGTCGAGCACCTGAAGGACCTCGCCTCCGAAGCACCGGTCATCCGGCTGGTCAACCTGGTCATTTCCAGGGCGATCGAATCGCGCGCTTCCGACGTCCATATCGAGCCGTTCGAGCGCGATCTCAAGGTACGCTACCGGATTGACGGCGTTCTTTACGACGTGGAGTCGCCGCCCAAGAGGCTGCGGGCCGCCATCATTTCCCGCATCAAGATCATGGCGAAATTGAACATCGCCGAGCGGCGGATCCCGCAGGATGGTCGGATCAAGATGCGCGTGTTGGGAAAGGACGTCGATCTGCGCGTCTCGACGCTCCCGACAATGTATGGCGAAAGCGTCGTCATGCGTATTCTCGACAAGAGCAATACGCAGATCTACGATCTAAAAAAGCTGGGTCTCACTCAGGACATGTACTGCCAGGTGGAGGACCTGGTCCATCGGCCTTACGGGATAATCCTGGTGACCGGACCGACCGGGAGCGGTAAGACGACCACCCTGTACGCCGCCCTGTCGGAGATCAATCTCCCCGACAAGAAGATCATTACCATCGAGGACCCCGTTGAGTACCAGATGAATGGGGTCAACCAGATCCACGTCAACCCGCAAATCGGGCTGACCTTCGCGGCCGGCCTGCGCTCCATCGTGCGCCAGGACCCGGATGTCATCATGGTCGGTGAAATGCGCGATCTTGAGACCGCCGAGATCGGGATCCGTGCCGCGTTGACGGGACACGTGGTATTCAGCACTCTGCACACCAACGACGCTCCAAGCGCGATTGCGAGGCTGGTCGACATGGGCGCCGAGGACTACCTGCTGGCGTCTTCCATTCTCGGGATTCTGGCACAGCGCCTGGTTCGTGTGATCTGTCCGCACTGCAAGGAAGAAGAGAAGGCCGACCCGGAGATTTTGCGGGGCGTCGGGTTCAACGTAGGAGAGCCGGTCACCACCTATCGCGGTGCCGGCTGCAAGGAGTGTTCGATGACGGGGTTCCACAGCCGTCTGGGCATTTTCGAACTGATGCTGATGAACGACGAGATCCGACGGTTGACTGTTTCTAACGCTGACTCGGGACAGTTGCGCAAGGCGGCGATCAATAGCGGAATGACCACACTACGCCAGGACGGTTTTAACAAGGTCAGACAAGGCATCACGACTCTGGCTGAGGTCCTGCGGGTCACCCAGGATATGTAAGACCAGATTGGTTTGATGCAGCAGTTTAGAGCGCCGGGGAACTATGGCTTTTTTTGAATACAAAGCAGTCACGCCGGAAGGCAAGGTGATTGAGGGTACGCTGGAGGCGGCCGACGAACAGACGGTCATGACCAGGCTGGAGGAGCAGGGCCAGCTCCCCATCCGGGTGCATATTGCCGGCGAGGCGGGTCCGCTGGGCGGGCTGCTGGGCGGCCTGACTTCGCGCCGGAAACGGGTTCCACGCGCAGATCTGCTGGTTTTTACCCAGGAGTTGTCCACCCTTCTGAACGCCGGGCTTACGCTCGACCGAAGTCTCACGATCCTTTCCGAATTGACCGAAAACGCTTACCTTCGCGAAGTCATCAAGGAACTGCTGCGCGAGGTGAAGGGCGGCAAGGCGCTGTCGGATGCTTTCGCCACCTATCCCCACGTATTTCCCAAGATCTACGTGAATATGATCCGCGCGGGTGAGGCCGGAGGGGCGCTGGACGATATTCTTAGCCGGCTGGGCGAGTATCTCGAACGAGGCGAGGAACTGCGAAGTTACCTGGTTTCCGCGTTGATCTATCCGATGATCCTGTCTTTGGTCGGCGCTGCTTCGATCATCGTGATGTTGACCTTCGTCATTCCGAAATTTGCTGTCATCTTCGAGAATGCCGGGGCGCCCGTCCCGCTTCCGATGAAGATCCTGCTCTTCCTGTCGGGTGTCGTGGTCAGTTACTGGTGGGCTGCTCTGGTGGCTACGGCGGGAGTCTGGTACCTCATCCGCAGACGGCTGGCGACACCGGAGGGTCGGATGAGCTGGGATCGCCGGAAGCTCAAGTTGCCGGTGATTGGTGCGGTTCTGCAGAAACTCGAAGTGAGCCGGTTCGGCCGCACGCTCGGCACTCTGCTGCAGAGCGCCGTGCCGTTGATCCAGTCGATCAATATCGTGAAGGAAGTCATTGGGAACCAGGCGATGGCGGCGGCGATGGAACCGATCAAATCAGGAGTCAAGAAAGGCGAGGGACTGGCAAATCCGGTCCGTGAAGCCGACATCTTCCCGCCCTTCGCGCTGCACCTCCTGCAGGTGGGAGAAGAGACAGGGCGGCTGGACGTCATGCTGCTCAAGATTGCGGAAACCTACGACCGGGATTTGCGCACGTCGATGAAACGGTTGATCTCCCTTTTCGAGCCCGCGATCATCCTGGGAATGGGGGTAGTCGTGGGCGCCATGGTCGTGTCCATGCTCTACTCGATCTTCAGTATCAACGATATACCTTTATAGATCAGGGCAGGTCGCATGTCCTGTGACGGAACCGGAGGCAACATGTACCACCGAAAGAATGAAAGACCGGACGGGGCCGCCCGTCAAAATGAGAAGGGATTCTCACTGATTGAGCTGATCGTCGTCCTGGTGATCCTGGGCCTTCTTGCCACGGTCGTTGGGCCGAGGGTAATCGGCAAGATCGGGCAAAGTAAGGCCGCCATAGCCAAGGTGCAGGTGGCCGATTTCGAGGGGGCGCTCGACATGTTCCGTCTGGATGTCGGGCGGTATCCGAGCACCTCCGAGGGTCTGGCCGCCCTGATTCAGAATCCCGGGCTCCAGAACTGGAGTGGCCCCTATTTGAAGAAGAACACTCTCCCCAAGGATCCGTGGACACGCGATTACCAGTACCGATCCCCGGGCGACCATGGAGGAGATTACGACCTGTGGAGCAGTGGAGCCGACGGGACCGAGGGTGGCGAAGGTGATAATGCAGATGTCACGTCCTGGTAGGACGCCCGCAAACGGCCTATCGGGGTTCAGCTTCCTGGAGGTCTTCATCGTCCTGCTCGTGATGTCCCTGGCGGCAATCGTGGTGGCGCCCTCCTTCACCCGAGGGTTCAAGGGACTGGAACTCGAGACCTCCGGGCGGGACCTGGTGACGGTCATGAAGCAGGCGCGTTCCCGAGCGATTGCAAAGCAGCAGGTGTTTCGGGTGATCCTGACCAAGGCCGACCAGAGATGCACCTACATTCTTGCCGATGACTTCGGCGAGAAGATCAAAGAGTACCCGCTGCCCAAGGATGTTTCTTTTTACGTCGAAGACGACCAGGAGCTGCCTCTCACAGTCAGTTTTTACCCGAACGGTCGCAGTTCCGGTGGCACAATCACGTTGGTCGGGGCTCAAGGCAAGGAGATGCCAATCAAAGTGGATCCTGTGACCGGTTTCGGCCGCGTGGAATCTGATCGGGCGGACGGAGACAAGTAAGATGCGGTGCAGGAAATCAAGCGGGTTTACGCTGCTCGAAGTCATGGTCGCCGTGGCCATCATGGCGGTTGGCGTTGCCATCGCCATGTCCATCTTTTCCGGAGGCTTGAAGAACATTTACCGGATCAACATGGCGCACCGCGCTATGGCCCATGCCGAGAACGTAATGAATGACCTGCTTGCCGACCAGAGCATCAGAGAACCGCGAAAGTTCGCGGACAACCTGGATGACGATTTCCGCTATACCGCCACGGTCGAGTACTGGGAGGAACCGAAGGAGCGGCTGACGCTGGATACAGCACAGGTGCCTGTCTACCTCCTGAGCGTCCAGGTGGAAGTTCACTTCAAGAATGACCGCTTCGGGAAGATGTACCGTGCCTTCTGTCTGAAGGCTGTACCGCAGACTCAGGCAGATCAGGGCTTGGCTCCCAACTCCGATGCGATCCGGCGCCTTTTCGGAGGAGACCGGTGATGGGTCAACCGGCTTGGCGTCCAGCATCCTTATTTCGACCTGCCGCGACCGGCGCGTCCGGGTTCACTCTGCTGGAGCTTATGATCGCCTTTGCGATCATGGGACTGGTCACCCTTACCCTGTTCTTCTCTTTCCGCATGGCGCTGAACAGCTATCAAAAGGGGCAGGACCGCATCACCGAAGAAGCCTACAACCGGGTTCTCGAGGATCAGATCAGGCGCCAGATCGGTTCGCTCTTCCCTTTGCGGCCGGCCGCGTCGTTGACCGGGATGCAGCAACAGCAGGCAGCAAACCCAGACGAGAACATGCTCCTGCTGTCGCAGACGCCGCTGTTCTATGGAACCAGCGATTCAGTAACCTTCATTACGGTCGCTCCACTGTTGCTGCTGGAGAACCCGGGTCTCACGGTTGTCCGGTACGGGTTGGCGGAGGACGAAAAGAGCAGGCGATACCTCGGCGCGATGGAAACCCGATATCTCGGTTTCGACACATTCAAGCAGATGACCGACGTGCCTCGGGGGGAACCATTGCCCCTTGTCAAGGACGTCGAGGAGGTGCGCTTCGAGTACTACGGCTATGACCAACAGGCGCAGACTTACAACTGGTATGACACCTGGAATGCGGCGGAAACAATGGCTGTCCCTCACGCCATTCGGATTCATGCCGACGAAAAGGTGATCACCGTGCCGGTCAACGCGGTGTTCAACCAGGCGATGGGAGCGGCGGGCGGCGGAGGTATTTTCTAATGCTACCGAGCGGGTCACTGAAACGCCAGGAAGGCGGCGCCGTCCTGATAGTAGTCCTGTGGATGCTCGTCGCATTCAGCATGATTGCGCTGTCGTTCTCCGTGTCGGTCCGCACTGAAGTCAACGCGGCCAGGAACACGATCGATCAGAAACAGTCGTACTACATGGCCCGGGCGGGCATCGAATACGCGGTCTACAAGATCCTGGAAGCCCAATCGGCTTTCGCCATGACGCAGCAGGGGCTCGCCGCCGGAGTCCCGGGACGGACCGTGCCTCCGGTTTTCACCGGTTCCGTGACTCTCGATCTGGGGGACGGCGGCGCCGACGTCCAGGTCGACGACGAAACTGGCAAGTTGAACGTCAATCTCGCACCGGCTTTTCTGATCTACAACCTGCTTGTCACTACCGGTGTCGAGCAGCAGGAAGCCGATGTAATCAGCGATTCGATCGAAGACTGGCGGGACGTTGATGACTTATATCGTCCCAACGGCGCTGAAAGCGATCACTACCAGTCGCTGAAGAGTCCCTACTTTGCCAAGAACGGCATGTTTGATGTGCCCGAGGAGTTGCTTCTGGTGCGCGGTGTGACACCCGAAATCTTCTACGGAACGAAGGGGATGAGCGAAGCCGGGGAACGCGTCGAATATTACGGCCTCCAGAAGTACCTCACTACTTTCACGAACATCGCCCGGATCAATGTGAACTCAGCTCCGGTTGCTGTACTGGCCGCAATTCCAGGGCTCGATTACGACACGGCGGTTCAAATCGACCAGATGCGAGTCGAGCAACCAATCGAGAACATCAGTGAAGTGATGGAACGCATCCCCGGCATCCCGATGGAGGCGGCCAACTACCTGCAGGTCTTCCGGTCTGGAGTGTATACTGTGGTGAGTTCGGGGCACCTGAGCACTTCAGAGGTCATTTGCCGAATCAGGGCCGTCATCCAAATCGGCGGAGCCATGCCGGGCCAGAATCCCTACAGGGTGCTGTACTGGAACGAATCGAACACCGAACTGTGAGCGCCTCGTTCCCAACGGCGCACTTGTTGCGAGGATGAACGAATATGTGGACTACAGGTTCAGCGGCCGGTGTTGAAATATTGCCGGACAAGCTGGTTTTCGTTGGCCTGCGCAAAGGTTTTCAGGGTTATACCCTCAAGCAACAGGCCGTCATAGACAACTACCGAGAGCTCTCGGTAACTGAGTTGCGGAATCAGCTGCGCCCGGCGCTGCAGGCGAACGGCTTCAATCGGACGAACCTGATCGCCGGACTTCCAGACGAACAGGTCTCGGTGCGACTGCTTGAGCTCCCCCTCGAGGTCGAAGAGAACCTCAGCCAGGTTATCCGTTTTCAGGTCGACCGATTCGAACCGGCCGAAGAGGAGAAGTCCTATTACGATTACGTCATCCTCTCTCGGGACGAGAGCCAGAAGAAGCTGCTCATCCAGGTGGCGATGGTCCGCCAGAGCGTGCTCGACGAGTACCTCACGCTCTTGAAGGAAATTAACCTCTACCCTGCTGCGGTCCGTTTCTCCGGCATCGGCCTGCATCAGATCCTGGCTCTGCACGAAGATGGATTCCCGAAAAAGGAACCCTGCATCGTCCTCAGCGTCAACCAGGAGACCGTGGAAACGGTCGTGATCGTCGGCCCGGATCGGTTCTTCTCGGACAAGGTGATGGTGGAGAACGGTCCACCAACTCCGGAACACGTCCTCGAACAAGTCTATGGGTTCCTGTCGCGGTTGCGGCTCAGCAATCCGATGATAGGAAGGATTTATGTGACCGGTGAATTGGCCACCGAGACCTGCGATGGCCTCCGCCAGCACGTGACTGATTGCGAGCTTTTGACCCAGCGTCTCAGGTTGAAAGACAAGGAACGGGCCGCGCGACAGCCGGAGCTGCTCCCGGCGGTCGGGCTGGCCGCCTCGAGCCTGTCGAAGTCCTCGGGGGCACGGTTTAACTTGATCCCCGAGGCGAGACGCATCATTGGGGATAAGTCGAGCATCATCCCGACCGTCGTCCTCCTGGTTCTCGTCTTGATCCTCGGAGCGGCAGCGGCGGTGCGAGGCTACTGGCAACAGAAGCAACTTCTGGCCGACGTTCAGCAGCAGATCCAGGAACTGCGGCCCAGGGTTGACGAAGTGATGCGGTTGAGGCAGGAGGTGGAGAACCGGCAGGCAGAGGTCACTGAGCTGAGGGATATGCTCAAGGGCGACCAAAAGATCCTACTGGTCTTGAAGGACCTCACAGAGCGTTTGCCTGACGACACCTACCTGAATAACCTCCAGATCGAACGGGGCCAGGTAACTTTGTACGGCTTTTCGGATGCGGCGACCAATTTGATTCCGACGCTTCGGGCGTCAAGCCACGTCAAGAGCGTCCAGCAGCGGTACATTACGAGGGATCCGGTCACCAAGAAAGAAAAATTCCAGTTTGACGTGGTCCTGAAAGACTAGAGAGCCGAGAAAGATAAGACATGCGAAAACTAGCGAAACGCGATAAGCGGGCGATCATGCTGGGCGGAGTCCTCATCGCCCTCTACCTTGTCATCTTTCATGTTGCTCTGCCTGTGTACGAGGCCCAGGCGGAGGTCGCCGCCAATTTCGAGCGGGAGACCCAGTTCCTGGAAAAGGCGATGCATACGCTCCAGCAGAAGGACTCTTACGCCGCGCAACTGGACGAGATCAACACCGTCTTGGTGCAGTACCAGGATCGGCTGCTGTCGGCGCGCGAATCAAGTTCTGCGGCAGTAGAGCTTGAGGAGATCGTCCGCGCAGCCGCCACCGAGAATCATGTTTCCCTCACCAAGACGAGCCCGCTGCCTGAAAAAAAGGTCGGCGAACGATACTCGAAGGTCACCCTGCAGTTGAACGTGGAAGGGGACATGGCCTCGACGACGGGCTTCCTGCATTCGCTTTCGGCGCACCACAAGTTTCTGCTCGTCGAAGATTTTCAAATTGCCAAATTCCGAAACCAGCCTATGGTTCAGCCGCGCATGTCTGTGTCGGGATACATTAGACTTTCCTAGCTGTGTGCGCATCTGAGAAGGTGGAGTATGGGTCGAAAATTTATTGCCATAAATCTGCTAATCCTCGCCGGAGTCGTTCTGCTGTCCCGCTACCTGACCTCCGAGTGGAAGTCATTTGAAGCGACGAACAATGTCCAGCGGGTCTTGGACAAGGCAAAGAAGAACGCCGGGTCGGTGCCGGAGCTCGAACCCTTGCCCCCACCGGTTACTCCCCATCCGTACCCCGATTTCACGGTGATTCCCGAGAAGGATCTCTTCATGGCCGAGCGGAAACCTCCGTCTCCCGAGGCTCCTCAGCCCGTAGAAGAGGCGCCGAAGTTTCCGAAGCCGCCCGCTCTGAACGGCGTTCTGAACTTAAACGGGAAGACACAGGCGATGGTAACGATCTTCGAGAGTCCCAACGCCAAGGGACAATCGAGGACCCTGTCGGTCGGCGACGCGATTAACGGTTGGTCGATAGCCGAAATCAAGGAAACGTCCCTCACCCTCCGCTGGAAAGACCAGGAGAAGGTGGTCGACATGTTCGACTCGGCCCCGCAGCAGGCTTCCGCCGCTCCGCAGGCCATGGCCAGGGCTCCGGTAACCGTGATCACCATCGGTTCTTCGGTCGCGGCGGTTGAGACCGTGGCGGCGTCCGAACCTGCCGGCGGTACCGAGGAGAAGCCGGGCATTACCGTTGGTGTCGCGGGTGGCCAGCCAGGGGCGAACACCGGACAACGGGGCGGGCAGACCGGGCAAATCGGACCGGGCGGTTCCCGAGGAGCGACCGGATCGTCCAGGGGTGGCTATTCCAACCGTTCCGGGCGCGCCACGGGCGCCGGGACAGTCGGCACGGCCGGTGGCTCTTCGGTCCCGTTCAGCAGCGGCGTTAGACGAGGCAGCAACCAGTATTAGTCATCGATTCATAGCTCTGAACTCTCAACATGCAGATACAGGGACTCACACATGGTTAGATTCCTATTCATTGGATTTATTCTAATTATCCTGATGGTCCCCGGGGAATCGCTTGGTTCGGTCTCCCCCGGAATGGCTTTCTTGCAGGCTCGAACGACAGCCCAGCGGCCTGTGGTCGTGCCCGGAGTGGTCGCAATGCCGGGCAGCGAAGGCCCGCCCTCTCAGGAGACACTTCAGCAGTCGGCCCCGGCTCAGGCCCCGGGAGCGGGACAGCAGGCGCCGGCCCAGCCGTCCGCTCCGCCTTCCGCTCCCCCACCCAGAGTGGGAAGCCAGTCGTCACGTGGCTCGTCCGGCGGAATCGGATTCAATTTCAACAATGCCCCCATTGATACGGTCATCTCGACCATCATGCGGGAGCTCGGTTACTCATACGTCATCGACCCCAAGGTGACCGGAACCGTTAACCTTTTCACTGTGAGGGATATTCCGAAGGATCGGATGTTCGAGATCCTCGAACAGGTCCTGAAGATGAATGGCCAGGGGATCGTCAGGCAGAATGACATGTACATCATTGCCCCGATGCAGGACGGTCCGCGCCAGCCCGGTGAGAAGATTCTTTTGAAACCGCAGCAGGAAAAGGCACCGGATAAAGGGGGAACGGGTGGGCAAACGCCACCGACCGGCGGTCAGAGCAGTTCCTCCACTCCGGGTCCTTCAGCTTTACCCGTCCCCAATGGGCTGAGTGATCAAGAGGGAGTCGTCACCTATGTAATCCCCCTTCACTACCTGGCCTCTGAGCATATGAAGCAGCTCGCCCAGGTTTTTGTTTCCGATGGCGCCAACGTTGTCGACTTTGCCCCGGCAAACATCCTGATGGTGACGGATCACCGCAAGAATATCCAGCAGATCCTCGATATCGTCGAGATGCTGGATACGAATTACTTCGCCATCAATACCGTCGATCTCATACCTATCAAGAACAACCTAGCGAAGGATGTTGCCGAGGACCTTGGAAAGGTGTTCGCGCCGGGCGAAAAGTCGAGCGTGCGGTTGGTGGCCATCGAGCGCCTGAACAGCGTGCTGGTCGTGACTCATGCCCCGAGTGTCCTTCAACAGGTCAAGGACTGGATCAACAAGCTTGATTCGCCCTCGGCCAGCACGAATATCAAGACATTTGTGTATCAGGTCGAGAACAACACCGCGATAAACATCGCGGATGTGCTCGCGCAGCTATACCAGGACGGAATGGGATTGCCTTCCTCGGCTACCGGCGAAGCGAGAGAAGGGCAGCAAGGCGGGGCACAGGGGAACGGGCGCCAAACGGAGCCCGGGTTCATTCCGGGCCAGCCGAACTACAACCAGATGTTCAACCAGGGTGGGCAGCGCGGGATTCGAAGCGAGCTCGGTCCGTCGCTGACGGGCCGGCCGATGACCGCCCAGCAGGGCGTGCGCGCGGTCGTTGCGGGTAACGTCAAAGTGATCGTGAATGAGTACAACAACTCGTTGATCGTTCAGGCAACCCAGGCTGACTACGATTTCCTGGCCGAGACCATCCGCCAGCTGGATGTTCTGCCTCGCCAGGTTCTAATCGAAGCCCGAATCTACGCTGTATCGCTGCAGGACGATCTGCTCTTTGGCGTTACAGCGTTCCTGGAGGCGCAGGGCATCAGTGGAACCGACCCTGTCCCGGCGACAACAGCGTCTATAGCCGCCACGGGCAATTTCTCCGGCACGACTCGAACGATGATCGGAATGAGTCGACAGCTCGAATTGAGCATCGTGGACGCGCTCCGGAAGAAAACCGACGTCGAGATGATGGAAGCCCCCAGGCTTCTTGCCATGGACGGCATGCAGGCCAGCTTCAACGTCGGCGCGGAAGTCCCGGTGACAACAGCCTCGTTTGGCAACCCGGTCCAGTCGGGAACGAACAACGCATTTGTGAACTCCATTCAATACCGCCCGACCGGTACGACGCTGTTGATTGTGCCCAGGATCAGCGCCAGCGGCATCGTCACCATGGATCTTGCGGTTGAAGTCAGTTCCTCGAGCGGTGACGGCGTGACGCCGACGATCGAGAGGAACTATGTCGAGACATCAATGATCGTCCGGGACGGTCAGACGGTCGCGATCGCGGGGATCATCAGCGATAGCTACAATCTGACTCGAAACCGGATTCCGATCCTCGGCGACATCCCGATCATGGGCGCGCTGTTCGGCAGTACGCGCCGCGATAAGAGACGTGCTGAACTGGTCATCATGATCACTCCCCACGTCATCCCAAATCTGCCGACGGCTGCCGAACTGACTGCGGATTTCCGTCGGGCGCTCCGCAACGCTTACCGGTTCATCAACAAGAAGGAAGCCGAGGAACGCGACCTGATCCAGGAACGCCGGGATGAGGAACTGCGCGAATTCCAGAAAGAGCAGGAAAGGCAGCAGGAGGAGCAGCGCAAGCAGCTGGAACGCCGGCAAGAGCAGGAACAGAAGGCAACCGAACCGCCCGCGCCTTCCGCGCAGCCGCCCACGCAGCCGCAGGAACCGCCCAAACCCTAGCGGGTCCGGAGACCCGGCCCGATTGTCCCGTAGATCCGGCATCCCTGCCGGACCTCTTACAAGCCGCGCACGGCAGAGGGTGTCGAAAGAGTCCCCGAGAATGCATCCATCCGCTGAGCCTGGATGGAGCGTGATCGCGATCGCAAGGAGCCGCGCAAGAAGCGAGGGTGTTGAAAATGTTTACCTTGCGATTTCGGATTCCGCGCGACATGAGCCCATAACAAGTCCGTCAATATCTTGTCCGAACGCGTTTACCGACCTTCTGCAACACCTTTGCTGCGTGCGCGAAATCGACAGCAGGTCTTAAATAAAGCGACGCGAGTCCGGGCAAAAAAAAGGCCGGACGGGAACGTCCGGCCTTTGCTCCTCTGGTCTGGGATGCGCAGTTAATCCTGATTCAGCTGGACAGCCCTGCGATACACGTGCTTGGCCTCCTGGAACCGTCCCTGGTCGTTGTAGATCTTCCCTTTGAGCATCATCAGGTTGAACTTATTCTTGTTCTGTTTTGTCTCGGCAAGGGTCTGATCCACGATTTCTTCGGCGATCGCGAACTGGCGGACGCCGCGGAGGTTTTCAACGATGATCCAAGCGCTCTTGACGACGTTCTGTTCGTTGGGTCCGGTGAGGTTCAGGTCCAATATCTTCTTGAACTCCGGCAGGACCTGGGAAAAGTTCTGTTCCTTGAGCAGCACTTCAATGATCGCGTGCTGAGCCGCGGCCGTCTGAAGCTTAACCTCATCAGATGCTGCTGCAGCGCCCTGCCCAAAAGCCGGGAAGGCGAGCATGGCAATCAGTGTCAGTGAAATCGTCCACTTCTTCATCTCAGACTCCTATTCCCTCCAAAGGGATTATCGCCGACAGAATCAAAGGTAAAAAACGGGTTGTCCGCATCGCTGGCAGCCGGGACCGATTCAAAAGGATTGCCGTGGGTCTCGATCTGATACGTCTGCAGCTGGGCAAGCATCACGTCGCCGGACGGGTCGGACTCTCCGACGCGCAGCAGGCCGGCAGAGAGGACGACGAAGCAAACGACTGCCAAGGCCGCGTAACGCAGCGATGGAATGCGGAAGAGTGCAACCAGGTCGTTCCAGAAACCGGTTGAGCTTGACTGGGGTGTAGTTTGAAGCTGGGAGGAAATTCGAGTCCAAATCCAGGCGGGTGGTTCGAGCTCGAGGTCGGGACTCTGAAAAAGCCGGGTGAGACGCTGCTGCTCCTGATAGAACGCGGCACAGGCGGAACAGTGCTGCGTGTGTTCTCTCAACTGGACCTCCAATTGAGAGTCGCAGCTCCCGTCGATCCATGCCGTCATCAGTGGTTTCAGATTCTCGCAGCTCATGCTTTTTGGATCTTCGACTTCTTCAAGTACGTGTTAATCGTTTCCTTTACCGCCAGCCGAGCCCGGTAAATGTCTGTCTTGACCGACAGCATCGACCGACCCACAATCTTCGTGATGTCCTCGTAACTCATCTTCTGGAAAACCGCCAGAACGAAAACATCACGATACTTCGGCGAGAGCGAATCCAGCGCCCGGCTGACGACCTCGTTCAATTCCCCCGAGAGTGCTAAGGTCTCGGGGTCCGGCTGATGGGTATCGTCAGTCAGGAAGTTGTAGTAACCCGCCTCCTCGTCATCAATCGAGACCTCCGAAGAGCGCTGCGCCCGCCGAAGTTTCTGGTACACCTCGTTCCTGGCTATCCGGTAGAGCCAGAAACGAAACTGATTCGGATCTCTGAGATGCTTGAGTTCTGAGTGCACCTTCAAGAACGTCTCTTGAAGAAGGTCTTCCGCATCCTCTGTCGATCCGATCAGTCTCCATATGAAATTGTAAATTGCTTTTGAGAAGAGCAGGTACAACTGGTAAAAATCATCTTCGGAACCCTGCTGAGCTCGCGCGACGATTTTTGACAGTTCCGCCGGGGCAATTTCGTTAGGCATGACGAACAACAAAACCTAATCCAGGCCCACACGACCGTGAATTGCCCACAACCTAGCAGCGGCCGTCCTCCAAAGCAACCATAAAAGATGACCGCCGAACCAAAAAGTCGCAGAGAAATGTTGAAGCTCGTTAAACCGGTCGAGGCGTTCGAGTTTCACCCCACCTGGTCTCGGGATTGTCACTTTACTTGTTGAATAGAAAGGAGTAACGTTTAGGTGTTTTTGGACTTTACTTATCTCTGGAGCTTCTTGTATAAGTGAACGGGTGTTTGCCCGGGCTTTGGCGCGGCCACTGAGATTGCATGAGTATGAGGGGAGTGGGAAAGGCAGCCTGGTACCTGGTAGGGACGGTTCTCGTCTTGTCTCTGCCGACTTTCAGCTACCTCGTGCCCGATCCGTCCCTGGTTGTCAGTCGCTCGCGCGAAAGTTCCAGCCCCCAATCAGGCGAAAGTCAACGAGCCAGCTCTAGCAACGTCCACAGGGCGGTCCCCCGAGTTCTTTCGTCATCCTTCTACGGCAGCTCCGCCGCCCGACTGACTCCGTCGAACCGATCGTCGGCCCCGCGAGTCGCGGATTCCTCCCGGGCTGGTGAATTCCGACCGATTCCCCGGGTCTCGCGTCCCGCCAATCAGGTCGTCGTCACACCGGCGATGTCCGATCAGGTGAGGCCAGAGAGGCAAAGGGGGCGTGTCGCGGGGGCCGCCACGCTTTTTGCGCCAGGGGGAGAGTACGGCGCCATGGCCGCCCCGTATGACGGCGAATTGCGGGAGTTGGACCAGGCCTATCAGTCGTCCCGCAACGACCTTTTCGGCGATTCTTCGTTTTGGCCGGGAGGTTACGCGAGCAATCCGTTCGACAATGATACCGGTGGGGATAATGACGGAGACGGCGACGGCAATGGTGATGGTGATTCTGACCCTCCGCCACCTCCGCCTCCGCCACCGCCACCGCCGCCACCACCGCCGCCTCCCGACGATCCGCCGGACGAACCTAAGCCTCCGCACAAAGACAATTTCCTGGTAGTCGGAGAATTCCCTGGCGTCCAATCGGACAGCTTGGTTTTCTGCGGCTATCGGGATGAGCAGGGCAGTTTCGTGATCGGCGATGGGCAGGCGGTGAAGCCTTTCGGCGCCACGGTGGACCCTGGCGGACTCTTGATCGCCGAAGAATACAACTCTCTGCTCGTGACTGACCTGAATAGCGATGGACTAAGTGACCTCATTTACAGTGAGCACGCGAGCCAGGGCAGTATAATTCGGTGCGAGCTTGGACTAGCCTCGGGAGGTCATGACCCCGTCGCCGAAGGACTTTTCCTCTGGAAGGTGGTTCTCAGTTTCGCCCTGCTCGACGTCAACCGGGATGACAAATTGGAGCTCTGTGTCCTGTTCCGGAATACACCTAACCTTTTTGTCTACGAAATCCTGGATGGCGAGTTCGTTTACCTGAAGGAAATTGTCCTTCCGTTCGAGGCTTCACTGGTGTTAGATTCCTTGTCTCAAGGTTTTGTTAAGGAAAGGCGATTGCACATATTCGACGCCCGACTTGACCGGGTGGTGAGCATGACGTCGCGAGGTCCAAACACCCTGGTGCCTGGTTTTTCCAACCTGCTTCAAGCAGTCAGCATTCGGACTTTAGACGGGACGGAAAGCGGCTTGGGCGAGGCCGAGATCGTGACGTTTGAGCAGGCGGATCGGCTGGTGTTGGCTCAAAGGAGTCCAAGGGGCCTTGTCCTCCGAGGTAGTTTCGACTTGAGCATTCGGACGCCCAGGGCGGTCCTGGGCGACTATCTGGATCGGGGTACGAGGCAACTGGTAGTTGTGCCTTGATTTCGAGGAGCGCAAATAAAAGACGCGACTTTTTTGCTACAATCGCATCTTTCACTGTCAACTTTTTTCAGGATGCGGGGAAATGTGCACCCATGGAGGGTGCCTGGCGACATGAAATGGTTTTGTTATATATAACCAGGAACACCGATTGGAGGTGATCGTTTTAGTCCTTGAGGCGACGGTTTTGAGCGAGTTTATTAGCAAGCGTCTTGTTCAACTTTAATCTAAGGAGTGAGAAGCATGAGCAAATTGAGAGCAATGGTATTTTTCGCCATCGTGGCGGCCCTGGCCGGGAGCGCCTTTGCGGCCGACACCGCGTTTATTCAAGCGAATGGCACAACCGATCAGGTGGCCCTGTTTGCCGCATTCGCAGTCAACGTGCCGGAGGGAGTGCTTCCGAGTGGATCCATCCGCACCTCGTTCACCATCAGCAACCTCATGAGCGCGCCCGAAGGCATCGTCGATTTCTCTGACATGACGACTACCTCGGGACCCATCCATTTCTTCTTGTTCTCTGCCAACGGTGCGATGACCGCGATATCGACCGCCGACCTCGACAATCCCGAAGGTTTTGGCAATCAGCAACTCGACGAGGATGGTGCACTCGGTGCTGGTAAGACTCTGGCTTTCTTTATGAACGAACTCGCCGAAGCGGCTGGTTTAGAGGATGACATTTTCACCGGCTACGTGTGGGTCGTCTGCGATTTTGACGCTGCTGCCGGAACCTACAGCACGTTCGACGCTTCGCAGGGCCTTGCCCAAAGCTTCAAGCTGGACCCAGCTGTGGCCGAAGGCGCCTTTTTCTTTGGTGGTATTGGCGTCGACATCGAGTAAGCGACCTCTCAATTTGGAGGAGAGAAGAGGGGCTGGCAGGTTGCCAGCCCTTTTCTTTTTCTGCTAAATTCAGAACCGGTTTTCGGCCTGTGCTCTTTCGAAGACTGTTGGTCGAAGCCGTTGCCGGGGGTGTCCCCCGGCGCCAGTAATTGACTCGAAGGGGCTTACGATGCTTTGCCTGGTTTTCTCCCTGTTTTTCCTCCTCGGTGTCGATACTCCTCCTCCTCCGGAGCTCGCCGCCGCCGTCAAGGACTACTGGAGCCTGATGGCGAAGCCCGACAAATTCGGCGCCCTCAAACACGTGCTGAAGGGTTCAGAGAACAATTTCATCGCGTCGCACGCGTCTTCGATTCGTTCGTGGAAACTCTCGCAAGTCCAGATGCGTTCCGCCACTGAGGCGGAGGTCGTGGTTGAGACGGTGGCCTGGTCTCCCGGAACACTTTCTTTTCACACCCGGGAGGCGCGCCACACTTGGATTCACGACGGGATCGCATGGAAAGTGCGCATTCCGAGGCCCCAGCCCCGTTCCGACCCGGCGCTCCCAAGCGGGGGCAGTGAGAAAAGACCGCTGAAACCTGAGCTGCGGGTTTCCCCGCAAACGATCAAGATTCCTTTTCTCAACACCGTTCAGAAAATTCGCATCACCATCGCGAACGGCACCGCGAAACCGGCTCGTCTCGAGAAGGTGCAGTTGGACGAAGAGAAGTTCAAGCTGACAGACCGGCCGACAGTCGTCGAGCCGCGAGAGAGCGTTCTGATGACCCTTCACTACACGGGGAACGAGATAGCTAAGGACTTGAAGAGCGAGTTGACCCTGATCTTTGTGCAAGAGGACCGGGAACAGGTATTTAGGCTTCCGATCATCTACAACTACCTGAGTCCCCAAACGCGGAAATTCTTCGGGCTGAGTGATAAGGCAGCCGAGAGACTTAAGCGGGGGGACAAGCCGACCCCTGTGGTCAAACCACCTGGCACCCGGAACGCGAAGCCTGCGCCGCGCCCGCTCCAACCCCCGGCTGGCTAAGCTCGATTCACCTCGTTGCCCGGCTCCTTCGTCTCATGGCCTGCCACGGGCTTGTCTCCCTTGATGCCGTGGTAAAAGCCCGCTGCCCACCAGAAAAGGGCGAGCAGGATCAGAGGAGAAAGCAAAATGGTCATCAGACCGTCGCGAGGTGCGGCCACCATCGCTCTCCCAACGATCCGCGGCAGACGCAGAAGAGGAATCAGGAAGCTGCAGAGGGGCACGCGGCGGAGCCACGATCCAGTTGCGTTGTTCTCCCGGCGGTACCGGCCGCTCCACGAGCCTAGTGCTCTCAGATGCGGTAGAACCTTCCGCCAGCGATCCCGGTGATGATGGAGGATCCGGGTCGATGGTTCGAAGTAGCGCCGGCCGGCGGTCCATTTCTCGGACAGCAGCAGATCCTCCGCCATGGCGTAATCCTCGGCAAATCCACCCTGCCGCAGGAAGTCGTGCCTGGACACGAGAAGGTTCGAACTCGACAGATGCCGGCGCGGACCGCCGGGTCCCTTCGGATGGAACTCCGAGAACTCTATCCAGTAGAGCAAGCGGCTGGCAAGCCGGTCGGGGTTGGCGTTTGCTACCGCTCCACCGATCATCCCCGTGCCTCCCTCTTTCGCGAACCGGTCGACCAGCGCCTTGAGCCAATCCGGCTCTGGGCAGGCGTCTGCATCCAGAAAGGCCAGCAGGTCCCCGGTTGCGGTCTGTGCCCCGAGATTCCGAGCGGCGCCCGGCAAGCAACGTCTGGAAACGGAAACGATCGTGAGCTGCGGAAATTCGCGGGCGAGCTCCGACCGGGTTTCATCGTCCGAGGAATCCACGACGAGGATTTCGTGGATCTGTGAAGTGGATCGGTAAAGGGACTTGATCGTGCGTCTGATCAGCGGCCACGACCGGAAGGACGGGATGACTACCGAAATCGTCCAGTCCGATGCACGCATGCCGCGACCCGGTTTCGTCTGGCTCATCCGTTCCGTTTCGCTGGCGCGCCTTTCAACATCGGTTCTGCCTGTTCGGCCTTGACTGGCATACGAAAGCCCGCTCCGACAGCTCGTATGATCGTTCTCACACGACCGATTCGAATGGTGGCAAGGTTATACAGGAGACTCAGGAAGAGGGTGGCGAAAAAAAACGCCCACTTATCCGCACTGACGCGGTATTTGCGAAGAAAGTAAACGGTGTTTCGCCTCGTCCAGAAGACCCTGCGGGCGGGATCTTGACGGGTACTGTGCCCCGAATGGTGCCACACCCGCGCGGCAGGACAATAATGGCAATGGAACCCGCCCGCACGTGCCCGCACTTCGAAGTCCACTTCTTCGTGATACATGAAGTACGCTTCATCGAAGCCGCCGGTCGTCGCAAGCACCTGCGGAGAAACGAGGAGTACGCTTCCCTGGAGGAGCGATACCTGACGCGACGAGTTCCATTCGGGTGCGTCTTTCGCGCCCTTACCTCGAAAACTGGCCAGGACGTGCGAATACGTTAACTCTCCCCACGCCATATCCAACCTGTCCGGCTGTTCGACTTGGAGAATCTTGGGACCGTAAATGCCCGGGCCGTGTTGTTCCGCACAAGAGACCAGCGAAGATACGGCATCGGTATCGAGCAAGACGTCATTGTTTAGGATCAGGTAATAGGCTGGCCCGTGATCGTGCCGGCCGAGGGCGGTATCCTGCAAGGCCCGGTTGATCGCCGCGCCGTATCCTTTGTTTTCGTCGAGCCGGATCACCTCGCATTCCGAAGGGATCAGCTGCGGCGATTGGTCCGCGGAGGCGTTGTCGACCACGACAATCCGCAACCTTGGATAGGAGCTGGAAAGAAGGGATCGCAGGGTCTGCGCGAGCACCGACTTTCCGTTCCAGTTGACACAAATTGCTAGCACTTCGCCATGATCTGCCATAGTCGAGGAAACGAGGCGTCGGGCAGTCTTCGAAGCTGGCGCCTCTTGGCCAAAGCGTTACCGCTCGAGAGGACGCCGGCGCCGATTCCTTTCAGAAAGTCCCAAGTGTAGCCCGCCTTCAGGAGGTGGAAAAGAAAGCTGCGTGCCCAGCCGACGAACAACCAGGGGAGATTCCGCACCGGTTGAAAAGTCATCATCAGGCGCCAGCGGTTGCGGGTGATCCAGTAGACGCGGGTCGGCGAATAGTAGGCACGCGTTGACCCGGTGGTATTCAGCTGCTCGGGTGCCGTGCAGTCGGGGTCGGAGGCTGCCTCCATGTGAAAAACCACCGCCGTCGGAACATACAGGCAGCGAAAGCCCGCGACATGAGCGCGCAGGCAGAAATCGACGTCCTCCAGGTACATGTAAAAGTCCTCGTCCAGCAGCCCGACTTTCTCGAACACGGCTCGCCGGACGAACGCGGCACCCGCTGTGGCCGAAAGAACTGGCTCTTGCTTCAAGTACTCGGAGACTGGGAATCCAGCCCCTCGCTTGTAAGGCAGTCCGGTCCGCCCGTAGCAGTCTCCCGCACTGTCGATTCGGTCACGCCGCCAGTAGTTGAGCAAGCGTGAGGCAAAGAGCGAGTAATCCGGATTGTCCTGTGCGGCCTGCCAACCCGCCCGCAGCCAACCGGGGTCGGCCTCCGTATCATTGTTCAGAAGCGCTACCAGGCTGGCACGACTTTCGCGAATGCCTCGGTTTACGGCAGCGGCGAAACCGAGGTTTCGATCGAAGCCGATGCAGTCAACCCAAGGATATTCGGATCGTACCATGGCGAGTGTGCCGTCAGTCGAGCCGTTGTCGACGACCAGGACCGACCCGCGAATGCTTTGCGCGGCTAACGACTCTAGACAGGTACGCAGCAAATCGCGCTTGTTCCATGTCGGAATGACCACACAGACGTCGACTTCAGATGCGCTTGCCATTCCGCGCCTTCAGAATTCCGAGGTTATAGTAGTAGCTCATCAAGTCCGGATAAAAACGGGTCAGATTCGGGCTACGCCTGTACTCTGTAAAACGACAGGCCCAGGCGAGGGCCCGCATGCGAAGGTGATCGAGGATTGAGTAGCGCGGCACTCGGAAGACGTTCAGGAATTCCGCCGCCTCTGGGTGAATGCGATAGAAGTTCCATGCCGAGAATCCGACGCGAAGCTGGCGGGCAACGAAGGACCTGATTGAGGTGGGGTGAATGTGCCGGCCGACCGCGGACTCTTGGAACACGAGGCGGGTCCCGCTCTTGGATAGTCTCAAACTCAGTTCGATGTCTTCCCAGCCGTATTCCTGGAACTCCTCGTTAAAGCCTCCGGAGTCGAGGAACAGGCGTCGTCCGATCGACAGATTGCTGGTATAGAAGAAGTTGAAGGGAACGGATTCCGGGTCTTTGATCAGAGAGAACCCGAACTGCCAGCCGTGCTCGCCGATGTACTCCATGAAAGGAGTCACCTTGAGACCGTCCCCCCAGGTCGTGTAACCGATAACGACGACTTTGGAGTCCTCCCCCGTCTGGCCTCTAGTCTGACGGGCTTCCCAGTGCCTTTGCAGGAAATCGACCCGGGGGACGATATCATCACCCAGAAACAACAGAAACGATCCCCGGGCGTGGCTCGCGCCCCGATTGCGCGCTGCCCCCTGCTTCCGATTCTCTTGATAGTTGTAAGTCAAGTCGACTGGAAAGGAGCTTTGCCGTTCTTCGACGACTGAACGCGTGGAGTCCGACGAACCGTCGTCCACCACGATCACCTCGTAGCTGAGACCTCGCGCCAGATCAGGCGCGCAGACGGACTGTCCGGCCAGTGCACGCAGAGTGTCAGCCAGGATAGGGGCTCTGTTGTAAGTGGGAATGATGACGCTAAATTCCACGATTGACCCGCTTGAGCAACTCTTGCCACAGGTTTGCGAAACCCTTGTCCCGTGCCCTCCTGAAACGTCTCCCCCACCCGCCTTCGCCCTGTGGAGGGTGCAGAACCGCCGAGTTTTCCACCCACTGAAGTGCGTTGAGTTCCCGTTTGAGTGAACCGACTCGATCAGCCAGACCAGAGGATGGCTCGCTCTTGGGCGATCCAAAGAGGGGAGCGAGTCCCAGGAGATCAAGATAGCGACATTCGGCCGAGAGGTACGCTTCCTGTTCGACGATCATCCGCATCGGGTCGACGAACAGACCGAGGATCTGGCGGTCGGTTCTCTGTCTCGTCGACTGGATCTTCTCTCTTTTGCGCATGAGATCCGGCAGGTGCTCGAGGACGTCATCGAGGGCCACCACCTGGTTGAAGGCGTCCAGCAACATCGACCACGCGGCCGGGTCCCCTGCCTCCAGCCGACTGGAAGTCTGTTCCCAGAGGTAGAAGCTCTCCTTGGCCACCCCTGAAAAGACGACCGCCCGCTTGAGAGTCAGGGCAACAGCCAGCGGAAGGATCTTCCGGAACGTTTCATCCTCGTAGTTCTTAAGCACCGTCAGAAGCGCGTTCCGGTGCATCAGGTAGCGCATTTTGGGACTCGGATGCCCGCTAAATGTCGCGTGCCCGCGGTGGTAGACAACGGAGTCGGGGGCGAAGGCAATCTCGTGTCCTGCCAGCCATGTGCGCCAGCCGAGATCGACGTCCTCGAAAATCGCAAAGAAGTCGGGATCGAAACCGCCGAGCGCCCGGAAGACGTCGCGGTCCATGACCATCGCGCCCCCACAGGCGAACAGGATTCGGTCCGGTGCCGCGGACGCCTGGTCGACCGGCTGCCCCACGTCGCGCTGGACCGCGTATCCGAGGTACTGGAGCGAGGAGCCGTTGAAGTCAATCCGCTGCCCGCTCCAGTCCATGATCCGGGAACCGACACAGGCCACGGAGCCTTCCAATCGTGCAAGGGCGGCGGACAGCCAGGCCGGGTGCGCCCGCATGTCGTTGTTTATTAATGCAATGAACCGACCGGAGGCCTTGCCCGCTGCCATGTTATTGGGTTCACTGAAACCTTGGTTTGTTGGATTTTCAAGTAGGATGACTTCCGGATACTCGCGTCGAAGGAAGTCTTTGGAGCCGTCCGTGCTCCCGTTGTCCACGACGATGATCTCTCGAGCACCCAGGCACGTGAGAGACGGCAGCAGGCTTTCCAGGTGAGCCCGGCCGTTCCAGTTCACCGTGATGACCGAGACTTCAGAGGCGGATCGGGACATGGGGGGATTGTACAATAAGGTGTTTCAAATCCGCGTCACTACGCCGTCGCCGCGTCTGAATTCTTCGCCTTTCGGCCAGCGTCTCCGGCAGTCGGTACAGATTCCAGGCGAAATTTCGAAGCTGCGCGGCTTTCCGCCGGGCCGGCTGACGAAGGAGAATCAGGCGCCAAATGGCAGTGGCCAGGTTGCGGATCTCGTAATTTTTGAGGAGGGCTCGCATGTTGTTGCGCTCGCCGGTCAGTTCGCGCCAGTCGAACCCGCGTGCTTCTCGTGTGGAGCCGCCGAAGTGATGGAAGGCCACGGCAGTCGGTTCAGTAACCACCCGGTACCCTTGGATCCAAAAGCGCCAACACAGGTCGACATCCTCGTGGTACATGAAGAAGCGCTCGTCGAAGCCCCCGCATCCCAGGAAAGCGGCACGCGAAAAGAGCGCCGCCCCGGCGGATGCAAACAGAACATCGTCCGAGCGATCGTACTGGCCCGAATCCGGCTCGAACATGCCGCGATCCCATGTGTATCCGATGTAGTTCATCGCGCCGCCAACTCCGTTGAGCTTCTGCGGCTCGGCGTACAGCCTGAGCTTCGAAGCAACGGCCGCAATCGACCGGTCGGTCTCCGCTCGGCTGACGAGGGCGCTCAGCCACCCGGGATCGAGCCTGATGTCGGTATTGAGGAGCGCGAAAAACCGGCGGTCGGACGACCGGGCCGCCAGGTTCCCCGCTTTGGCAAAGCCGAGGTTGCTGGCCTGTGGCATGGTCTTGACCCGGGGGAAGTGAGCTCTGACGTATGCGACGCTGTCATCGGATGAACAGTTGTCGATAAACAGAATCTCCGCGGGCTGAAGCGTCTGGTTGTCAAGCGACCTTAGAAGCTCGTCGAGGAATCGAACGCCGTTGTAATTGATGATCGCGACGGTCGCGTCAGCTCCCCCAGCGGCCGAATTGTCGGTGACCACGGGTTTCACGCTCGCTGTTTCATCCTCTCTCGGGCGATTCTCCAGAGTGGCCGTTCCTTGTAGGCCCGATACTCCGCCTCGACCGTTTCAAGGCAGCGGATGAGTTTCTGGCGCTCGTTGATGAGGAATTGCACGTCTGACGTTGCCTTGGATCTGATTTGGATGAGCTCGAGCGCGCGGTTCTGCACTTCGTAGAACCGGGAATCGGTTGTCAGCCTCTCCAATATTCCGAGAGACGCGGACTTCGGTGGGCTGCTGAGCTGACGAATAGCTTCATCCGAGGCCGGCGGCTTGAGGATAAGGTAAATGAGTCTGTAGCAGGGTTCCTCGTGGTCCCAGGGGTAGCACAGCTCATTGTACAACCGGTTGAGCGTCTGGCTGATGGAGGAGTCATTGAGGGCGAAGTAGTGCTGAGTGACCGTCTGCCAGAAGGCCCACCGATGCAGGTTTCCGTTCGGGAAGGCTGCAAATTTGAAGCCTTTGGCGAAGCAATAGTCTTCAACCAGCCGGCGGGCAGGTAGTCCGAGTTGTCGGTGTTCGGCCAGGAAGTGACGGCTTGCAAGGCTCGAGGCGGCCAACCGCGCCTCGAACTCGTCGACCTCCGCGGAGGCGAAGGGGGCACCGAGGATGATCCATCGAGCGGCGAGCCGATCCAACTCTCCCAGGAAGCCCGGACGCTCATTGGGCGCCAGGTGCTCGATGACGTCCAGGCTCAACACCAGGTCAAAGCTCGCATCGGGAAAAGGCTGTATCAGTGCCGGTGCTTTGCGGTGATTGGGGATGTCGCAATGGCGGACGTCGGTGACCGTCACGGTCGGGGCATTCGCCGCTCCGGTCATGAAGAAGTCCGCTGCCGACGCGAGGTGGCCGCTTTCGTCCCCAATATAGCCCCCCACATCCAGGACCGAGGCGGGCTGCAGCCGCCGTGCGATCGTAGCGGAGGACTGGTACCGCTGATAGAGATCGAACGGGAGACTCAGAGTCAATTGTTCACGTTCCGCTACATGGGACCTGATGTCAATATCGGCGACGGTCACCGCGGGGCCACCCGGTGTGACCTCGAAGTAAAGGTGGTGTCCGCCCCAGGGCAGCAGGACATCGCGAAGTTCCACGCGATGCTCACTTTGCTCGGAAGTGAGATAAAGCTCCCGGAGGACCAGGCTGTCGAGTCGAATCCTGAGCGTCGAGAATTCCGGCGACGAGAAGACCGTCAGACGGATCTCGAGGCTGAGGGGCTGCGAATCGGGGTTCAACAGATAGATGCTCGCCGGGGATATCTCGAGGGATCGGCGGTTTCGCTCGAGTTGTCCCCAACCAGTGCGCGGTAATGCGCGCACCTCGCCTTCAGTTCGAATGAAGTCCGCCCTGTCTTCGAAATAGTCGTGGCCGAAAAAACGGAGCAGCTCCGAAGTGGCTGAATCACGCGGCGTGCCGAGGAATTGGAAGTTGTACGGCACCCCGGAGAATCGGAACCGGACCGCGAGCCCCAGGGCCTCCAGAGCCGAGACCCAGCAGGAGGGCGGGCGCTCGGAGAAATGGGTCGGCTCCGTGCGATCGAAGAGTATCGGGTCGGGGGTCGCGCCGACGATCAAGCCGTCGGGCTTCAGCAGGCGAACAACCTCGAGCAGACACCGGTCCCAGTCGTGCAGGTGTTCAAGGACGTCAAACAGGGCCACCACGTCGAAGCTGGAGGGCTTGAACGGCAGCTGAGCGGCAAGCGCCTGGACGACACAGGGGGCAAGTGCCGGCTCCTGATGGAGCGCGAAAGAGCTGATATCGGTTCCGAACGCGGTGTACCCACGCTCTCGGGCGTCCTGGACCAGGTAGCCATAGGCACAACCGATATCGAGAAGCAAGCCGCCGGGCTTGAGGCGCCAGAGAAACTCGAGCCACGCGGACCAGTCCGGGTGACCCTCTTTGTAGCCGGAGGTCGGGTAGCCGCTCGTCTCACCGAAGAAGTATTCTTCTCCGTAAAGGCTGTCCAGTTCGCGAGCGGAGCGGTGGTTGGTTGCCTCGTTCATAGCGCACAGCATACCCCAGCAAGGAATTGCGGGGCGGCGTCGAGCGACGATAGCATGAAAAACCCCGGTCTGGTAACCCCAACAATCGCGTTATCAGCGATTTGGACTATTTGTTGTTTCTTTTTCTCCTGCTTTTGGTTAATATTCCGATTGAATGTCCAGGGGGAGAGGGTCAATCACGAAAAAATTCCATGCGACTTTTAGCGACCCCCGGCATCTTTTTATGTCGCTTATCGGGGGAGTCTATCTTATTCCCGACTTGGCTCAGGAAAGTATGAACGGACTTAAACACAACAAGAACTTGAAGATAGGGGAGGTGATAAGTCAGTTTGACGGACGTTGAGTTTTGCGTGCTGAAGCAATCGTTGTCTGGGGTTAAAAACTCTTTAGGAGGGACTATTAATGAAAGGTAAGACTTTATTGGTCATTCTGGCCGTGATGCTTCTGGTGCCGGTAATGACTCTCGCTCAACCCAGCAATCCCAAGGGTGGGTATCTGGGCTGGGACGGGGAAGCGCAGACGAGGAATCTGCCGGCCGGTACGGTACAGGATCCTGGATCTCAGTTGACCTACATCGTGGACACGGGTATCAACCTTCGGAAGGAATACAACGCCTCCGAATTACTCCCCGCGAAGCAGGAAGACGTGTTCGGGACCCGCAGGAGCAATGTTGCTCCTCTTCATCCGAACAGCTTGCTGTTCCCGCTTATCACGGATGCCAACGGCGACTTCAATCCGAGTTCGCTGTATCAGAACTTCCTGTCGATCAGCAACGTACATCCGACCCAGGCAGTAACGGTTCACTTCCGTTATTACAATGACAACTGCGATGATCTTCTCGACTTCCTGGTTGTCCTGACCTGCAACGACACGTTGATTTTCGACCCGTTCGACTTCGTGATTCCGTACACCTCTGGCGAGAACACGATGTTCCGTCTGATCGGTGATCCGGCTGAGGATGCAACGAAACCGGACCAGTCAGCACATGCTCTGAGACCGATTCAGACCCACCTGTGGGGTTCTGGCCGATTCGTTATCACCGCGGCGGCGTCTAGTACGACCCGTGATGAGAACGACACTCCGGACATCCTGTTCCCGAACGAGTGGAAGAGCTTGGACCAAACAGAAGACGAAGATGTTGGCGAGACCCACTGCAACATCGAGGCAGATGGTACTTTGTTGAACGTTGCCGGCCCGAACAGTGTCGGCGCGACCGTTTCTTTGGATGACAAGGTTGCCGGAGCAGTCCGGAACGTTGGTTCGGTTGGTGGGTTCTCCAGCAACAACCTGCACGTTCTGAACGCCTTCCAGGCGTCCTTCAACTTCCTGATCGGCCACCTGACGACCGCCATTCCGGCCGCGCAGAGTGGTTTCGATCTAGTGTCCTATGGTTATCCGGCTTGGGCTCGCCCGGTTGTCATTCGCGGACAGACCCCGCCTGGCACGGGTGTTTTTGACGCGAACGAGAGCGACGGGCCTTTTGCTGTCGCCTTTGCCTTGAATCCTTACAACCCCGAGTTCGTAATTCCGGAAAGCCCGCATTCTCGTTTTAACATCTTTGGCGGCGGCCCGAATCCTGACGGTGATGCCCTTCACACTCTGAATTATCAGATCGCGTGGGGTACTGAACTGGGTCGGACTTCCGACGGCGATTTTAACGTCTCGTTCACGAACCACATCTACCTGCGTAATGAAGTTCATGGTGGAGACGTCGCCGGCTTGAGATACAACGATGCCCAAGTAACCGACGACCACTCGTTGGATACGGATGACCTCGACATCTCCGGTGCCAGCGACTCCTTCTACGGTGCTCTGGGTACAAGTGCCTTCCTGGGTACCGAGGGTGAAGATCAGTGGATCCACTTCTTGTCCGTTGTTGACGACTACAATGGCAGCAACAACGCCGCGAGCACCGCGGTGACGTTGCGAGATGCGGCGGCCAACATCAGCCCGGCTGCTACCGTCTACATCATGCAGATCTACGACAACGACGAGAACATCCTTACCTTTGATTCCCCACCGAGTGTCCCGGTGTCCCCACCGACCATTTCGGCGGTTTCGATCTTGAAGATCACCTGCATTTGCTTGAGAACCTTCAAGACCGTGAGAGACGAGCAGAGCAACGTCGATTTCTTCAACGGATCAGGCAACCTGGATGAGCTGTCCCTGGCCGACCTGAACACATTTGGTGAAGGAATCAATGTTTTCGGTCCCGTCGGCGAGAACTTCAGAGGCCTTTTGAGACCCCTGGCGACCTGGGCCGATGAATCCGAAGACATCTCCGGCGGATGGATCCGCTTCGTGCGCGACAACACGGATCGCGTGTTCGTGCCCGCGGATGCTGGAACTGGTGTTGACACTGCCCATGCTTCTGGCTACGGCACCTCGACTTTCCAGATTTCCAAGTTCGCCGATCACAATCAGGGCAACCTGATGTACGGTGCTTCCTTCATGACGATTGGTGTGTACGTTGCGAAATTCGAGGGATTCGGTGTTTCCTGGTACCTCTGGACGGTTCCGTCCGATCCTGAGGTTTCCGACTCCGGAGACGAGACTCCCTAACGAGAGTCTCTGAAATCGGCAAGCAAAGGGGAAGGGGGATTTTGCCCTTCCCCTTTTTTTTGTCTGCAGCACTTAAGTAAAACGTGGAGGAATGAGTAGTGATATCCAAGGCCTTCCGTCTTTCAGTCTGGACCATCCTGGTTTCTCTTGCTTGCGCGCAACCGGTTAGGATCAGTCCCCCGCAGGCGAAAACTGCTGTTCAACAGCCCGACGTCCGTGAGTCAGCGGCAGTGGTCGACAGCAAGGGAGTGGTGCACGTTGCCTTTCAGGCGTTCTCTGTGGAACGCAAGCGCAGCGTCGTCATGTATGCCCGGATCGCGCCGGGCGAGCGCGCGGCGCATAGTGAGCCACTTACGACTTCAGCGCCAGGGGTCTTGCCCGACTTGATCTGGAGCAAGGGGAGACTGCTCGCAGTCTGGAGCGAGAAGGCGGGAGAGGGCGGGTCAATCGCATTTGCCTCGTCTGACGACAATGGGAAGACCTGGGAAAAATCAGTTCTTCCGGTGCGGACCGATCTTCCAACGGCCGCCCGGGTCATTGTGGCAAATACCGGGCATATCTTCGTTTACGGGAGTGCACGGGTCGCGGATCTCGGGGCTGAGAACGAAATCTATTGTCTGCGGTCCACGGATGGCGGCAAGTCGTGGACGAATGCCAGCCCGTCTCTTGACATCCAGGGTGAGAGTGTTCAGCCCTTCCTGATGGAGGTCAGCCCGAGTCACCTGGTGATGGGGTGGACTCAGACCGATCGAAGGTCCTGGAAAGTAATGATCAGGCAGTCGAAGAATGGAGGCCAGACATGGGAGCCATCGGAAGTGGTCAACGATGACCCGAAGCTTCCGGTCGCCCAGCCGCGCCCGGTTGCTGTGGGCGATCGGCTTGTTGTTCTGTGGACCGAAACGACCGCCTTTGGAAAAAGGCTTGTGGCTGATTCCTTCGAAAAAGGCGCGTGGGGCAAAGACCGGGTTTTGTCCGGCCAAGAAGTCACGGAAGTGCACTACGCGGTGTTGTCCACCGCCAAAGAGGCCCAGGTCGCGTATCTGACGAAGAGCGGGTCAGGCCAGCTGCGCCGTTACAGGCTTTATACTCTGCAGCTAGACCCCGGGAAGTTGTCTGGTAGCAAGCCCTTGGCCCCGCCGGAAATGGTGAATGAGTCCTTCTACGCCATTAATTTCGCCCCGGTCAACTTGAAGTCCGGCTTTGCGGTGGGTGCCAGCTACAGGGTGAGCTCATTAATGTGGAAAATTTCGCTTTTTTCCGGTGAAAAAAAACGCAGTTCCGGTGATATACTCCGCCTTGCACCAGACTTGGGGGGGAGGGATAGGGCGCTCCTGCATTTGCTGCCTTTACCCGACGGTCTTGTGGTTTTATACAGGGAACAACCGGTGCGTCAGGCCACCACGCGTTACTCGGGTGAGGTTTGGCTGGAGCGCGTCAGGGTTCCCAAGTAAGGCAAGTTGAGGATTAAACACTATGCCGCATCGATTCTCTCTGATTGGTATCCTAAGTCTGGTTCTTATTTGTCTGCCTTGTCTCGCCCAGGAGACCCTTGTTTGGGATGAGTCGACGATGACGGACGACTCCACAAACATCACTCTGATGGGAAATCCGGTGACGTTCCGGGCCGCGGCCACGGACCCGGAAGGCCACGCGCTGTCGTACCAGTGGCGGATTGTTTCCGACCCGACTGGTAAAGCCAATTTTGCCCAGGTTAATCGCCCCTATGTGACGGTCGATTTCCCCTGGGTATCGGCTTCGAGCAACCCGATTGGTTCGTCGATCATCATCGAGGTGACGGTGAATCACACTGACACCCAACTCCATGGAGATGTCGGCATGTCGCGGCAATTCGAGGCGGTGATCTCCGGTGTGAACCAACCGCCTCAGCCGGTGATTGTCGTCGACCCGGAGTCATCTGCCACCAACCCCATACGCGAGGGCGACGGTGTTTCTTTCAGCTCCGACAGTTCCGTTGATCCAGACAGCAGCGGTATGCGGCATGAATGGATAGCTCAGACTCTGCAGGGCTCCTTCCTTCAGCCGCTGGTCTTTTTCGGCACCGAGGGGACTTCGTCTGGATTCACGATACCGGGGCTCGCGACCCAGACAGCTCAGGTGATGGTAACGCTTGTCCTGATTGACGGACTTCACGAAGTCAGGAAGTCGACTACCGTCTATCTAGCGAAGCGTCAGTCTTCGGGGAATACGCTCCCCGTCATTACTGCGACTTCACCCGTCAATATCCTCGCAGGGGATCCAATTCAGCTGTCAGCGAGTGTTACGGATGCCGAGGACCCTTGCAGCTTCACCTGGACCTTTGTTCAGGGATCCGGAACCACGATGGATCCCATCGTGACCACGGTTCGGAATTCCCCGCCATATCAATGGAATGTAGGCGGAACTCATCCGGCTCTTTCCGTGGGCACTTACCAGTTCAGGTTGAGGGCGACGGAGAATCGATCCGGCGGCCAATACGCCGAAAAGACAATCACCGTCAATGTCACCCAGACGCCTGGTGGTGGCCCCGGTGGCTCGACGCCCGAGAACGGGGGTGCGGCTGACTGGGTGCCAACAACCACTGGCTGCACCAGCAATACACCGCCGACGGTCTCGATCTCTCCCGCGGCCAATCAGTTCAAACCGCTCTACACCGGCGGAAGCACTGTCTCGCTGACGGTGACCGCGACGGATGCGAGCGAAAAGGAGAATCTTGCGAACCCCGATATCAAGTCAACGGGGGCCAGGATTTTCTGGGTGGACTATAGCGAGCTCACCGCGCTCGGTGTGAATGTGCAGGCCGCCAACTATGTGAAGACGTCCAGCACTACTTCCACCGCAACGATCTCGTTCACCGCACCAAACACGACGGCCACGGCGCACATCACTTTCAGGGCGGTGGACGTCTTCGATTGTCAGACGTCAATTCGGTTTGCAGTTGCCTTCAAGCCGGCTTCAGCAAACACTCCGCCGACGGCGCGCATCAAGTACAAAATCGACAACGGGACTCTGACCACGCCGACGGGTAACGTCGCGGTCATAACAAATGCATCTCACACCATCACTCTGGATGGCACCGGCAGTACCGATCCGGGGGGAGCGATCTCCTCGTACCAGTGGTCTTTAACTGGCGCTTCGGGACTCAGCCTCACTGGAGCGAACAGCTCTACGGCCAGTTTCGTGGTCCCGGTGGGGTTCGCCGGCTCGGCGAACGTTTCCCTGACCGTTCGCGATTCGGCCCAGGTGTCCAACAGCACCTCGATGACGTTCAATTTCACTGCTGCTTCGGCGACGGCGCCGGTTGCGCGGATAAAGTACAAGATAGGAAGCAGCGGCACGCTGGCGGAGGCTCCTGCGACTATCACCCTGAACTTGACCGGTTCCCAGACCGTTACATTCGACGGCAGAACGAGTTCGGATCCTCAGGCAGGTGTCCTAACCTATGCATGGACCAAGGACACGGCGGGGCTGACCGGTAGCGCCACTGCAATTGGGGGGGCGGCTTCGGAGAGTTATACAGTAAATTTCTCCGGGAGCGCACGTGGCACTGTCGTGATTACCCTGACGGTCAAAGACCCAAACAACGAAACTGGTACCGCGTCCGTGATCGTCAATGTCCAGGGACCGCCGCCCGTAGCCCGCATCAAATACGGCGTGGGCAGTGGTGCGCTGACCGCGGCTACACCACCGCCTCCGATCGAAACCGATACGGCGAAGGTCATACACCTGGACGGAAGCACGAGCAGCGTCGAGGGCGGAACGATTGCTTCCTTTGCGTGGAGCGTGACTGAAACGCCTGGCGTGACCTTAACCGGGGAAACGACCGCAAGCGCAACGTTGGCAATCGCTGCCGGAACCTTGGGAACAGTCACTGTTTCCCTCACGGTGAAAGACGCAGCCAATCAGGAGGACGGCGCACAGATCATCTTCGAAATGGTTGAAAAAGTCGAGATTCCGGCCTTGTACTTCCCGCAGGTCGGCGTCGGGCCGTCTGAGGTGATCGGCCAGGAACTTAAAACTGTAATTCTGCTCGTGAACGATACGGATAGGGATGCCCATGAGGTGAGTATCGAGTTCTTTGATCAGAAGGGCGACCCCTTGAACCCGACAGTCAACGGTCAGGCTTGGGAGAATGAATCGTTTGAAATCAAGCAGATGACGAGCCAAAGGTTCACCTTTTCTAACCCTGAGATCCGAGTCGGTTGGGCTCGAGTCACCTCCGATGTCAAACTCTTCGGCATGGTGCAGTATCAAATGTTTGAGCTTGTGAGCGGAAACCTCGTGAGGGAGATCAGTCTGTTCTCTTCTCCCCCGGCGAAGAAAGTGGTCACGTTCTTCGATCCGGCCGAACCCATCGCGATTGCGATAGCCAATCCGGGCGATTCACCGACGAAGCTCGTAGTGAAGGTTGTCGACACGGAAAACGGCGAGTCGGTCTTGAGTACCTGGCAGGTGTTTCCGGACCTTCCATCCACTGGTCTCGGGAAGAACACGCAGCTGGCTGTTCCACTGCCTGAAGGCGCGTTGCCGCCCTATGCCAAACCGGGATCACTGGTGATCCAGTCGGAAAACGGCCAAGACATCGTGGTTACGATTCTGAAAACGACTAAAATAGGTGAGGCTTTTTCCACGCTGCCGATTTCGGTTACGCGCTAAGGAAGGATAAAAGGAAGAATACAGCATGATAATCCGCAGTAGAGTCGGCGTTTTCGCCTTGGCTCTCCTGCTCACTTCATCGGCTCCGGCGCTTGCGGCCGGAGCCGACGATTTTTGGGTGGGAGTTTGGCAAATCACGATAGACGGGCGCGACAAGGAGTCGGCCTTCTTAGCTATCGAAAAGGTTGGCAAAGAGCTCAGGCCGCGTTATTTCAATAGCTTGTGGGAAGAAGAGCCAATGAGCGTGGCTAGAGTCGAACCGAAAAGACTCATCATGAGCGGAGTTCCCCTTTCCCGCCACATGCAGATTGAGTTGGCCCCCGGCGAGCACGGGAAGATGAAAGGTCAGTGGAAGCTGCTCCATCCTCAGTTGCCTGTGTCATTTCCGGCCAGTGCGGTCAAGAGGTCACCTCTTGCGAGTGGCTTCAGGCCTCTCGGCTTCGAAAGCCAGGTGGACACCAACCACGTCATCGATTTCAACCAGCTTCTTCTGAAGAAAGCCCCCAGGGATTCCTTCGAGAAGTTCAAACAATTCTGGATCTCCAGTGTTGACACGACCTTCCTGCCGCTTGTGCAGGATCTCGTCTACCCCGACGGGGCGACTCCGGCATTAACTGAGGAGAGGCTCAGGACCATTTTCAACCTGCTCGCAGATCCAGAGTTTAAGGCGCAGTCAGAGCGCGTCGCCACAGAAGTCAAGGCGGTGATTTCGACCGTGAAGACCAAGAATCCTGCGCTTTATGCCGATAACCCGATCGTTCTCATGCCGAGTCTGGTTGAAGACCCGGTCTCGATGGACTATATCGCCCGAAAACTGGTCGTTCGGGTCGATACTCAGAGAATCTCCAAGAAGTATCAGGGGGACTACCTCAAAGCATTTCTGGGACGCCTGCAACTCAAGGTGCGGCTCTGGGGAGTGATGCCCGGAGCGGACGACCGGCTTGATGCGGTCATTGTCCGCGAAGGGCTGGCGACCCGGTTCGCGGTTTCGTTGGGGCTGGCGAAAACGCCTGAACAATGCTTCGGTTTACCCGAGAAGGCCTTGGAGCACCCGGCGGAAAAGCTCGCCGTGCGGCGAAAGGCGATCCTCGCGTATCTTCGTATGGGGGGTAAGGAAGTCGCCAGAACCCTGCTGGAGGCGGAAACCCCGCCGACGCAAGAGGGACTGCGGATCGCGTACGACTTTGGCGATCGCCTCGTTGGTCGCTTCTCCGTGGGCGAAATCCTGGCGATGCCCGCCGCACGGTTCGCCCTCCTCCTGCAGGAATATTTGAAGGAGTAGCAAGGAGAGCGGGGGCATTTCACGAGCATCCCTCACTCGATTTCGGCCGGTCGGCAGCGACGCCAAAAAATGTGCACACTTGCGTCGTTGCCGCGTCCCGGGCTGGCGCAGGCCTTTGCCCGTCCCGCAGGTTCGAGCCTCATTCCCAGCGGTGATCCAGCTTGACCAGGCCCTGATCGAATGGCTCGCTCTTGACGCTGAACCGAATGAACTTCCCGCCGTACGCCTGGATGCCGTCCTGATCGGTCGTAAACGCGTGGCAAAGATACGCCCCCGATAGAAGTTGCAGTTCGGGGAGGATCAGGACGGCTGCGTAGGTATCCTCGCCGGCTCGGGTCAGCTCGGCGTTGGCTTGGATGCTTGACGTTACAAAAACGGACAGGCCGTCGTTGCGCACAATAGAGACGCCGAACGCCGGCCGGCCGCGGAAGCCGGACCGAAAAACTCCTGAAATGGCAAGTCGAAGCGTCTCCCCAGTCAGGAATTCACTCTTTGGTTCCCTGTTCGCCCCCGTCATGACTGCCTCGGAGACCCAGGAATCTGCCGTTTCCGCGGGGGGCTCCCCGCCATTTCCGTTCTGCGACGACGTTTTGGTCTCCTGACGCAGTTCGTCGGTGTACGCCTCGACCACCTGATCCGACGGTCCGATGGCCCGAACGACTCCTTTGTCGAGCCACATGGCCCGCTCACACAGTGTCTTCACCTGATAGAGATTGTGCGAACAGAAGACGAGAGTCCTTCCCTCGCGCCGAAATCCGAGGATCCGATCGGTGCATTTCTTCTGAAAGTGCTGATCGCCCACTGCGAGCGCTTCGTCGATGATAAGGACCGAGGGGTCGAACCCGGTGGCCACGGCGAAACCGAGTCGGAGGTACATTCCAGAGGAGTAGGTTTTTACCGGCTTGCCGATGAAGTCTTGCAGCTCGCTGAACTCGACGATCTCCTTCTCGCGCGCACGAATATCCTCACGGCTAAGCCCAAGCAGCGCGCCGTTGAAGTAAATATTCTCCCGTCCGGAAAACTCTGGGTGAAAGCCGGCGCCGAGCTCCAGGAGTGCAGTGACCCGTCCGGTCACCCGGACAGTCCCCGAGCTGGGGAAAGCTGTCCCGGCGAGGATTTTCAGGAGCGTGCTTTTGCCGGCCCCGTTGTTGCCCACGACCCCGAAGGCTTCGCCCTCGGCCAGCTCGAAGCCAACGTCCTTCAGCGCGATTTGCTGATGGTGCGATACGACACCGAAGATAACTTCTTTGAGCAGTGAACGAGGTCCCCAATAGTGCTTATAGACCTTCGAGAGGCCGCTGACCCGGATAATGGAGCTCATATGAGATCCACCAGCTCATTGCGAGTGCGCCGAAGGATGAAGATGCCGCAGTAGTAAGACACGAGGCAGAAACCAATCCAATACGCGAGACCCGCCAGCGACGGTGTCGGGCTGCCCAGGAATACAAACCTGTAGGCTTCCACCATGTGGGTCAGCGGATTGAGGTTGAGCACCCATCGAAAGGACTCTGGCGCCCGCGATTTCGCGTAGACGATCGGGGTTACCCAGAACAGGAACATGAACAGTACGCCGAGAATCTGAGCGATGTCCCGAAAGAAGACATTCAGGCAAGATACCAGCAGCGAGAGCCCGTAGATCATCAGGATCTGAAAGATGAAAAGGAGGAACGCCAAACCGAACAGGTTTACGTTCAGCGTCTGGTTGCCCATGAGAATCAGGACAAAGACGAAGGTCCCGAGAAACTGATGAAAGAACGCCGACATGACCACGCTGAAAGGAAGCACTTCCAGGGGGAAGCGCATCTTCTTGATTAAGGCGCTGTTCTCGATGAAGGTTCGGGATGAGCGAGTGACGCCTTCCTGAAGTGCCATCCAGGGGAGCAGCGCACAAAACAGGTATTCGGCGAAGCGCCCGGCTGAGTTGTCCTCTTCGAAGGGCAGCTTGAGCACCAGCGAGAAGATAACGGTGTACAGGATCAGTTGAACCAGGGGATTCAAGATCGACCAGAAGACGCCTACTACCGACCCGATATAACGGCTTCTCACATCCCGGGCGACCAGCTCCCGAATCAGATACTTGTTGTCCAGAAGAATGGTTAGCATTTATTCTTAGGCCTTCGGTCGAACTCGTCGGGGATCAACGAGTATCTCGCCAGCGATGGCCCGGGGCAGGCGACAAGACCGGGAAAACATCGAGAGGAGTATAGCACTGGTTCCTTGAAAAGCAGGCGTTTAAATGCAAAGGGTGCAGTCGGTTCTCAGGCCGACTCCGATGTACTGGTGGCGGCCGTCGCCGTCGCCTTTTTAGCCGTGTTGCCGTTCGTTTTCTCGCCGGTCGGTTTCGATAAGTTCCGTCTTCCAAAGGACGTCTTCACGGCCATCGGGATCGCGACACTGGCCGGCGTTTTCCTGATTCGGCGGGTCTCTCACTTCCGCTGGTCATTGCTCGGCTGGGAAACGGTGCTGGTTGCCGGCTTGGTCTACACCGCCCTTCATACTCTACTTTCCGGTTCGGCGCACGGGTGGAGCGGAGTGGCTTGGATCGCGGGCTCTCTGCTGCTCTTCTTCTGCCTGCGCGACGGCCTGTCCGAATGGTTTCACCGTCAAGTCTGGCTGGTTATTGGCGCTTCGATGGCGGTTAACGCGGTGCTCGCCGTTCTGGAATACTACGGGCGCTTCCCTCTCATGATGGATCCCCTGGGCGGCACTATCCAAGGCCGTATGAACCCGGCGGGTTTGATCGGGGAAGTCAACAGCGGCGGTCTCCTGTTCGGGCTTAGTGCGCTGATGTTACTGTTCGGTCTCTTTGCGGAGCGTAGACCAGCGAAACGAGTGCTTTGCTTGGTGCTGATTCTCGTGAACCTGGCCGGTCTTTCGGCTTCCCGGACTCTGACTGCTGCAGTCGCTCTCGGATTGAGCCTGTTCCTCTGGCTCCTGTTTCACGTATGGTGGGCGCTGCAACAGGGCGCCGGGCGGAAGCAACAGCCGAAAGTTGGTAAGACGTTGGCCCTGTTGGCGGTTGGCCTCGTTGTGGCAGCGCTATTGTTCACACAGTCCGGCCTGTATGTACGCATCAAGGACAGCTGGTCGCAGATCCGCGCGAGTGACTGGTCGGCTGCCACCTCCGGCCGCCACCCGGCCTTTCTTGTGACGATCGAGATGATCAAAGAGAGACCGCTTGCAGGCCGGGGGCTGAATACTTTTCCCAGGGATTTCTTCTACTACCACGCCCAAAAGACGGCTGGTCGGATCAAATTGATCGATCAGCCCGGCGCTTACCAGCAGGCGCACAACGAGTACCTACAGATCTGGGAGGAACTCGGCCTGGCTGGTTTGATGATCTTCGTGGTGGCTCTCTTCGGTTTCCTGGGGGCAGGAGTTCGGGCCACGGTGCGCTCTCGCTCATCGGACCCGGCAGGCCGGTACTGGGCTGGGATTCTCTGTCTAGGCCTCGTTTTTGTCGCCGTCAGTTGCCTCGGCTTTTTCCCGCTGCATCTTTCGGTTACGACTCCGTACATAGTTCTTGTACTCGCGTCTCTCTCGGCGGTGATCCGTGAGAGGAATGGCGAAAAGGAGCCGGTTGTGCGGTTGACGCCTCTGAATCGCTTGCCGTGGCAAGCGCGGGCTGCAATCGCTTGCCTGGCGGTTGTCTTGGTGGCCATGCCCCAAATCCAAATATGGCGTTCAAACTCGCGGATTGGTGAGGCGGGCATGCTGTTGGATCGCGCCCGAGACCCTCGGTCGACCGCGTTGGAGAGGCGAGCGTATCTGGAGGGGGTGCTTCGCCGACTCGACTCCGCCGTTGAAATGAACCCGGGGTTGTCGGAGAGCTATAACCTTCAGGGGGCGGTATTCATGATTCTCGGCCGCTATGAACGGGCTGCCGAGAAGTACGAAATCGTCGTGCGCGAAACGCCCAGTCCCGAAAGCCTTACTAATCTGGCAACCGCGTACATGGCCTCCGGCCGTCCTGACGAGGCTAGGAAGCTGCTCAAAACCGCGCTCCGCTACAACCCCTGGTATCGCAAGGCATCCCAGGCACTCCGATACCTCGACGGGAGTGGGGATTGATGCGCATCGGCATAGATGTGCGGCCGGTTCAGAAGAAGAGCTCGCGCAGACGGGGAATTGGCCGGTATACGAGACAGCTCGTTGAGTCGGTGCTGAATGCCAACAAAGCCGGTCATGAATTTGTGCTCTATGCGCAGCGAGAGGATCCCCCCGCGTTTGAAGGGCCCCATCTCCTGCAGCCGATTTACCAGCTGTCACGGCCGGGTCGTCTCGCGTGGCTGCCCGACCTCATCCTTCTTCCACGCGCGATTCGCAAGACGGACGTACGCGTTTTCCACGCCACGGACATGATGGCCATCCCAAAAACCCGTGACTGCGCGGTGTTCCTGACGCTCCACGACCTGATTCCCTTCATTTACTGGGAGCAAACCAAGCGAAGCGTTCCGTATGATTTTGCGTTTGCGTTGCGCTATGGACTGTCGAGGGTTAGTTCGGTCGACCGCATCCTGACTGACTCCATTCATTCGAAAAACGACATCTGCGAGCGCCTGAACTTTCCCGAGGAGAGGGTGAGCGTCATCTACCCTGGTTATCACGCTACGTTCGGCCCGCGGGACCCGGCCGCGTCGGCCGGTCGCTTGGCTGAAAAGTACGGGTTGAACGGACCTTTTCTCTTCTACGTGGGTGGCAGTGATTTTCGGAAGAACCTCGGGTTTCTCGTCGAGGGATTCGGTCAAATTCACCGTCTCGGCTACACAGGCCAGCTAGTGCTGGCCGGGGAGACCTTTGAATGGGACATTGAAGAAGTGCGGGAAATCAGGCGCCGCGTTGCTGCCGCCGGGATGCAGGATCACGTTGTCTTCCCCGGCTTTGTCCCCGATTCGGATTTGCCGGATTTCTACACCTGCTGTGATTTGTTCGTCTTCCCGTCGCTTTATGAAGGTTTCGGGTTCCCGGTTTTGGAGGCATTCGCTTGTCGGGCACCCGTAATAGCCAGCAGGACTTCTTCCATCCCGGAGGTGGGAGGGGACGCTTGCGAGTATTTCGAAGCGACTGATACCAGCGACTTCATACGTGCCTTCGAGCGCGTATCCAACGACGCCGACAAGAGGCGGACTATGATCCAGAAGGGGGTTGAGCGCGCTTGTCTTTTCAGCTGGAAGCGGGCGGCTGAACAGCTTATTGCCTTATATGAATCGTACAGCCGGTAGGTCGGAACTCAGAGTGGGAATCGACGCCCGGTCACTCGTCCACAATGCCGGAGGATCGGCGACCTACGTTCGCAATCTGTTGCGCTGCCTGACCTGTCTCGAGCCATTATCAGCGAGCGTTCCGTCCAATAATCTCGTCTGGAACAACACGCGCGTCCCTTTCGCGCAGCTGGTTCGCCGGTGGGATGTGTATCACGCGGCGGCCTATACTGGCCCTTTGATCAGTTTCTGTCCCACCGTTGTGACCGCACATGACGTCTCCTACCTGGCGTCCGACGACTTCTACCCGTACAAAACCGGTCGCGTACGGCGGGGTTACTACAGCGCGTCGCTGCGAAAGGCGGACCGGATCATCGTTTCATCGTCGTTCTCCGCTCGAGAAATCGCCAGGCTTCGACCCGAACTCGTACCTAAAGTGAGGATCATCTACCTTGGGGTGGCAGCGCAGTTCCATCGCGACGAAGGAGGCGCGGAGCGGATCAAAATGGAGCTTGCGCTCCCGCCCCGATTCCTGCTGCATGTTGGAGACCTCCACACCCGCCGCAACCCCGAACTGCTCGTTCGCGCTTCCGAAAGGCTCGGTATTCCGCTGGTCCTGGTTGGACGAAAGCTAAAAGGATGCGGTCCACTGCCTGAATCCGTACGACACCTCAATTCACTGTCGGTGGATCAGCTGGCCGCAGTGTATAACGCAGCTCTCCTGCTGCTTTCGGTCTCGGAGTACGAAGGGTTTGGGTTACCGCTGCTGGAGGCGATGGCGTGCGGCACTCCGGTGGTTGCGGCCAACCGATCGTGTTACCCGGAGATCTGCGGCGGAGCCGCGGTCTTGGTGGAGCCGCAGCTGGATGCCGTTTGCGAAGGCGTGCTCCAGGCGATCAGCTGTCGAGATGAGCTACGAGGGCGGGGAGTCGAGCATGCTGCCGGGTTTGCCTGGGAGAAAACCGCTGCCGAGACGCTGGAAGTCTACCGGGAAGCGGCTGGGAAGTAGCGGGCATCCCGTCAACCGGGCCGGAAACGGCGCGGGCAAAGGAGCGTTTCGGAGCCGCGCACGAAAGCGAGGGTGTTGAATAAGACCAGTTAGCGCATTTGGCTGAGAGGATATTGACGGTTTCCAACGCCAAAGGCGTTGCGTAGCAAAGCCCAGGGTTGGCTGCGTTTTTTGCAGCCTACCCTGGGATCCAGAGCCGTAAGTCG
>CAYQYP010000461.1:0-6846 GCA_964421755.1 uncultured Acidobacteriota bacterium
TTAAGCGACCCTCTACACCGAAGGCTCCGTCGTTTTCGTTTCCTCCAACAACGCTCCGATTGCTTCCGGCTGGAGCAATAGCTGCCGGGTGGGATTCGCACCCACTGAACATGAGCGCCTTTGCACGGCGCACTGAGAAATGCGGGCTAGGACCTCAAGGACGGGACATGCTTTTTTCGTTGAGGTCCTTGCTGTCCCTGAGGTCGTTGGGTTCCGGGGTTGCAGAGGGCATTACTGGCTTATGCCGACGGAAGGCGGCAGACAGTAGGAACAGTCCAGCGAGTACCAGGCCGATCTGGACAGTCCAGACGGCCACGGGTGAAAAACCGTCCTTCACAAGGTGTACCGACCAGATGTCGAGGGTATCCGACCAGTACGGGAAAGTGACGATCAGCAGGCGATTCGTGTATTGGGTTATCGCGTCCAGACGCTCGGACAGCAGATCACCCGAGGACAGAGTGTCGGCTATTACGGCTTTCTGAGCCTGGAATGGCAAAAAGCGGAGATTGTACCGGCCAGCCGGGTAGTAGTAAGGGGAAACCGCACTCGACCTCGAGGCGAGCCTGTGCAAGCTGATCACGGTCGAGAAGTTGGCAACCGTGCCGAGCAACTGAACACCGATGCCCAAACAGACAAGAACTACGGCCGCCGTCCTGAGGCCCAGCAGCCTGCCACTTTCTCGATCCACAAAGATTGCGGCAGGAAGCAGCAACAGAGGCAAGATGCCCACAAAGAACCTGGGACCCCAGCAGTAACCGCCCTCGGGTTGGCACCAGAGGCTGTGAAGAACCAGGTTGGCAATAAAGAGCCACGCCACCGAGATGGCCGAAATCCGCGCGCACTTCCAGAGACTCCTCCAGCCAACGGCGCCAAGAACAAGCAGCGGGGCGTACAGCCAGATCGCCTTGCCGGGACTGATCAGGAATACCGCGAGCCCGTACCAGATGGGACTATTCCAGCCAACCGGACGACCGTCCGGGAACACGGTAAAGCCGGTCGTGAAGAGCTGTCCAAAGCGCGCGTAGTTGTATCCAATGAAAAGCCCGATACCGAGAATCGCCAGGAGACAGACGACCCCCAGCCGCCATCCACCGCGTATCCAGCCGCTCGGCCGCCATGTCAGGCGGGTCGTTACCTGACTCCGGTGCTGTTCCCACGCGAGGAACCAGAAGGCCGGGAGCAGGACGACGGTCGTTGGACGCACCGTAATGGCTAACGCGAGAGCCAATCCGCCGAGCGCGGCGAACAGGAACCAGCGAGACCCTTGCTGACGAAAGCAAAGCCATGCCGCCGTCAGCAGAAGGGCCAGAAGGGGCTCGGAAAACAGCGACCGAGCATAGGGAAAGGCCAGGCTGCTAGCCATCGCAAGCACTGCAAAAATCGCAGCCCGCCGGTGCCGGACGCCGTAGGTGAGGAGGATCAAGAAGAACAATGCCCAAGTCGTGGCTGTGCTTAAACTGTGGGCGAAGGAGGCGACAAAAACTGGGGCCCACTCCACCCCGAGTGCCGGTTGCAGTTTGTTCCCGAGCCAAACCCAGGGGGACAGGTAAACGGCGTGACCGAAGCTGAAAGGGAGGTAGTGCCTGCCGTCGCGTCCCTGCCTTGCGGATCGCAGGTTTCCCGAATCTGCAACCGCCGGGACCTCGAACCAACCATGGTCGACGAAACTGCGAGCCATGAAGTAATAGCCGACTTCATCCGTTACCGATACATGGCCGGAAGAACCCGCGGCCAGCAACAGCCACAGCCCAAGCAGAATAAACAGGGCTGTTACCGCGGGCTTCCTGTCTCCCATGGCGCCGACTTTACCACACCCGCGACCCGAGATTTGCGCAATCGATGGGGCTTACGTTGAGTCATCGGGTCGCTTATACTCAGCGTCCACGGCCAGTCCATCAACGCGGGAGTAACTGTATGGGCGCTCTCATGATCATCCGCCGGCTCGTCCTCGGTTTTTGCCTGATCCTCATCGCCGCGGCGGTTCTGCTGTTTAGCGATAGAGGCAATCGGCAAGCCGCCCCAACCGGGAGCGAGTCTTCATCCAGGCCACAACCCGGCCGTGTCTACCGGCTCGGTGTCGGGTATTTCGCACCAGACGAAGGTGCGGACATGGTTTTCAAGGGGCTTTTCGAGGAGCTCGCCGCACGAGGATTCGTGAAGGACCAGAATCTCCAAGTGATCTTCAAACACGCGAATGCCGAAATTCCGATGATTCCCTCGGTGCTGCAGTCGCTGGATGACGGCTCGCTGGATCTGATGGTCGCCTTGACGACGCCTTGCCTTGCGGCCGCATGCAAGTCGGTCCGGCAAACCCCGGTGGTATTCACTTACGTGTATGATCCGATCGCCGCCGGCGCCGGTAAGTCATTCACTGATCACCTGCCTCACATCACTGGCGTCGGGTCGTTTCCTCCCCTGGAAGACACGATAGCCGTCATGTTGAAGGTAAAGCCAGGTGTGAAGGCAGTGGGAACCGTGTACAACTCGTCCGAGGCCAACTCCGTCAAGGTCATCAGCGTCGCCCGGGAGTTGTTCCGGAAACAGGGGATTCGACTGGAGGAGATCACCGTCACCGGGACCAATGAGGTGTACCAGGCCGTCGACGTTGTCTCCTCCCGAAACGTGGACGCACTCTGGGTAACCGGAGACAACACGGCCCTGCAGGCTTTCGACGCGATCTGCAAAGTCGCCGGTAAACACAAGCTGCCCCTGTTCATCAACGATCCGGAGTTCACGCATAAAGGAGCACTGGCCGCCATTGGTATCGGCTGGTACCAGACCGGCCGGCGTTCAGGGCAAGTAGCCGCCAAGGTGCTCCTCGGCGCCAAGACAAGCGACATTCCGATCGAGAACTACGCCGAGAGGAAGGTGCTTCTCAATCATAATCAGGCCAAGGAACTCGGAATCTCGTTCCCAGAAGACGTTGTCCGGATGGCTGCCCCCGAAGCGCAGAAGAAGCTCAGCTTCTACCTGGTTTCTTTCGCCGATACCTTCCACGTCGAGGAGACGGAGCGGGGGATGATGGATGCCTTGAAAGACGCCGGTCTGGTCGACACGAGAGATTACACGTTGATCCGCCGAAACGCCCAGGGAGACGTCGGGACTCTGAACACGATGGTCGATGCGGCAATTGCCGAGAAACCAGACATCCTCTTCGCGCTGTGTACACCAGCCCTGCAAGCCGCGGTCAAGAAGGTCCGTGACCGAAACGTGGTGTTCGGCTGCGTGGCGGACCCCGTGGCCGCAGGCGCGGGCAAGTCATATACCGATCACCTGCCCAATTTCGCGGGCGTCTCAGTCGAAGCTGATTTCGCCGGAATGCTCCGCCTGCTCAGAGCGACCATGCCCGCCGCCAGGAGAATTGGCACGCTGTACAACCCTTCTGAAGTCAACTCGGAGATCTACAAGGAAAGACTCGAGAAGTTGAGTAAGGAGAATGGACTCCTTCTTGAAGCGGTCCCCGCCTACCAAAGCTCAGAGGTCCTGAACGCTGCGGAAGCCTTGTGCGCCAAGCGCGTCGATGCGATCTGCCAGATCTCGGACAACCTCATTGGCAGTGCCTTTGCGAGTCTTGGACAAGCGGCCCGAAAGGCCAAGGTTCCGGTTCTGGCGATGAGCAGCGACCCGGTTGAGAGAGGATACGCATTTGCCGGCGTGGCACGCGATTACTACGACTGCGGCCGACAGACGGCTGAAATCGGGTTGAAAATCGCGCGGGGAGCGCCTGCGGCGACGATCCCCTTCGTGCCGCCGAGCAGGACCAGGATTTTGATCAACGAGCCAGCGGCACGCCTGCTCGGCATAAGGGTCCCGGCCGCCGTGCTGTCACAGGCGGACAAAGTCACTGGAGACTAAGATGTTAGAGAAACTGGAGATCGAGCGATCCACGAAGCCCGGTGGCGTCGTTCTTACACTGGCCGGCCGCATTGACTCGTACTGGTCGAACCAACTGACGACCGTGCTGTCCGAGGAGATTCACTCGGGCCAGTATCACATCAGTCTGAATCTGGCGGGCATCCGGTTCATCAGCTCCGCAGGGGTTCGCGTCCTCCTTCAGTTTTACAAGGAGCTGGCGAACCTGAACGGAAGCTTGATCATAGAAAGGCCATCCCAGACTGTTGTTTCGGTTCTTGAAATGGTCGGGTTGGCTCAATTGCTTGCGGCGGCGCCCAAAACGGAGGTCGAGGAGTCCAGGGAAAGCGAGCCCCAACGCTTCGGCAATGTGGTCTGTTCGCTGCGTGCAGTAGGGAACACGTGTCTGAAAGTCTCGCTCCTGGGCGACCCGGCACGCCTGACCTCCGGCGGCTACACAGAGCAGGATTGCAAGCTCGAGCGATTCCCAGGCAACCGCGTTGGAATTGGACTTGGCGCGATCGGCCAGGGATTCGCGGACTGCCGAAATCGATTCGGCGAATACATCGCCGTAGCCGGGGCGGCCGCGTACCTCCCCACCGACGGAACGAATCGCCCGGACTACCTTGTGCAAAGCGGCTCCCTGGTTCCTGAGTTGAGCGTCGTGTACGGCATTTCCCTGGACGGCAGTTTCGCGCATCTGATGCGATTCGAAGCGGCTGAGACCGGTTCCGGACTGACTCTCAGCGAGGTGATGGATGCCGCCAGCCAGGCATCCGCCGCGGATCCGATCGGTGTCGTCATGCTGGCCGAAGCGTCAGGGGTGGTTGGCGCGGCGCTGGCTAAATCGCCGTTGGCGCTCCACGCGGGGAGCTCTCCTTTCAGCTTCCCCGAGGTGCGGGACTGCATGAATTTCACGACCGAGCGGGCTTTCTCCCGCAGCCTCGTGCTGGTCGCCGGAATCGTCAGCCGTCAGCCCTCTGCGCCACTCGCCAAGCTCACCCGGAGAATGTTGCGCAAGCGTGATTTGCACGGTCATTTCCATGCGGCCATCTTCCCGCATCGTCCTTTGAAGAAAGGCCTCGAACAGCTGGGTGACATCGTCAAAATCCTGTTCGAGGCGGAGCAGATACAAAGTGTCCTCCACTTGTTGAATGACGATCGCGAGCTGATCGGCGTTGGAGAGAGCGAATTCAGCCGGGGAACCTGCTGGATCGGGCCGGTCGGTGAGGTCGTCGAGGAAAAGTGAGGTGTTCGGATGGGTGTGCTCATTGGTGCTCTGACAATTGGTTTCATTCTCTCTCTTCTCGCGCTTGGCGTTTACATCAGTTTCCGGGTGTTCAACTACCCGGATATGACGACTGACGGTTCAGTGACGCTCGGCGCGGCCGTTGCCGCCGCCCTGTTGGTTTACAAGGTCGATCCCCTGACCGCCACGCTGGTGGCCACCCTGGCCGGGCTTGCGGCTGGCGCGACCACCGGAATTCTTCACACCAGGTTTCGAATCAACGAGCTCCTCTCCGGCATTCTGGTCATGACGGCCCTTTACTCGGTCAATCTGCACATCATGGGGCGAAGTAATTTGCCGCTCCTGTCGGAGCGCACGCTGGCCTCGCAAGCCGAGGATGTGGGAAAACGAGTGTTCGGCGAGACGGTTCAAATCGCAGGCTGGTCCGTTGCCGGGACGGACCTGTCGGTACTGCTCCTCTCCTTCTTCGCCGCGGTTGTTGTCGGGGTGATCCTGTTCGTTTTCTTGAGGACGAACCTGGGAACCGCGATGCGCGCGACCGGAAATAATCCGCAGATGATCCGCGCGCTCGGCGGCAACACGGACCTTATGGTCGTGTGCGGGTTGGCTCTGGCCAACGGGATCATTGCCCTGTCCGGTGCTCTTCTGGCGCAGTATCAGGGGTTCGCCGATGTCCAGATGGGGCTGGGCATGCTGGTCTGGGGAATCGCGAGCCTGATCATCGGCGAGAGCCTGATCGGAGTGAAAAGCGTCGGGTTTTTGATCACCGGAACAATCATGGGTTGTGTTCTTTTCCGACTGCTCGTTGCGATTGCCCTGCGCTGGGGCATGAATCCGAACGATCTGAAGCTGATAACCGCGGCGTTCGTTTTCGCAGCCCTTATCCTGCCGGGTCTGCTCGCGAAACTGCGCATCAAGGAAAGGAAGGCGGCTCATGCTTGAGGTGCGCAACATCTATAAAACGTTCAATCAAGATACACCGGATGAAGTGAAAGCGCTGCAGGGCGTCAGCTTCACGATCGAGGACGGCAGCTTCGTCGCCGTCCTGGGCACGAACGGCTCCGGTAAGTCCACGATGCTCAATGCTGTAGCGGGCGCCTTCCAAGTCGATGCCGGGCAGATTCTGTTGGACGGACACGACATCACACGGCTCTCCGAGCACCAGAGGGCTCGCTACGTCGGCCGGGTTTTCCAGAATCCCTTCAGCGGAACCGCCCCCGACATGTCGATCGCCGAGAATCTCGCACTCGCCTCCATGCGCGGGCAAACCCGCGGATTGGGCTGGGCGGTCAGCCCCCGCATGCTCGACGAGTTCAAGACCCGAATACGCCAGCTGAACATGGGTCTGGAGGACCGGCTCAGCACCATGATTGGAAAGTTGTCCGGCGGCCAGCGTCAGGCGCTCACGCTGCTCATGGCATCGTGGCTGAGGCCGAAACTCCTGCTGCTTGACGAGCATACGGCCGCATTGGACCCCAAGACCGCCAAGAAAGTAATCGAGCTGACCGAGAGCATTATCCAGAAAGATCACCTGACGACGCTGATGGTGACCCACTCGATGCAACAGGCCGTCAACCTGGGTGACCGACTGATCATGATGAATAAAGGCCAGATCATCCACGATTTTCGGGGAGAGGAAAAACGCCGGTTGCGGGCCAACGACCTGCTGGCGCTGTTCGATGAAGTCCGCCGGAAGGAACAGATCGACAACACCACGGCCGAAATGCTTAGCCAGGCGTACGTGT
>CAYQYP010000462.1:0-13105 GCA_964421755.1 uncultured Acidobacteriota bacterium
GGTGCCGCGATTCACATCGACCACATAAACAGCACCGGTGGCACGTTCTCGATGAAAGAATCTCTGGCCTTCCTCGACAAGGCCCGGACGAACGGCGTCGACGTCACCGCCTGCATGTATCCGTATAACTTCTGGGCAACCTACCTGAACTCCGCCCGCTTCGACCGGGGATGGCAGTCGAGGTTTCGCATCGACTACAAGGATCTCCAGTTGGGCGGTTCAGAGGAAAAGCTGACGAAAGCCAGCTTCGAGCGGTACAAGCGGCAGGGAAAGCTGGCCGCCGCGTTCGCTATACCGGAGGAGGACGTGAGGGACTCCCTGCGCTCACCCTGGGTAATCGTGGCGAGCGACGGTATCCTCGAGCCGGGGTTCAACAACCACCCGCGCGCCTCGGGCATGTGCGCGCGCCTCATTGGGCGGTACGTCCGAGACGAAAAAGTCCTCGGCTTAATGCAGGCCCTGGCCAAACTGACGATCCTGCCGGCCCGGCGGCTGGAGAAAACGGCCCCCGCACTGCGCAGGAAGGGAAGGCTCACCCCGGGAGCCGACGGCGATCTGGTGCTGTTCGACCTCGAAAGGATCTCGGACCGGGCCACTACGGCGCACCCGGAGGCGATGTCGGTCGGCATTGAGTACGTGCTGGTCAACGGCCAGATCGTCAAGGACCCGAAGGGTCTGGACAAGACCGTTCGCAGTGGTAAGCCGATCAAGAGCCAACTGGTTCCCGCCGACCCCACCCGTCCGCCGTCCGACTGACTGCTTTCGCAGGCCGGACGGTCGCAGGGCGGATTCGCTTTTTAAGAATCCGCCGGTTTTCGGCCCGGTTGGCAATCAGAAACACTCTATCTATCTGCGTATCGCTTCCAGAAGATTTACATCCACGCCATTGAAGCGCATCTAATTTTCACCTATGTTAAGTGGAAGGCTTCGCGCCAGCCTGGATCCTGACAGGATCCAGCGACGAGGAGGAGACCGCATGCGCAAACTGCGAAGACTGGCTACCACTCTGCGTGAGTGGAAACTTGTGGGAAAGGCAATTCTCTCGCAGGATCACCCGATCCTCGCCCATATCGTCCCGATCCGCCGGTGCAACCTCACGTGCGCCTACTGTAACGAGTACGACTCCTCATCGCCGCCGGTCGCCACCGATCTGATGCGCCGGCGGGTCGACCGACTGGCTGAACTGGGAACCTCCATCATTACCATCAGCGGCGGAGAACCCCTGCTGCACCCGGAACTGGAAGCGATCATCCGGCACATCCGGCGCAGGGGCATTGTCGCGTCCATGATTACCAATGGTTACCTTCTGTCCAGAAGCCGCATCGAGCAGTTGAACGCAGCCGGCCTTGAGCATTTGCAGATCAGTATCGACAACGTCCAGCCGGATGACATTTCGAAGAAGAGCCTGAAGGTTCTCGATAAGAAGCTCGGGTATCTGGCGGAGTTGGCGGATTTCAAAGTCAATATAAACTCGGTGCTGGGCTCCGGTGTTCGGAACCCGGACGACGCGCTCGTCATCGGAAAACGGGCCGTCGAGCTTGGGTTTACGAGCACCGTGGGGATTGTCCACGACGGAAAAGGCCATCTTCGGGCACTGGGTGGCCGCGAGGCGGAAGTATTCGAGCAGCTGAAGTCCGTTGGGAAAAGCGGCTATCCACGGATCAACCGGTACTTCCAGGAGAACCTGGCGGCGGGCAGGCCCAACGACTGGAAATGCCGGGCAGGCGCCCGCTACCTGTACATCTGCGAAGACGGGCTTGTCCATTACTGCTCGCAACAGCGCGGGTTCCCAGGGATTCCGCTCGACAAGTACACCGTGCAGGACATTCGCCGGGAATACCGGACCCGAAAAGGATGCGCGCCATATTGCACAGTGTCATGTGTGCATCAGGCCTCCATGGCTGATTTCTGGCGGGCTCCCCAGGAATACAGGATCCCGTCCCGGTTGCCGGATCGGAGGCCAGCCGACTGCGGTGGCGGGCTCGTGCAGCTCCGGTGAGTAGGTCCGACTTCCAAGTCGGACTCCTGCGGTTTCATTCAAAGCCCGCCGCCTCGAGGTTTTTGGTTGTCTGCCCCTTTGTTCAGCAGGCGGATTGAGCACTGCAAGAGTCCGACTTGGAAGTCGGACCCACGATGGATCACTTCTCGCAAAATCCTCGAAGCTTGCCCCTTGGCGATGCCGGATAGCAATTGATCCTCATCGGGCAAATTTCCATACTGAGCAATAAATCGGGTCGTATTGACTAAACGACCAACCAACCAGGGAGAGAAGTATGCCTCGTAACCGTGCCAAGAGTGTCCTGAAGTGCGTCGACGCGGTTGTTTGCCTGGCGGCGCGCGGGCTGTTTGACGGCATCCAGTTCTTCAACAAGTACCGGCCCGGCCCGTCCTTCACGCCGAAGTGGTCCGACAAGCCATTGCTTAAATCATGGCAGAAGACCAAGCCAAAGCTGGGCTGGCCTCGCGAGACCGACTCCCTCTGTCCGAAGTGCGTGGTCGAAGCCCGGCAACGCATCCTGAACGGGGAAGACGACCACACGATTCTGATCAACCAGAAAGTCGGGGAGATTAAGGCGCAGATTGTCGAACGTGACGGGCAGATCTGGATGACCAAAGAGTGTCCCGTCCACGGCAGGTTTGAAGACATCATGGCGATCGATTCAAGCTTCCTGAACTGGATCGAACAGAATTTTCCGGGTCGCGACCTTCCGGCTCACAACGACGCTGACCTGCACAACCACGGATCGAGCTCCATACGGCATGGCCGCGGGTCGGTTCTGACAGTCGACCTGACCAACAGGTGCAACATGATGTGCGACCCCTGCTTCATGGACGCGAACCAGGTGGGATTCGTCCACGAACTCTCCTGGGAGGAGGTGAAGGAAATCCTGGACAACGCGATGAAGATCAAACCCAGGCGCCAGATGTCAGTCCAGTTCTCCGGTGGGGAACCAACGCTTTCCCCCCACTTTTTTCGCGCCATAAAGTACGCACGCAAGCTGGGTTATAACAGCGTGCAGTGCGCTACGAACGGTATCGAATTCGCCAAGAGCCTGACTTTTGCCCGAAAAGCGGCGGAGTCGGGGCTTCGCTATGCGTACCTGCAGTTTGACGGGATCGGCAACGACGCCAACGGCCACCGCAAGATCGGGAACCTTTTTGACGTCAAGCTGCGGGCGATCGAGAACCTGCACGCCGCCGGCGTCGAAATCATTCTCGTGACGACACTCGTCAACGACGTGAACAATGACCAGGTCGGGCCGATTATCCGGTTCGCGATGGACAACCCGAAGAAGATTGCATTCATCGCCTTTCAGCCCGTTTCCTTTACCGGAAGGGATGAGCAGATCACGGACGAACGCCGCTTCCGCCAGAGGTACACGCTGTCGCACATGGCCCGCGACGTTCGGCATCAGACCGGTATGACCATCAATCAGCATTGGTTCCCGCTTTCGTTGATGGGGGCGTTTGCGGATTTCGCCGACCTGGTCCACGGACCGCAGGCGGACTGGGGCCAGGTGACCTGCAGCTGCCATCCGAACTGCGGGGTAGGAACGGCCCTGATGATCAACAAAGAAACCAAGGAGGCGGCGCCGGTGCCTCAGTTCCTGGACATCCCGGGGCTGGTCGCAGATATCCGGAAGCTGACCGACGCGGCACGGCGGCCGCGGTTTTCGAATTTCATGATGGGCCTGGCACTTCTCAAGCATTACAAGCCTTTTCGCGGGCCAGCGAGCCTGGCCCTGGTGGATCTTCTCAAGAAGTTCGACAAGAGCTTCGGACTGACGGGACGCGGCTACGGCACTGGAGTGAAGCGCCGGCAGGATCCCTGGAACTTTCTTTTCATCGCCGGGATGTGGTTCCAGGACCTGTTCAACTACGATTTCCGGCGCACCGAAATGTGCATCATCCCCTACGCGACGCAGGAGGGCGAGATTTCCTTCTGCGCCTACAACACCGGTCATGGGTGGCGGAACATCATCGAGCACATGCACATGAACGCAACCGTGGCCAAATGGTACGAGGAGCACGGCCGTCACGAGATCTTCGCCGGGGGCAAGAGCGTGGACCTCAGCAGTTACGAGCATTCCCTGGTGGTTCGTCATGAAGATTCCGAACGGGTGCGCCCGAAGAGCGACTTGCCGCAGAACGCCAGGGACGAAAAGGTCATTCGCAAGAAGGCGGCGCAAGAGGCTGCCCAGGTCCGAGCGTACTACGAACAGATGGTTCTGAAGAAAAAGCAGGCGACGAAGCAGAACCTTGTACGATTGTCGTAGTTGTTCAGACGGCGAAAGATCGAGGATCGCCGGGAACACGAACGTGACTTTGTGTTCCCGCGATCCTCAGGAACCTGCCCCACAAACCATCCTCAGCAGTTCGCTTTCACTCCGACACGAGCGTCAGTCCCCAGGTTTCACCGAAGCAGTGGTCCGTTTCGGTCCGTATTCAAGGGTTGTGGCAAAGTAGTAGAACCAGCGAAATTGCTTTGCGCTTCCTCGGAAGTCGTTTAATATCCGCCCGATCGGCCTCCTCTTTTCCGAGTGAAAGGCGACGTATGCTCAGAGATCTGAAGCTGCGCACGAAGATGCTCATCGTTTTTCTTGGGTTCAACTTTCTGGTGGCCCTCGTCTCTCTGCTCGTCACGCACAATTTCGCGAAGAGAGTAGTGGTTAACGAGGTACAAAACCGGGCTCTTGAAAACGTGCGAACAGCGTCGTACGCCATCGACGGTTTTCTACGGAGCAAGGCCCAGGCTGGTTGGACGATCGGTCAGGATCCCCGCCTGGCACGCTGGCTGGACGGTAACCGCGACCGCGGCGCAAACCACCGGACGGACGTCAATTACCAGGAAATCATGGCGCACTTTCGCGCTATCGTGAAGAACGACCCGGCGATCAAGTCGGTCTTTGTAGCCTCTGAGGCGACGCAGGAGTATTTCGATCACGAGGAGCGGGCCGCCGGGCCGGATTACTATGTGGGGCAACGGCCTTGGTATGCCGCGACGGTCAGCCGGGGCGCTGCCTGCTACGATGTCAGTTACGACCTGCTCGACAAGAAGATCTACGTTTCCTACAACGTTCCGATTTACCGTGACAAGCAGCTGTTGGGGATCACCGGGGTAGACATCGGTCTGGAGACGCTGGAACGTTACATCAAGAGCCTCGGTACCTATGCGCGCGGGATCCCGTTCATGCTGGACGCAGACGGGCGGACTCTCTTCCATGCCGACACCCGCCTGGTATTGCAGCAGAAGATGACGGAGCTGGAAGAAGACGGGAAGCAGTACGAAAATATCGCCTCCGCGCTTCGACAGATGCGTGCGGGCACCGAAGGGATTGCTCGAGTCATCTATGGCGGCGTTGATTCGTACTGGATTTTCACGCCGGTCCGCGAGCTGGAAGCGACGCTGGTCCTGAGTGTTCCGGTGGCCCAGGTTGATGCGCCACTCAAGAACCTCATGTGGGTGTTTGCGGGTATCAGTGCGGCGTCGCTGGTGGGCCTGATTCTTGTCATCGTCCCGTTCACGCGGTCGATCACCCGGCCGATTGAACGCCTGGCCAGGATCAGCCGCGAGATCGCCAAGGGCGACATTTCTCACCAGGTGGATGTCACCCGCAAGGACGAGATCGGAACCCTGGCACGTTCCTTTCAGGACCTGATCGGCTACATCAATCGTGTGGCCGGGGCTGCGGAAGCCCTCCGCAACAATGACCGCAGCTACGAGCTGGTGGCGCAATCGGAACAGGACGTGCTCGCGCGGAACTTCAAGACAATCACCCAGTCGATCTACGGCATTATCGACGAGCTGCACCGCGTCGTCGCGGCCAACAAGCAGGGACAGCTCGACGTCCGATGCAACGTCGGCCGCTTCGAAGGGACCTACCGCGAGCTGATGGTCGAGGTGAACCAGATGCTCGACCTTTTGATCCAGCCCATCACGGAGGCGATCGCCGCCCTGGATCGCATTGCGGACAACGACCTGACAGCACGCCTGGGTGGCCAATACCACGGGGAGTTTGCCCGGATGAAGGACGCGTTTAACAAGGCGGTCGAGAAGATCGACGCGCAGCTGGCGCGGATTGAATCCATCTCCCAGGGAGTCGCGGGGGCTTCGTCACAGATCAACGCGCTCAGCCAGGTGATCGCGGAAAGGGCCGGGCAGCAGGCTTCGTCGGTCGAGGCGGTGTCCGAGCAGCTGCGCCGGGTGAGTGCCATGACCTCCCGGAACTCGTCGACCGCCGGGGACGCGCGGGATCTGATGCGACTGGCGCTGGACAGCAGCGCGCTGGGCGTGAGCAGCATGCGGCGGCTCTCGGAGGCCATGGAGCTGATCAAGGCGTCGTCGCACGAGACCTCGAAGATCGTGAAGACGATCGATGAGATCGCCTTTCAGACCAACCTGCTGGCGCTCAACGCGGCGATCGAAGCGGCTCGCGCCGGAGAGGCGGGTAAAGGGTTCAACGTGGTGGCCGAGGAGGTCAGGACCCTGGCCATGAGAAGCGCCGAAGCCGCCAAACAAACGGGTCGGATGATCCAGGAAGCGGTGATGAAGGCCGAAGGCGGGGTGAGCGTCAACAGCGAGGTGATGACCAACCTGAGCCAGATCAACGAGCACGTGCTGCGGGTCGGGGAGCTGATGAACGAGATCGCGACGGGGTCCGGATCGCAGCAGGAAGGCATCGATCACATCAAGGGCGCGCTCGACCAGATCAACGAATTGACTCGGGAGAACAGCTCCGCCTCGGCGGATTCGCAGCAGTCCGTCGAGATGCTTTTCAACCAGGCCGAAGAAATGCACTCGATGGTCTCGTCCTTCAGGCTGAGCCAGCCGCAGCTGACTGCCGGACGCCAGAGGCTTCTTTCAGAGCCGCGCACGCAGTGAGGGTGTTGAAAATGTTGGCCTTCGTGTAAATAGGCCTGAAAGGCCGACACATATTAGCCCAGGGCGGAGCGCTTTGTGCGTAGCCCTGGGTTACGGTTCGAAGCTGATATCCAGCCCTGAAAGGGCGGCACAACTCTCTATCGTGCAGCTTGTTGCGCCCTTTCAGGGCTGGCGCCCCTCTCTGGATTTCCGTAACCCAGGGCTACGCACAAAGCGCTCCGCCCTGGGCTAATATGTGCCGGCCCTTCAGGCCTTTAGCCCCTTATGCAACACCCTGCGGCGAGGGTGTTGAAAATGTTAACTCAGCTGTATAACGCCGCCTTTTTCAACACTCTCGCTGCGTGCACGGCTCTGATGACCAAGTCCTGCTCGTCGCGTCTCTATTCGTTCTCCAGCCTGTGTTGCAAGGCGATCAGTTCATGGTGCAGCGCGTTGGGCAGGCGTTGGCCGAATCTCTCGTAATACTGGCCGACGTTGGCTGTTTCTTTCTTCCAGCCCTCACGGTCAACTGCAAGCAGTTGGTGGAGAGCGGAACGGTCGATCGTCAGCCCGGTTATATCGAGTGCGTCCGGGCAGGGAAGATATCCGACAGGCGTTTTAACCGCTTTGCCCGTTCCTTCGATTCGTTCGCAGATCCACTTGAGGACCCGGCTGTTTTCTCCGTATCCGGGCCAGAGCCATCGCCCCTCGGTATCCTTGCGGAACCAGTTGACGAAAAATATCTTGGGGAGGCGTGAACGTTCGGCCCGCGAGGCGACGGACAGCCAATGGGCGAGGTAGTCGCCCATGTTGTAGCCGCAGAAAGGGAGCATCGCAAAAGGATCACGCCGCATAACGCCGGCTGCGCCAAGCGCGGCCGAAGTGGTTTCCGACCCGGCGGATGAGCCGAGAAAGACGCCGTGCTCCCAGTTGAATGCCTCTGTGACCAGCGGAATCGTGGTGGGTCTGCGGCCTCCGAACAGGATGGCCGAAATCGGCACTCCCTCCGGGTTCTGCCATTCCGGGTCGATCACGGGACACTGTGCAGCCGGGGCCGTGAACCTGGCGTTGGGATGGGCCGCGGGTCGCCCGCAGCCGGGCGTCCAGTCGTGGCCTTCCCAGTCGATCAGATGGGCGGGCGGCGCTATTCCCATGTCTTCCCACCAGACGTTTCCGTCATCGGTCAGTCCGACGTTGGTGAAAATGCTGTTGCGGGCAAACGATGCCATCGCGTTGGGGTTGGATGAACCGGAAGTCCCGGGGGCCACTCCGAAGAAACCGGTCTCCGGGTTTATCGCGTACAACCGACCATCGTCGCCGATTCGCAGCCACCCGATATCATCACCGAGGCAGGTGATCGACCAGCCGGGAAGGGAAGGCCGCATCATGGCCATGTTGGTCTTCCCGCACGCGCTGGGAAAAGCCGCGGTGATGTAGTGTTTGCGACCGGCGGGGGACTTCAGTCCCATGATCAGCATATGTTCGGCCAGCCAACCCTGCTTGCGCGCAATCGTTGAGGCAATTCTCAGGGACAGGCACTTTTTGCCGAGCAGCGCATTTCCGCCGTAACCCGATCCATAGGACCAGATCGACGGGTCCTCCGGGAAATGAACGATGTACTTGTTGGTCGGATCCGGCTCGCAGGGCCAGGGTGCCTCCGGTTGGCCCGGTTTGCGGGGTGCCCCGACTGAGTGGAGACAGGGGACAAAATCCCGGTGCTGGAGCGCGTCCAGAACCTGTTTCCCCATCCGCGTCATGATCCTCATGTTCACCGCGACATAAGGGGAGTCGGTAATCTCGACGCCAATCATCGAGATCGGCGAATCGAGCGGACCCATCGAGAAGGGAATCACGTAGAGCGTGCGACCGGCCATCGCTCCGTCGAACATGGCGCGAAGCCGCTGCTTCATCTCGTTCGGCTCTGCCCAGTTATTGTTCGGGCCCGCCTCCTCGCGGCTGTTCCAACATATAAAGGTCCGGTCCTCGACCCGCGCCACATCGCTTTTGTGCGAGCGAGCGAGGTAGGAGTCGGGACGAAGGGACGGGTTCAGTCGAGTAAAGGTTCCCTGTTTGACGAGCTCGTCGCACAACAGGCGATACTCCCCCTCGGAGCCGTCACACCAGTGGACTTTATCGGGTCTGCAAAGCTTCGCCGCTTCCGTGACCCATTCCAGAAGCTTGGCGTTATTCGTGGGCGTCTCCGACATGAGTCCTCATAAGCGAAGGAGGCGAGGAACTGGCCGCCGATCCTGTCAGTTTTGGGAACGCTGGCTGCGAAGAATGCTCGCGAAAACGAACCGGCTCGGACTCCCCTGCGAGAGTGCCCCCGGCCTGGTTTTCAAAAGGGTCTCTTCCCCCCTCTGATAGCCTGCTCAAACCTGAGAAAGAGCGGTAATAGGATAGTCGGATTGGACGGGCTGTCAATCAAAAAGGTGGGACTTGCGGGGAAAAGCGAGATCTGTCGCGGGAATGCGGTAATCCTGCGAAAATTGACCTGCGGCCACGCGGTCATCGCAGCTAAAATACGGCCATGGAAGAGGTGGCGACCCTCCGTAAACACGCGAAAATGGTCTTCGTCGGTCTCTGGCTTGTTTGGGGGATAGCGGGCGGTCTGAAAGTCGAGTATTTCTGGTTCCTGAACGGAGTGGACCTGGCCTTTCACGAATTCGGCCATCTCGCGTTCCGATTTCTGGGAGAGTTTGTCCAGTTCCTGGGCGGGACCATAATGCAACTGCTCATCCCCGGTGCAATCGCCGCGTATTTCCTTCGCCGCCGACAATACTACGCCAGCGCCGTCGCAGTCTTTTGGATAGGCCAGAACCTGTTTAATATAGCGGTTTACGTCAGGGATGCACGCGCTCAGGCGCTGCCTTTAGTGGGCGGCGGTATCCATGATTGGGGATACATCCTTGGTCGCCTGGGGCTCCTTCAACAGGACCAGACAATCGGCGCGGCACTGTCACTCGCAGGATGGGGAGCCTTTGCCGTGTCCGCCTACGTAGGTTTCCGATATGCCGGGCAGGAAACCGAGGATCTCGATAGTTCGTGGGAAGACTGGTCGTAAACCCCCGTCAGTTCTCCAGAAAGTCAAGCACAGGCTCTACCGGCTCCAGGCTTTTCACGAGCAGATCCGGCTTATATTCGGCCAGCGCCTCGGTTGAGTACGAGCCACTGGCAACGGCAATCGTACGGGCGCCGGCGGCGCGTCCGTGCTCGATGTCCAATGGCGTGTCACCAATAACGTAAGCAGCGTCGACCTGCCTCGGGGCCGCCAACTCTCGTCCCCTGTCGATCGCGATCCCGATCAACTCGGTCCGGTCCTCCGCATCAGACCCGAAGCCTCCGAACGAGAAGAAGTCACGAAGGCCCGCCGGGATCAGCTTCAAGTAAGCGCCCCGTTCGATGTTTCCGGTCGCCAGTCCGAGTAGAAACCCGTGGTGCCCGCGAAGCTTCGAGAGCAGATCCTTGACCCCGGGGAGAACCACCAGTGTGGTGCAGGACGCCATTTCGCGCCGAAGATGCTCCACATAGTCGTCCAGAAAACGGCTCACCGTCTCCTGGGTGCACTCCGACTCGCGCCCGCAGGCTTGCATGACCTCTCGGACTATCAAGGGATCGGTCTTGCCATCCATTCGGACTGAATCGAACGCCGTCGCCAGAGCCGCGTCGGAGGTCAGGGCTGATTTCAAAGCCCGTTTCCCGGCGTGCCCGGTCAGCAGGAGAGTGCCGTCGATGTCGAACAGGATCAGGCGCATAAGCGTCTCATTCTAGCATGCCGTTCGGGGATGCCGCGGCATTCGGCTGCTATCAGACGGGGCGTCCGGATGGTATATTCTTCGTGAAGCTTATGAACATCCTCGGGCTCAATTTTTTCCACGCCAATGCGTCAGCAGCTCTCATGGTCGACGGGAAGCTCGTTGCCGCGGCCGAAGAAGAACGTTTCAACCGCGTCAAGTTCTCTGCCGGTGTCCCGCTGTGCGCGATCGGCTACTGCATGAAACAGGCCGGCCTGCAGTTCAAAGATATCGACGTCATCACCTACCCGCGAGCCACCAACACGCGAATCGTCAACAAGGACCAGATCCACTTTCAGGATCGGATCTACAAGGTGACGTCACTCTACGACCGCTATCGCATCAACCTCAAATTGATCAATTTCAAGGAGATGGTGGCTGACCATTTCGGCATTCCGGTCGAGAGCCTGGTGTTTAAGCTGCGAGAGGAAGACCATCACCTTTCTCACATGCTGTCGGGCTTTCTGTATTCGCCATTCGACGAGGCCCTGGTTCTCTCCTGTGACGCGTTCGGCGACTTCGTTTCCGTCAAAGCCGGCGTCGGCCGGGGAAACAGAATCGAAATCGTCCGGCAGGTGGAGTTCCCCCATTCCATCGGCCTTTTTTACACCATGGTCACCCAGTTCCTCGGCTTCAACGGGTACGGAGATGAAAGTAAAGTGATGGGGCTTTCCACTTATGGATACCCCGAGTACACCGATAAACTCCGCACGATCATCTCGGCGGACCACGGCACCCTGCGGCTCAACCTCAAGTTCTTCAACCAGGAGAGCGGAGTCGGGACGACCTGGGCTGATCAGACGCCGGATATTACTCAGCTGTACAACGAGAACCTGACCCGGCTCATAGGCGATCAGCGGCGTCCTGAGGAGGAAATCACCGGACGCCATCAGAATATCGCCGCCTCGGTCCAGCACCTGACTGAGGAGATCGTGTTCGACTTGATCGAGGACCTGTACAGCGCCCACCCGATAACCAACCTCGTCCTGACCGGCGGGCTGGCGTACAACTCGCTGCTCAACGCCCGGATCATCGACGAGACGCCTATTCAAAAGATCTATGTCCCGCCCAGCCCGGGCAACTCCGGGCTGGCTCTCGGCTCAGCCCTCGCTTTTCTCGGGGACCAGGCGCAACGGGCACCCATGGACCACGCTTTCTGGGGACCCGAGTACTCGATCCGGGATATCGAGGAGGCGCTGACCAGCGCCGGCGTGGCCTCCGAGGAGCTATCCGACCCGATCGAGAGGGCGGTCGAGCTGCTGATTTCCGGGCGTGCGATCGGCTGGTTCCAGGGACGGATGGAGTTCGGCCCGAGAAGTCTCGGGAGTCGGTGCATCCTGGTTAATCCACTGGCTCCGGATCCGCGAAGGATCAAGCGGCGCCATAATCTGAAGCCGCTCGGTATTTCGATCCTGGAAGAACACGCGTCGGCGTACCTGCACTCCGTGCAACATTCGCCATTCATGTCCTTCATGGGCCGGCTCAAGGGCAAACACAGGCGGGAATTCGAAAACGTCACGCTGAACAACTACTGCCGCTACCAAACCGTGGGACCCGAGAACCCTTTGCTCCGACAGCTGCTTTTGCGGTTCAAGGAGAAAAGCCGGCTTCCTTTCCTGATCAATACGTCGCTAAACGTTGAAGGCGAACCGGTAACCGAATCCCCCCGGCAGCTCATTGCGGATATCGGCCGCATGCGGCTGGATGCCGCCATCATCGGCGAGTACCTCGTTACGAGCCGGGAAGGCTCCGGGGAAGTTTCGGGCAGGGATTCAGGTTAGTTTTTGGTGTTGGAGCTCGATCCACGGGTGAGTTGTATGACCCTAATTGCCCTCCTTTGGATGGCTTTGCTGGCCCCTGCTCAAACCGGGGCTCCCGGAACCGACATCACTGTCAAAGGAGAAGTTGTCTGCACCGACCCCACGCAGGCGGATGCCAGGCTTACGGCCAATGACTGCAAGGCCGGAAAGGGTCGATACGCGCTCAAGTCGACTTCCGGACAGCTGCACCTCTTTCTTCCAGAGGACCCCCGCACAGAGATCTTCCGAGACCCGAGGTTGTGGAATCGGACGTTACGGATCACCGGCCGTGTTCGCCAGGGGAATCAACTGGAGATCATCAATCTTCGGGCCGTCAAAGGCGGCGAGCTCTTCGATGTTTATTATCGTTGCGAGGTCTGCAACATTACGACCTATTCCGACGGTCCGTGTCCCTGCTGCCAGGATCCGGTCGAGTACCGCGAAACGCCAGCGAAAGACTAGGCCGCACTTTTCACGCGTGCTCGGGCAACCGCCGTCGGAGCCGCGCACGCTGCGAGGGTGTTGAAAATGTTGACCTTCGTCTAAATAGGCCTGAAAGGCCGACACATATTAGCCTAGGGCGGAGCGCTTTGTGCGTAGCCCTGGGTCCCGGTTCGAAGCTGATATCCAGCCCTGAAGGGGCGGCACAA
>CAYQYP010000463.1:0-2990 GCA_964421755.1 uncultured Acidobacteriota bacterium
TAGATCCGACCTCCAAGTCGGACATTGCTTTGCAGGAAGAACCCGTTCACTCCGCTGAAAAGCGCTGTGGGGGTGTTGCATGAGGTCAAGGTGGAGGCTGGCAACGGCAGATGGGTTCGCCGAGCGGAACAGAACCGCAAGGGAGCCGTCTTTGCGAAGCGCGTGGATCGGAACCGAAACCGGGTGGCGTCACCCAGAGCCCGGGCTGCGGTTCTCGGTGCCGGAGACCGAGCACTGGGCCACGGGTTTGCTCACAGATCCAATCCGCGCGCTCCGCAAAAAGCGCTCCGCTTGCGGTTCTGTTCCGCTCGGTAGACCGATTGGCTGCGCTCCGGGCCTTCGACCAAAGAGACGACCGTTGTTGTCAAGCCAGGCAGCTATCCGTGGACGAAATAGAGCACGCCAAGGATAACAAGGACACTAAGGACCTCAATGACTTCAACGACTTGAACCACAGGGAGGGTTTGGCTTCGGTCGTTGGCGTCCTTGAGTTCCTTGGTGTCCTTCTTATCCTTGGCGTCCTTGTGTGGGACCGTGCCTTGGCCCCTGAGCCGTCTCAGAAATAATTCCACGCTATGAAACAACCCGGGCATTCCCCCGTACATCTGTAATGCGTACACCCGGTCGACTCCGGACGAGAAGTTAGGCTTTAAAGGAGTCGGCCGGTTATCAACAGAGAGAAGGCGTCCACTCCCCTTTGACGCCATGCAGGAGGCTGAATCGTCGCGGCCTCCTGCCTCCTCCACAATCATCCACGTGCCGCTTCCTCTCATAACTGCTCGACAATCCTGACCGGTTCCGTCAGCTTGAACGTCAGTTTCGTCTCGGATGCAATGCTTGCGGGTTCCCCGCGAGTGGCGAGGACGATTCCGCTCCCGGCTCCGCCGCCTGTTGCGGCGCCAATGGCGGCGCCTTTGCCTCCACCCGCGATCGCGCCGATGGCCGCGCCGATTCCGGCACCGATTCCAATCTTCTGCGCGTCCTTCTTCTTCGTGGTTCTGGCCTGGCGTCTGATCACGGAGGTTTGGATGTCAACCGTGCGACCATCCGCCAACTCCAGCTTTCGAAGTTGCACCGCGAGCCGGGCAACGCCCTGAACACGGCCGCCCGGATCGCATTCCGTAACGATCCCTTCGATTTCGGCGCCTTTCTTGGCGATGACCCAATCGTTCTCAACGATTGGTTGTTCCAGTGTGGCGTAGAAAACCTGGCCGGGTTGATTGGTCTTCGTCGAGATCCTGGAAGCGGTCCGGACGATGATCTGCGTGTCTTCACTCAAAATTGCTTCCCGTGGTTGAGGCGCGGCGTGGGAGCTTTCGCTTGCTGAACTGAGCCAGAACGGTACACCGGACGATCGTGGGGCCGGCTGGTTTTCGGGGGCTGCGGCGGCCTGGTCGCCGGCCGATGCCGTTGCCTTCGCAGCCTGATCGGATTGAGCCTCGTTGGCTGGCTGTTCCGGGTTGGCCTTGCCCGTTGACGAAGCACAGCCGGGGAATAACAGGATGATTGCGACTATCAGACATATCAAATAGAAGTAATCAATTTTTCGAACGCCGTTCATTGTCCTTTCCTTTCCCACTCTTTCCAGCAAGGGGCGAAGGGGCTGGATGGCTTTGTCGCCGGGTTGCGCAGGTCTGCCGGGCGGCAGGGACCCAAGCCTCCAGCTGAATGTCAGCCCGAGGGGGCCGTCAGCGCCACCTCGGTCCCTTCGCCCGGCAGACTCGTAATTTGCATGCTTCCGCCGATCAATTCCAGCCGCCGCCGGATGCTCAGCAATCCAAACCCGCTTTGAAGCGTCCAGTGACTCATGCACGTTTCTGCCGGATCAAATCCGGCGCCCCGGTCCGACACGATGAGCCGGACCGTCTGGGAGGAATCGGATTCCATGGCGACCCAGGCCTTTCGGACGTGGGCGTGTTTTGCGACGTTCAAGAGCAGCTCCTGGACCGACTGGAAGAGGATGAGCTGAATATCCCGATCGGCCGGTTCACATTGGGCTTGGATCTTGAGTTGCACGACGAGCCCGTGCTTCTCCCGCATCCACAGGGCAAGCCATTCAAGCGCCGGTCGAAGGCCCTGATCGAGCACCAGTGGACTGAGCTCGGTCGCCAGAGAGCGGCAGACCTGTATCGCCTCCATCAGCAGGTCTTCGGTCGTCCGAAAAGACTCAAGGGCGTCTCGGTTGGATGTGCGGAGGCGTCCCAGATGTCGTACCTGGAAGCGGGCGGCCACCAGGAGCTGCTGCAGGTGATCGTGTAACAGTTGGGCCAGTCGCGCCCGTTCATGCTGCTCTGCGTGCGACAGTTCCGAAGCGAGAAGCCGTAACTGCGCATCATGCTGGGCCTGGACCCGCGCGTGATTGACCCTTTCCGCCTCTTTGAAGTTTGTGACGTCGACTACCAGGCAATCTATCTGTTTCTCCGCGCTCGGCTGTGAAACCACCGCGCGGCCTTTGCTCAGGAGCCAATGAACGCTTCCGTCCGGCCAGACAACCCGGAATTCCACCTCGCACTGGCTTCCAGAGCGCAGCGCTCTCCTGACGTTCGAGTCAAACGTCTTCTGATCGTCCGGGTGGATGACTCGAAGCAGGTCCGCGTACGTCGCCCGGTGCTTACCAGGCAGGCCAAAAAGTGCCTTGCAGGAAGCGGTCATCTGGAGTTCCCTTCGACAACCTTTCCAATGCCAGAACCCCACCCCGCTTGCTTCCACGGTTGTCTCCCACCATAGAGCCCGATCGGCAATGACAGCCTGTTCGGTTCGTTCGTTCACATGCGGCTCCGAGCCAGTGATTTTCCCTTCCCAGGCTCGAGCAGAGCACAGTTCCATGTCTCTCCCTTTTCGTCTCGAGGACGAGCCCCCCGCGACGGCTCTCGCAACTGACGTGCCACTGAGTTGCTCTTTTGGTAAAGCGCGTGGTTGCTGAATAGGGCATGTGAAGACGGTGCTTGCAGGCGAGGAAATTTTCCCCGGGCCGGGAAAAGCTCCCCTGC
>CAYQYP010000464.1:0-3293 GCA_964421755.1 uncultured Acidobacteriota bacterium
AGAACAGGACTATCGAAATCGGGATGAAAATCAGAAGGAGATTGAGAATGTTCTCGAGTGCGAACAGGCCGGGTTTTCGTCCTTTTTCAGCCATGTGCCTTCAATGATGCCGACTGCCTCGGCTCAAATCAACTGGTGGGATTTCGGGGACATGATACTTAATTCCCACACCGTCAGCGTCCCGCTACCGGTCAGCAAGGAATTAAGTTTCGTGTCCCCGAAATTCCGCCGGTTGAGAAGTCGCGTTTCGGGCGTGTTTCGGGGACACAAAACTTAATTCCTTTGCTGACGGGAACACCGGCGTTTGCGGGCTGGGAATTAAGTATTATGTCCCCGAAACTTGCTCGCTACGCCTCCCGCAGCGCCTTGGCGCAGCGTTTCAGTTCTTTTCGCAGCTTCGGCCAGTACTGAACAAAATCGACCCAGAGGGACAGATGTTCGGCTTGGGTCGCCTCTTTGAGGGCCGCCGGAGCATCAACCGGCCCGCCGGATAGCCGGTCCAGGAAAACCGCCCGGTCGTGCATGTCCCCGAGCATTCCAGCCGTCCTCCGCAACCGTCTCTCCAGCCGCACGACGGGCTTTCCGAGCACCGGCGCGGAGAAGTCCGCCCAGTAACGCGCCCGGCGGAACAGACGTCGCATCTCGTGAATGTCCTCGGTGGCTTCGGGACTCGCCGGTTGCGGCGTCCTTGCGATCTGCCGGAGCAACCGTTGGACTCTTCGAGCGGCCGTCTGTTCGAACGAGCGACGGACGTCCGGCTGATGCCTGGGGAGTTCTGTCCGCAACAGGTACTCGATGCGTCGGGACAGGGCGGAATATGCTCGGTCGGAGAGCCGATCTTTGATCAGTCTCCGCCGTTCGCCCTCGCCCGGCTGCTGAGTCGCGGTGAATTCCGCGAACTCCGCGCCGTCCTGCTTCCCTTTTTCGCTGAGGAAGGCCAGCCAGACATCCCGGTCTCGAATAGCGCCCAGATCGTCCCTAAGCACCCGGAGTCCCTCGTTGATCGGGCAGAAAGCCTTGGCTGGAATAGCGTCCTTGACGAGCCTGAGGCCGGCTCGAAATCGCCTGATTGAGACACGCAGCTCGTGAATCCCTTCGGGATCGTCCGAGTCCAGGGCGGCCTGGCGATTGTCCGCGATTCCGCGATACTCCAGTTGCAGAATACGACGCGCATTCTCAACGAGAGGGAGCGAGCTGGAGACCAAGCGAAACAAGGGGTCGGTATCGTCCGTGTCCTCGGCTGCGACAACGTCCACGGGCAACCGGAAGACTCTTTCCCAAAGATCCGCCTTTTCCTGTGCTCGCTCAATGTTTCCGCGGTAGAACGTCCGGACCGTGAGGCGTAGCTTCCCGTAGATCTTGCGAACCGAGGCGATTTGGGCGTCCTGAAGACGGCCGTGATCCAATCCGTCGGCCACCCGCAGCAAGGCGGCGATTCTCATCGCCCGCTCCCGACACTTGAGGGTTCCCATCATCGGGTGATCGAGGCCCTTTTCGTACTTCCGGCTATCAAGCAGAAGGATCGCCGCAAGACAGCGTCGCTGGGCGTTCGTAATCGAGGCGATCGGCTCCTTGAGCGCGATATCGGCCCCATGGGCCGCATGATTGGCCGGATGATCAGCGTAGCCGATGTCGTGGATCAGCGAAGCGATCTCGAGGAGCGACCTGTCCTGGGCTTCGAGCCCCAGGTGTGAGGCGACGCGGTCAAAAATCCCGAGCGCGAGCCTCGTGACATGCAGAGAATGGGCCTTCTCACTTCGGTAACGCTCGGCCAGGTCGGCAACGGGCGAAGGCCATGACTCCTTCTCCAGAGAGCTGTCTTGCGCATCTTGCGAACCCATGGATTGTGTCCTTTCACGCGCTTGGGCTGAGGCATTCGAGTGCCTCGTTGATCAGGGATCGGGCTTCGTTTTCAGTTGGGGCTTCCGCGTCCAGACGGATGACCGGTTCGGTGTTGGAGGGCCGCGCCTGGATCCAGCGGTCGGACCAGTTAAGCTTGACCCCGTCGGTGAAGTCCATGGGATGGCCCTTCCATAGCTTCTTCAGCAGGCGCAGCGACGGCGCAACGTCGCGAGCGCGACAGAGCAGCTTTTCATGGATCATCGCGTAGCTGGGAATCTGCGACCGCATTTCGCTCACTGTAGTCCCCTCGCGGGAGAGAGCTTCGAGGATCAGCGCCATTCCGATGAAACTGTCGCGACAAGGATTTACCGATGCGAGGATAACGCCCCCATTGCCTTCACCGCCGATATCGGCCTGATGGCGAATCATCGCCTCCACGACGTTGACTTCGCCGACCGGGCTTCGGTGGACGGGAACTCCGAAGCCGGCTGCTATGTCGTCGATCATGCGACTGGTCGAGAGATTGACGACGACGGGTCCGGGATTCCTCTTGAGGCAGTGTCGAATTGCGAGGGCGACGGTTGCGTCTTCGCCGATCGGTTGCCCGAGCTCGTCGACCACGGCCAGCCGATCGGCGTCCGCATCCTGTGCAAACCCGATGTCGGCACCTGTCTCTCGAACTGTTTTGCAGAGGTCCACGATATTTGCCGGCAATGGCTCGGGATTGTGCGGGAACAGCGAATTTACGTCCGTGTACAGCTCGTGGACTTCGCAACCCAGCATCCGGAGAAATTGCGGTGTAGCCTGCGAGGCCGATCCGTTGCAGCAGTCGACGACTACCTTGAACCGTTTGGAGGCGATCAGTTTCTCGTCGATGTTCGTGGTGACCGCCACCCGGTGCCTGGCCAGCGTGGTCGTATCCACCCTCGCTTCAGCCATCTCGCTATTGCCGACCCTTGGGTATACGCCCTGGTGGTAAAGGTCGGTGAGCTCCTTCGCCTGGTTCGGGCGAAGAACGATCCCGTCATTGGCGATGAACTTGAGCGCGTTCCACTCGATCGGATTGTGGCTCGCGGTGATGCCGAGCCCGCCAGCCGCGTGATGATGCTCCACCGCGAGCTGGAGCGTGGGCGTGGTCGTGAGCCCGATGTCGATCACGTCGGCGCCGACGCTCTCGAGCGCGGCTCGCGTGACGGAATGGAACAGCGGGCCCGTGACGCGGCTGTCGCGGCCGAGGACGATCGCCTTCGAGGGGCCCTTGGCGATGGCCCAGGCACCGAAGGCGGCAGCGTAGCGGGCGACGACCTCGGGCGTGAGCCCGAAGCCGACGCGTCCCCGGATGCCGGAGACGCTGATCATGAGGCGGGGGTCGGTCATCCGGGGAAGCTACGGGATGACAGGCATGGTTCAAGGCGGGGCGGGGAGGGGAGGTCGTGCAAGGCGAGAGGCTG
>CAYQYP010000465.1:0-5288 GCA_964421755.1 uncultured Acidobacteriota bacterium
CCACGGCACTGAATCCGGGCGAGGTCACGAGGGAGCGGAAAGCGTATCGCAGATCGTGCAGGATATTGAGCATGGCATCCTTTCAGTCTTTCAAAGCGCCAGTCTTTAGACGGCGTGACCAGCATTCTGGTTGTAGCAAAAGAGGTGCCGCACCAAAATATGGGGAAAATATGGGGGACAGCCACGGTATTTACCCTATGAGTGTGGGCGGAATGACAAGACCGTGCAAGGGGAAAGCGGCGTCGCCCGTAATTCTGATAAGGCATCGAATTCCTTCTGCCGCCGCACTCCAAAATGATTTGGTCAACAGGCCCTAAACTGTCTAGCTGAAAAGCGGCCGGCCGGACCGAAAATAGTCTAGATACGGCACGCTGGATTCCTCCGGTGATACAAAGCGGTTTAACTCCTCTCGAAATCGGTGCCTCTGTTTCGCGCCGCCGCTTGACGACCGCCGTCACGTTTCGGATATCATTCGTCCAATCTGCGGTACTTCGTCGCCACGACCCGGGGCGACGGGGCGCTGGAGGCGATGCCGTTTGGAGCACGAACTTGAGGGCGACGACGAGATCCCCTTCTGAACGTCTCAATCACCAGATTCCGGGGAGAAGTCGGAAGCGGACTGCCTCTGCGTATTCGCAGTATCCGGCCAGCTCACGCCGCAGTGTCCGATCTTCAAGAGCCGCACGAGTGACGTGAACGGGGAGCGATAGCACGGCCGGGAGGGCTCCCCACCATGACCCGAGGAACAGCGGGGTAGCCAGCTGAAAGAGGATTGCGCCTGCGTAGCCCGGGTGTCGCACGAATCGGTACGGGCCGACCGCGACCACCGAGTGGTCGCGGTCGGTCTGGATGCGGACGGTGGCGGAGAAAAAGCGATTAACCAGCATCGCCCAAGCCGTCAAGGCGTAGCCGAGGAGCATGATCCCAAGCGCGTCAACTTGGATTCCAGCGGTAACCGGGGACCCCCACTCGAACCGCAAGTCGAGGCCCGAAACAATCCAGCAGATCAGCGGGAATAAGATGGCCTGGAGAGACACCAGCGGCTTATCCCACGGCTTGGTCCCGGCCTGAACGCGCGAGCGTTCGGCAAGAAGGTCGGGGCTTCGCCGGGCCAGGAGACGGGTCAGGATCGTCTGAAGGACTCCGAACAATCCGAGAAAGATCCAGCCCTCGGCCCAATTCCACCGACCGCGTGAAACAAAGAGAACCATGGCCATCAAAAGGAGGCTGATAGCGCTCTTTCTGATCCAGAGGCGAACGCCTGCTTGGGTGGTTGCATTGTCCGCCTGTGCACGTCGGGTCTCGGCGCCAGGAAGCGTCATGGCTCGTCATTATCAGTAGCTTGCCGGGAGAGTGCAATCAGGCAGTGTCTTTCAGCCCTTCAAGATCCGTATTATCCCGGTTATGGTGTTCCAATTCCGGGTTGTCGCCTGCACGCCGTACAGCTTGTCGATCTGTCCGAGATAGCTGACGGTTTTCATGTGGCGACGGTACATTCCAAACACGAATTGGCCTTGCGACGCCATCACCCGCACCAGCCACTCCCCGTCCGACGGAAAGGCGACCGGCAGCGACGCCCGGACACCGCCGGCTTGCGACAGCACGCTCACAAACCGAACAACGTCCGAAGGAATCGGCCCCGGTCCAAAGGGATTCTCCGTCTCCAGGCGAACAAGATCGCGGCCATCGCACATAACAACTTCCGCTTCGAATGGCAGCTTGCTGAGCAATGCAGCACGGAACTTGGCTTGTGATCCAGGTTTGTGGACTACAAACGTGCCCGCGGCGCCCACATTAACTACTCCAAACTCGCTTAGTTCCCGTGCGACCACACTGGGCCGGAACGTTTTGTGTCCGCCGACGTTGACGCCGCGCAGGAAAACGACCAGGGCCATACGCCGATTATGAACGAAGAAACGGCCGGAAAGTAAAATGCCTGCATGGACGCGGGCCCCCCCAGTCGCAAGCCACGTGTTCGCAGGGACTACGCCCGCCATCCAGTACGAAACGCCGATCCGAGTAGCGTTCAGTGACGGCTCCGGTTATGTAGCTCACTCGTACCGGAGTGCAACCACCGGATCGACTTTCGAAGCCTTGCGCGCCGGCCAGTAGCAGGCGAACAGGCCGACGGCAAGCAGCAGCACAGACGTAGCCAGGAAAGACACCCAGTCGTAAGCGGACACCTTCCCCAGCTGGTTTTGAACAAGTCGCACCGCGAGCAGGCTGGAGACCAGCCCAAGCACGATCCCTCCGAGCAGTAGTGCCATGCCGCGCTTCAGCACCATTGCCGCGATGTCCGAAAAGGTTGCACCCAGGGCGATGCGCACCCCGATCTCCTGGGTCTGTCGTGATACAGCATTCGAGATTACGCCGTAAACGCCGGCGGTCGCCAGCACCAGCCCCACAGCAGCGAATATGCAGAAAAGCACGAAGTTAAAACGGGGCCCGGAGAAGACCCAGTCCTTCAGCAAGGTCTCCATGGTACGGACATCCGTCACCGGTTGGTTCCGGTCGATCGAAAGGACCGCAGCCCGAACATTCCCTGCCAGTGCAGCGGCGCGCGAATCAGCCAGCACAAACAGCAGGTCGGCCTGGCCGGCCAACGTATAAGGCAGGAAGATCTCCGGCTGAATCACATCCTCGAAATCCTGATTCATGGTGTTCCCGACCACGCCTACGATTTCAAAGGAGTCGTTCTCCAGCGAGACAGGCGGCGCTTTCAGCCGCGGAATCCGGACGAACCTTCCGATGGCATTCTGATCCGTCGAGTAGCGCTGCACGAATGCTTCATTCACTACGGCCAGGTTTCGCCGCGCTGCAATCTCATGGTCGGTGAAAGAGCGGCCCTGTCTCATAGGAATGCCGAGCACCTCGAGGTAACCTGCGTTGACCTGGTGGATGAGAACACGACGCTCATCCTGACCTTGGTTGCCTGGGACTTCGACCGGCGCTCCCATGTTCCCGAAAGGGTGCCCACCCGTGTTCAGCCCTGCAGCCCTTACGCCCGGTAAAGCATCCACGCGCGCGAGGAGTTCCGTGAAAAATGCTACCCTGCGCTCCGGCGTATCGTATTGCTTTTCCGGCAAAGGCACACGTACCGTCAGGATCGAGTGGGGATCGAAAGTAAGCTGGACCTGTTCGAGCGCAAACACGGTTCGTATCATCAGACTTGCCCCCACCAGCAGCAGAAGTGAGAGGGCAAGCGAGGCCACGACCGTGGCGTTTCGGATTACGGCTTCACGCCTGCCGCCGCTCACCCCCCGCGCAGACTCCCGGAACGCGCCGACAAGATCTCCGCGCGAACCGTGGAGGGCAGGCGCCAGGCCGAACACAACGGAGGAAAGGACCGAAACGGACAGTGCGAAAATGAGGACCGGCAGGTTGATCACGACTTCCGATTCGTCCGGCAGGGTTCCCTGCGGAATAAGCGACAGGATGAGTTTCAACCCCGCCAGTGCAAGCAGGACTCCGAGCAGTCCGCTGGCAACGGCCACGATCAAACCTTCCGTGAGCAGCTGGCGCACGAGGCGGCTCCTGCTGGCGCCCAGGGCCGCGCGTACCGCGATCTCCTTGCGCCGACCCACTGCCTTGGTCAACAGGAGGTTTGATACGTTCGCGCACGAGATCAGCAAAAGCAGACCGACGGCGCCAAACAGAATCCAAAGCTCTTCCCGCAGCCCGCTGGGAAAAGTCTCCTTGAACGACAGCAGACCGACACGCCACGTATCCGGAAACGCCGTGGGATCCGCGGCCTTGAGATCGGCAACGATCGGTTTGAGGTCCACCTCAGCTTGCGCTTCGGTAACACCCGGTTTCAGACGGCCGAGCACGTGGACGTATCGTACTTCCTCGATGACTTTGCCGCGCTCGTGCACGATCGGCAGGTACACATCCGCGCCGCGCCACATGAAGCGCTTGGGCATGATCCCGATGACGGTCCGCACTTTGCCGTTCAGGAGCAGCTCGCGTCCGAGCACGCCGCTGTCGCCGCCGAATTGCCCCTGCCAGAATCGGTAACCGAGGACGGCCACCGGCGGCGCGTCAGGACGAAAATCCGCGGGTCCCGCCGCCCGTCCATGCAGCGGAGCGACTCCCATGACCTGAAAAGTTCCATCGGTGACGTAGTTGCCCCGCAACCGTTGCGGCTCCGGGATGCCGGTCCAGAGAACGTCGCTGATGGTCGAGGCGATCACGCCGTCGAAGATCCTGCTTCGTTCGGCAAATTCGACAAACTGGTCCGTCGTGTAGTAGGTGCGATAGCCGGACGCGCCCGGGTCCCACGTCTTGATGCTCATCAACGAATCGACGTCGCGATAGGGAAAGGGCTCGAGCACGACGCCGTAGATGACGCTGAAAATGGCGGTGGTCGCTCCGATGCCGAGGGCGGCAGACAGCGACGCGATCAGCAGTATGGACGGGGTCTTCAGCAGGCTGCGGAATCCGAACCGCAGATCCTGAAAGAACGGCTCGAGTCGGTTCATCTTTCTCCCTCCGCGGCGAGCCGCTCCGATTTTGGCTGGCTTCAGAGGCCGCGTAAGCCGGCTCGTCTGGCAGCAGAGGTGTTCAAAATTACCTCATTGCAGCTTCAAAGAGCAAATCGGGAAAAGCCGTTTGCCGGGCTAGTCCGAATGGACCGTCGCTCCCTCGGATAGGGATTCTGTTTTTTGGGGGCGTTGAGGATCAGGCAGTTTGCCGGGGCGCAAGGAGGCAAACAGGGAAGAGCGGGAGCCGGAATGTGGAAAAACCGGGAGGAAGAGAGGCGGAATCGGGATCGGTTTGAATGAAATTCTCAATGAACAGGCGGAACCGGAGCAAGTGACAGAGCCTTGAGCTCGCTCCGCCACAACCAGGGCGCGTCTCCAGTTTCTCTATTTGATATAGAATTGAGTAAAGCCAGCGGAGATGGCCCCATGAATCGAGCCTGCCCTTTCTTGCTGTTTGCCTGTTTTGCTTACTTCGGCTTCGCACAGATAGCCAAGCGAGATGCCCCGCCAGCCAACGAGTTTGCCCTCGAGTTCCTGTCGCGACAGGGCGAGTTTCCTTCTTACCTTCACGTGCCCACTCCGAGGGGCGCTCTGGGTGCAGGAGGAACCGGCACCGCCTCGAGCGGACAGCAGGGGCTGAGAAAGGGGGTGCGCTTCAGCATTCACCAAGACCCGCCCGGAGTGCTCCGTATCCAGATTTCGATCTCAGACGAGCTCGGTCCGGACGGCCAGGCGGGGCAGGATGACAACTCCTGGCGGAAGGCAGGAGACTATACGCTTCGGGTCGCTGAAAACGAGGCGTTG
>CAYQYP010000466.1:0-30161 GCA_964421755.1 uncultured Acidobacteriota bacterium
GTGATCTTCCGGTACAGGGCGACTATGAGGATGACCCCGATCCCTGCCGCCACGAGCTTCATTTGAAAGTCGGTCATGGAAGGCCAGAAGACCTTCAGGTACATGACCAGGCCGATGTTCCCGCTCGCGATCTCCAGCGGCCCGGCGAACAGGATCTGCCAAACGAAGAGGAACGCGAGCAGCCGGCCAAGCTTCTTGGGCCCGAACCCCTCCCGGAGGAACACATAGGTCCCGCCCGAAGCGGGAAGCGCGGCGCCGAGCTCCGCCACGACGAGGCCGTCAGCCATGGCAATGATCATCCCGACCAGCCATGCCAGGTAAGACTGAGGGCCGACGAGGGTCGCTAGAATCAGGGGAATCGTTATAAACGGCCCGATTCCGACCATGTTCGACATGTTGATACTGGTGGCGTTGAGGACACCGAGGCGACGCTGGAGAGTTGGACCGGATTCAGCCATGCGGCGATTCTACTATTGATCGCAAATCGGGGACATGAACTTAATTCCTGTGAACCTGCGCCAGCAGGTGAACGCGTTTAGGAATTAAGTATCGTGTCCCCGATTTGCCTTCCCTGATTTGCCTGGCCTCTATTTTGCTGCCAGGAGCTCCGCTGCTTTGTGCTGTGCCCACCAGGCCATCCAGACCAGAGGCGCGTTGCCGTCGATCGAAAGCTCCCGGGCGGCCCACCCGGTGCCCGTCTTGGGCATCATCTTCATCCCGGGCTGCGACCCGAAGGGAGGCATGGCGGGATCATCGGCATTGGTCCAGTTGTTCGGGCCCAGAGCCATCTTGCCTGGCTCCGTGTTCGGGACACAGCAGTCGTGGAGTCGTTCGACCGCGTTTTCGCCAAAACCGGTGATCATCGATAGAGCCATCGCATTGGTTCCGAGCAGGTAATCCATGACCCGCAGCGCATATCGGGCATAGCGGGCAGCGTCGGCCTTGTCTCCGACCGCCCGTTTCTCCTCCGCAGCAACCGCGAGGACAACCGCGTCATCGAGAATCAGGCGGTTGGAGCCCCAACGCCAATTGTTGTCGACGTCGTCCTTGTCCCCGCTGTCCCAGCGGTCGGAGCGGACGTCCTTGGTGACACCCGGGTAGCCGACGCCCATCTGTTTGATGCACTCATCGGCGTAGCTGAATAGATTCTTCCGGACGGGAGACAGGTCGATCCCCTCCGGCCGCAGTGTCAGCAGCGAGAGATTCCCCATCGGTGCAACCGCGGCCCACCAGAACTCCGAAATGTCCCCAAACCGGGGGTGACTCGTCACGTCCTTCCCGAGCGTCGCGGCGAGCGGGTCATGCAGCGCTCTCGCGGTCAGGTAGACCTCCACAAGAGCCGAGAACTCGTCGTCCTGGATGTTGTCGCGGTCAGGGTGGCAGGGATTGCGCGGTTTCTTTGGGTGACGCCAGAGGCCGTAGTTGTCGTTGTCCGGGTAAATGCCGCCTTCTCCCCCGAAGCCCTTGTAGTCCAGGCAGACGGGGGGCTCGGTCCGCGCATCTTGAAGCGCCGTGCGCGCCTGGTCAAATGCAGCCCGCGCCGCATCCGCCCGCTTCTCGCGCAAATGAAGACGAGCCAGCTGAGCCAGGGTGCGCGCAACGGCGAAGGTCGCCTTGGTTTCCGGCTTCGAAACGCAGGAGCTACCGCCTTTGTACGGCGGGCAGGGCCCCCAAGCGGGGACGTTGGTATGCAGCTTCGGGATGGCCAGCTTCTGTCCGGGCAGGACAACCTTGTGCACCAGGTCGGTTCCGATCAGAAGCTCCTCGTAGAGAGTCACTTTCGTCGCGAAGGAGGCGTTCGACTCCGGGTATCTCTCGTAAAGGTTCATGAGGAGCCACCCGGCCAGCGCGGTGTTCGTCGTGTAAAAACCCTTGTCACCGGCGTCGTTCCAGAACGGTCCCTTGATGCTCCCCGAAGCCCAATTGTGGACGAACTGGTCGAATGCGTATTCGGGGGTTCGGTGGTCGCGGAAGTAATCGAAGCTTTGCGTGGCCAGGTCCCCGTACGGGCATCCAGCGCTCACGTCGAACGGCTCGGACGTCTGGCCATCAATCTTCAGTCGAAGGCCCTTGCCCGCACCGCGGAAACTCGAGAAGACGATGCGGTAGAAACTGTCGCCCGAAGCGAAGTCGTTCGAGACATGGTCGCTGGAACTTCCCGATGCCACCGTCTTCCCGGCCGTGTCCACCAACTCCCATGGTTTGGAACCGCCTGTGTCGCTCAGGAAAAGGGCGATTTTGTCCGCCTGGGAAAAGTACCCGAGGTAGTTGATGCGGAACTTCGAGTCCATCTGTGTTCCGTCGTCTTTCGCCTGGACCGCGACGACAAACAGGGCCGCCAGGAAAAAGACGAGACCAATGGAAACGAGCCATCCGACGGCCTTTTGCTGAGCGATTGTTTTCACGACGCCTCCCTCGCCGCCGCATTATCACACAACCTTCCCTCTTTGTTGACTTATCTCCGAACGCGCGGGCATACTCGCGAAACCCGATGTGGACCGTTGATCGCATTCTCGCCCTCGCACCGGATGCATCCTCCGTGAAATCCGGCAGAGAACTGGCCATCGCCAGGAAATGGAGCGGACTTGGGCAAACGAAGCGTGCCATCTGGGGCGAGTGCCAGGGGAGCGGAACCAAGCCCTACCAGACCGAAATCGACACGAGCGAACCGGCTTTCCGCTGCACCTGCCCAAGCCGCAAGTTCCCCTGTAAACACGCCCTCGCTCTGTTTCTCCTTTCCGCCGCTGAGCCAAACCTCTTCTCGGTATCCGTTCCGCCCCCCTGGGTCCAGGAGTGGCTGAAAAAACGCGACGAGAAAGCGGCTGAACAGACTCGGGAGAAGCCGAGCCGCGAGGCGACGAGCGATCCGGAGGCGGCGGCCAGGCGAGTAGCCGCTCGCGAAAGCAAGGTCACTGCGGGTATCGCCGAGCTGGAGGGCTGGCTTCGCGACGTCGCGCGCCAGGGCCTCGCCAACCTGCAGCAGCAGCCCTTCGGCTATTTTGACCGCGTTGCCGCCCGGATGGTCGATGCTCAGGCACCGGGACTCGCCCGGCAGGTCAGGCAAATTTCCGCGCTCGTTTCCTCATCCGGGGAGTGGCATGCAGCGGCATCCGAGCGTGTAGGCCGGCTGTTCCTGCTTCTCCAGGCCTACGGCCGCCTCGACAGCCTGCCACCCGAGCTCCGTGCGGATATCCGCAGCTTGATCGGCTGGACGGAGAAGCAGGAAGAGCTCCTCGAGCAACCGGGGGTGCAGGACGATTGGGATATCATGAGCCTTCGGGTCGAGGAGGACGAGCGCCTGCGTACCCAGCGTAACTGGCTGCTTGGACGGCAGACCGGGAGGGCGGCGCTCATCCTGAATTTCGCCTACGGCAATGCTCCTCTCGATGTCAGCCTGGTTCCCGGGACCCGCATCCAGGCGGAGCTCGTCTTCTTCCCCGGTTTATCGCCCAGCCGGGCGCTTATCAGGCAGAAGCAGGGGACCGGTCCGATGACAATGCCGGCCGGATTTCAAAGCGTAACGGCAGCGCTGGAGACGTACGGCCTGCTGCTGGCCCAGAACCCATGGCTGGTGCGGCTCCCGGTGCTTCTCTCATCCGTGGTGCCGATCCGTCGTGAGGAACGGTGGCACTTGCGCGACGGCGTGGACAAGTCAGTCCGATTGTCCGCTTCGGACGAGACGTGCTGGCGCCTGCTGGCGCTAAGCGGCGGCCGGCCGATGTCAGTGTTCGGCGAATGGACGGGCGATCGCCTGGAGCCACTCGGAGTGTGGGCGGAAGGGCGGTACGTTTGGTTCTACCGGAGCCTTTCATGAATTGGCACGACCAATTGCTCAAGATGGCGCTGTTAGGAACGGAGCGGCAGAGCTCCCCGCTCCCCACGCCGCCCAAAACGCTCGCCGAGTCCTTCGCTCGGCTAGCCGGTCTGGACCGCGAGTCGGCTCTCCTCGGTGCCCTGGGCCTCGTCGCCGTCTATCGCCTCGCCGGGCGGCTGCCTGATCAAGACTCAACCCCGCGGCCGACAGTCTGCCCGGCCGACGAACACCCCGTCTGCTCGCCGGGTGCGTCGATGTTCCTGTCTCGTATCCTGGGCGGAGAGCACCCGCCACTGCTCCCCGAGCTCCTGGGCGCTCTCGACTCCGTGGGAAAGCGGGTTCCGGAAGAGCTGATCCCTGGTCTCCTCGAACAGGGGCGTAGCCAGTCGGGGATTCGGACGCTGTCTGGCAAGGTCATAGGAGAACGCGGCAAGTGGCTTGCCGCGCAGAATCCCGGCTGGGGATGGGCGCTTGCCGCCAAGGAGGGCGCCCACAATGAAGCTGTCTGGGAAACAGGGAGCCGGGAAGAACGCCTGGCACTGCTCAGCCACCTTCGCCTTTCATCTCCAAGCCGGGCTGTCGCGCTCCTCGAGTCGACCTGGAAGGACGAGACCGCAGAAGACCGTGTCGCATTTGTGGGGGCAATTGAGACTGGGCTCTCTTCATCGGACGAGCCTTTTCTCGAAACCGCGCTCGATGACCGCCGCAAGGAAGTGCGAACCGCGGCCGCGCAGCTTCTGATGAAGATCCCGTCTTCCTCGCTCGTGGGCCGCATGGAGGCTCGCCTGAAGCTGACTTGGATCGAGGGGACGCCGGGCAAAATCCTCCAGTTGAAGCGCGCCACTCCGTCTCATATCGACGTGGCGCTGCCCGGCGATTGCGACAAGTCAATGTTACGGGACGGCATCGAACCCAAGCCGCGCTCCGGCACCGGCATCGGCGAGAAAGCCTGGTGGCTCGAGCAGATGCTGGCACCGGTTCCCCCCGCACGCTGGCCCGACCGCTGGTCCAAAACCCCCGCCCGGATCGTCGAAGCTGGGCTGGCAGGCGAGTGGTCGCGCGCGCTCGTAAACGGTTGGGTGAAAGCCTCGCTTCGTCATCCGGACCCTGCGTGGGCCAAGGCCCTCCTTGAATACTGGACGTCAGAAGATTCCGACCAGCGTCGGATCGAGCTCTATTCTGCTGGAATCCTCGAGCTGCTCAGTCAGCTCGACAAGGCAACGGCGGAAGATTTCGTCGCCGGGCTGACCAGACGCGACCGCCTGACGCGCTCGCTCTTCTGGTTGTGCTTGCCTTATCTCGGCACTGGGTGGAGCTTGTCTTTCTCGACCCTGGTCGTGGACCAGTTGCGGTCCATCCTTGGATCGTCCACTGACGCGCCTCCGGGTCTTACCGAGGCCATCCGGCACGCTTCTCTCGCCATCGATCCAGAGCTTGCATCGGATATCGCCGCGACTGACTGGCAGATTCCCAGTCAGATGTGGGGAGTTCCAGCATCCATAAACAATTTGATAGTTGTCGCCCAGTTTCGCAGGGACATGCTAAAGGAGCTAGGACTATGAGTTCCGTTCCAGGACCGGAGAATGTCCTCAGGCAGCACGCCGAAAACGAGTTCGCCCAGGAACTCGAGGAGCTCGGCAAGCAAGACACTCGAAACCGCCCGCCCAGCTGGCATTTGTCCCCTTGGGCCGTGTCCACCTACATCATGGGCGGGAGGCTGGACAACGGTTTCGAGGTTTCACCCAAGTACGTCGGAAATCGACGGCTGATCGAGATCGCCGTTGCGACGCTGGCGACCGATCGCGCGCTTCTCCTGCTCGGGGTTCCGGGAACCGCCAAGACCTGGGTGTCCGAGCACTTGGCCGCGGCGGTCAGCGGAGACTCGACCCTCCTCGTCCAGGGAACGGCCGGGACGCCGGAAGAGGCGATCCGCTACGGGTGGAATTACGCCCGGCTGCTGGCCGAGGGACCGTCCCGCGCCGCCCTTGTTCCGAGCCCCGTCATGGTCGCGATGCAGGACGGCAAAATCGCCCGCGTCGAGGAGCTGACGCGCATCCCATCGGACGTCCAGGACACCCTGATCACGGTTCTGTCCGAGAAGACCCTGCCTATCCCCGAGCTTGGGGAGGAGGTCCAGGCCCGCAAGGGGTTTAACGTGATAGCGACGGCCAACAATCGCGACCGGGGAGTCAACGAGCTGTCGAGCGCGCTCAAACGTCGCTTCAATACGGTCGTCTTGCCCGTGCCTGACACTGCCGAGGAGGAATCCGAGATCGTTCTTCGACGCTGCCAGGCATTAGGCCGGGCGCTGGAATTGCCCGCCGAACCGCCCGCCTTGGAAGAGGTGCGCCGCATCGTGACCATCTTCCGAGAGTTGCGCGACGGGAAGACAGCGGATGGCAAGACCAAGCTGAAGAGTCCGAGTGGGACCCTGAGCACGGCCGAGGCGATCTCCGTCGTGAACAGTGGTGTGGCCCTTGCAGCGCACTTCGGCGATGGACGCCTGCGGGCGGCCGATGTGGCCTCGGGGCTTGTCGGGGCGATCGTGAAAGACCCGGTTCAGGATCGACTGGTCTGGCAGGAGTACCTGGAGGCGGTTGTCAAGGAAAGGGATGGCTGGAAAGACCTCTACCGCGCCTGCCGTGAGATCAGCTGAGGAACGAGTTGACCGAGGATTCACTCGTCCGTCGAGGGAAGACGCTCCTTCTTGGAGTGCGGCGGCAGAAGGAGTCCGACGCTTTTTGGAGGACTGCTGGCGACGCCGCTTTCCCCTGTGCAACTCTCGCGTGTGCGGCTACTCGATAAGGCGAGATCGTTAACAGGCGAAAGCGGCGTCGTCAGGAATCCTGGTATGTCATCGGCTTCCTTCTGCCGCCGCCAAAAAGGAGCATGGTGCTCCGGGGGGCTGTTGGTTGGATGGCGATCTGAAATGACAACGTCGATCTCAGTTTTTGGCATTCGGCATCACGGACCCGGCTCGGCACGCAGCCTTCTGAGCGCCCTGGACGACCTGCGGCCGGACTGCCTGCTGATCGAGGGTCCGCCCGAAGGCCAAGACCTGCTCGCTTTTGCGGCCGATGCTGCCATGGTGCCGCCGGTCGCAATCCTGATCTACGCCGCCGACGATGCCCGGCAGGCCGTCTATTACCCCTTCGCCGATTTCTCGCCCGAGTGGCAGGCGATCCGGTACGGGCTGCGCCACAGCATCGTCACCCGATTCATGGATCTCCCACTCGCGAATCGCCTGGCGCTTGATAGTGCTGCTGCAGAGGAAGAGTCAAAATCGGGCGATCTGCCGGACGCCGAGTCCGAACAACCTGCGCCGCCTCTCACCCCCGACCCGACCCTGGCGATTCGGCTCGACCCGCTCGGTTCCCTGGCCGCGGCCGCCGGCTATTCCGACGGCGAGCGCTGGTGGGAGCAGATGGTGGAGCACCGGCAGCAACCCGGAGAGATCTTCACCGCCATCCTCGAAGCCATGACTGCACTGCGGGAACAACTGTCGGCTGACCAATCAGAGTCGGCGGAGTCCACTCCGACCACTGCCGACGGCGACCTCGAGAATTCCCGTCGCGAAGCGGCAATGCGCCAGGCCATACGGGCGGCCGAAAAAGAAGGTTTTGAGAGGATCGCGGTCGTCTGTGGCGCGTGGCACGGGCCCGCGCTGATCGACCGCCCGCCGGCTCGCCGCGATGCGGACCTGCTCAAGGGCTTGCCGAAACTCAAGGTTGCGACGACCTGGATCCCCTGGACCAACGCCCGCCTCAGCCAGGAAAGCGGTTACGGCGCTGGTGTCATGTCTCCCGGATGGTACGGCCACATCTGGAATTCTCTTGTTGCCGGCGAGTCCGGCAACAGCGGGGCAGCCACCGGGCCGCCGCTTGCGCTTCCCGACTCCGCCCGCCGCCTCACTGTCGGCTGGATGTCGAATGTCGCGCGCTGCTTGCGCGAGCGCGATCTCGACGCCTCCCCGGCGAGCGTGATTGAAGCCGTTCGATTGTCGGAGACCCTCGCTTCGCTTCGCGACCAGGCGTTGCCTGGGCTCGAGGAGATGAACGAGGCGGCGCTGACCGTCTTCTGTATGGGAAATTCCGCGCCGATGCAGCTCATTCGGGAAAAACTGATCGTCGGGGACCGCCTCGGCCACGTGCCCGACGAGGTCCCGATGGTGCCGCTCGCAGCCGACGTCGCTCGGGAGCAAAAACGGCTGCGCTTACCAGCCGAAGCGTCCGTCAGGGTGCTCGACCTCGACCTCCGGAAGCCGAACGACCTGGACCGCAGCCGCCTGCTCCGCCGCCTCAATGTGCTCGGGGTGCCATGGGGGGAGTGGGAAGACATGATGACCGGAAAGGGGACATTCCGTGAGCATTGGCGAATCGCCTGGCGTCCCGAGTTTGCCGTTGAGTTGATCGAAGCCGGCGTTTGGGGCAACTCCGTTCTTCAGGCCGCGGAAGCGTTTGCGGCGGACCGGGCGAAGCATGCCTCTGATTTGCCGTCCCTCACGAAACTGCTGGACATGGTTCTCCTCGCCGATCTCCCGGAGGCTGCGGCCGGCGCCGTTGCCCGCATCCAGTCCGAAGCCGCGCTCGCTTCAGATATCGCACACCTTATGCAGGCGCTTCCTGACCTCGCGACGATCCTGCGTTACGGCAGCGTGAGGCAGATGGACGCCTCGTCAATCGCCGAGGTCGTCGACGGCCTGATCGCGCGCATCTCAGTGGGACTGGCCGCCGCCTGTTCCTCGCTCAACGACGATTCAGCCCAAGCGATGATCGGTCACCTCGGCGCGGTCGACCAAGCCGTCCGTCTGCTTGAGAACCCCGAACACGAGGCGGACTGGTCCGCGGCATTGATCCGCCTGGTGGACCAAAGCGCCGTTCACGGACTGGTTGCCGGACGCGTCGCCCGCCTGCTCCTCGACGGCGCCCGAATCGACGCGGACGCCGTGGCCCGCCACATGTCATTGGCCCTCTCGGCCGCGAACGAGCCGCAGGCGGCGGCCGCCTGGATCGAAGGCTTCCTGGGTGGGAGTGGAGCTCTGCTCCTGCACGACGAGCGAGTCTGGACGCTCGTTGACGCCTGGGTGGTATCGCTCAAAGACGAGATCTTCGTTGAGGTCCTTCCGCTCATCCGGCGCACCTTCGCGACCTTCTCCCCGGCCGAACGCCGCCAGATGGGCGAAGCCGTGAAGCGAACAGCGGGGGCGTCGGGCGCCCGGGCGCCCGAAAAGGCGGACGACAACATCGACCACGCCCGCGCCGCCCAGGTCTTGCCTTTGCTGGAAACGATCCTCGGTTTGAATCATCCCCATCCTGTTAATCCCGTAAATCCTGTCAAAGACGAAAACCATGAGTGACACTCCCGCTTCCAACGAAAGACAGCGGCGCTGGCGCCTGGTCCTGGGTGGACAGGAGGCGGACGGTGTCGGCATTCGCCTCGGAGACGTGGATTCGGCCATCGACCGTGCTCTGCAGGCGCTCTACGAAGGCCGGATGTCGGATGCAACCGGGCCGAAGGACAGGCGGGGCGGCCTGGGCGGCTCCGCCCCGAGCGTGGCCACGTGGCTCGGCGACATCCGCCGCTACTTCCCGTCCTCGGTCGTTCGTGTGATGCAGCAGGACGCCCTCGAGCGCCTGAACCTTCGCCAGATGCTGCTCGAACCCGAGCTGCTTGAGTCCGTCGAGCCTGACGTCCATCTTGTCGCAAACCTTCTGGCTTTGAGTGGGGTCATCCCCAACCGGACCAAGGAAACCGCCCGCCTCGTCGTGAGGAAGGTCGTGGACGAGATCACCCGGAAGCTGGCCGAGCCGGTTCGCCAGGCGGTCACCGGGAGCCTGAACCGGGCGTCGCGCAACCGCCGGCCGCGGCACAACGAGATGGACTGGCCGCGAACGATTCGCGCGAATCTGAAGAACTACCAGCCGGAGCTCCGAACGGTGATCCCTGAGGTCCGGATCGGCTTCGGGAGGAAGCGTTCGGCGTTGCGGGAGATCATCCTGTGCGTTGATCAGAGCGGATCGATGGCGACCTCGGTCGTCTACAGCGGGATTCTCGGAGCGGTCCTGGCTTCTCTTCCTTCCGTCTCAACGAGGATGATCGTCTTTGACACGGCGGTCGTCGACCTGACGGAAGACCTCGACGACCCGGTCGAGCTCCTGTTCGGGACGCAGCTGGGAGGCGGGACGGACATCGAGCAGGCGCTGCGATACGCGCAGGGTCTGGTTCAACGGCCGCACGACACGATCCTGATCCTGATCAGCGACCTGTATGAGGGCGGAAACCGCGAGGCGATGATCAAACGTGTCACGAGCCTGATCGGCTCCGGCGTGAACTTCATCACGCTTCTGGCGCTCGGCGACGAAGGCGCCCCATCCTTCGACCACGCGAACGCCTCGGCCCTTGCTGCTCTGGGCTCTCCGGCCTTCGCCTGCACCCCCGACCTGTTCCCCGACCTGATCGCCGCGGCGATCTCCCGTCGCGATCTCTCCAGCTGGGCGGCGTCCCACAACATCGTGACGTCGAGAGCAGCGGGGTGAGAGGGGAAAGTTCTCGTTGCCCGCCAGCGGGGGCAGCAGCGCTGCCGGTGAACGTTGGTCCGACTTCCAAGTCGGACACTGCACACCGCCAGCAACACCGAGCCAGCTGGCCGCATGCCGAATGTCCGACTTGGAAGTCGGACCAACGAGAGATTCGCAAAAGCTGCTGCACCGTCGCCAGGAATTCTGATACGTCATCGAATTCCTTTTGCCGCCGCACTCCAAAACGATTTGGGCAACCGAGAGTGGACCACTCTGTTTACTCTCGCACCACGTCGTACTCGAGACTTACGGTTCCCGATTTCTTGTATACGCGCTGCTTTCTGAGCTTGAGCTTCGCGTAAGACGCCGGCGCAGGTAGAAACGGAGTCCCGCCGCCGAGCAGCACTGGAATGACGGCCGCATCGACACCATCGACGAGGCCGGCGGCGAGGAGACTGTGGAACAAACTGCCGCCGCCGAATAACCAGATGTCTTTGCCCGGCTTTGCCTTCAGCGCCGTCACGAATGGCTCTGCCTCGTTCACGATCGTGAGGTCGGGATGATCGGACGCCCGCATCGTGCGGGATATCACGACTGTCTCGATACCTGGCATCGTTCCGCCACCTCCACCCCCCATCCGTTTCATCGCGTCAAACGTCTTCCGACCGATCAGCAGAGTATCGAACCGATCGAAGATGGCATCAAAGTCGATGTCGGGATCGATGACGATCCAGTCGGCCTCGCCGTGTGGTCCTGCAATGTAACCGTCAAGACTCATGGCCACGCCATATCGTACCTGTCGCATTGCTCACCTCCTCGGACTCCCTTGACGTTCCTTGGATTTGAGTTTAGCTTACCCACGTCCTGCAGCCCGACTCGGAAAGCGAATTCCGGGCGGTCGTGGTAAGACACGAAAGGCGACCCACCATGCGCCGACCGCAATCTTCCAGGGAGTTTCCCGCGCTTCATTACGGACTGTTGATCGTGCTTTTAGTTCTGTCTGGAGCTCAGCAGGTTCGCCACCTCGGCTTCGTTTCTCAATACCTGCGCGGCAACGTTGACGTCGTGCAAGAACCCTTTCGGGTACAAAAAGGGAGACCCGGCGTCGAATGGGTTGGAGACCGGGCGGCCAAAGCCGGGATGCGGAAGGGGGATCGCCTGCACAGTGTCGCTGGCGCCCAGTACCGAGGTCCAGCCCAGCTCGCCCGAGCCCTTCAGTACGCAAAGCCGGGCTCCGTAATGGCTGTTGAGGTAACGCGTGACGGTGCGGGCAGCCGAACCGAGAAGCTCACGGTTCCCCTGGGGAAAAAGGCGAGCCAGCGGGAACCGTGGTTGTTTACCGTCGCAATCACCATCGTGCGACCGCTCTTCTGCCTGCTACTTGGGTTCTGGGTCGTGGCGGCTCGCCCTCGGAATCCTCTGGCATGGCTGCTGCTGGCGTTGATGCTCAGTTTCAGTCAACTGGTATGGTTCGGACTCGAAGATCGGGACGGGACATGGCTCAGCGACGCGACGCTCGGATACCGGTCTGTTCTGAGCAACTCTTGGGCGATTTGGTTCCTGCTGTTCGGAATCAACTTTCCATCCAGGCTCGACCTGGATCGTCGCTATCCCTGGATCAAGTGGCTGTTGATTGGACCAGTCGCGCCCGTAATGCTTTTCGCAGCCTATGCTAATGTAGCAGGCAATCGGGACTACTCCTTCGATCAGTCGACCGCGGCCTTGGTTTATGACCGGGTGTCGGCACCGACGAATGTGCTCGTTCTCTCATCCCTCGTCCTCGTTTTTGTAATTGTGGGCGCGAGATACTTCCTCGAGAAAACGCCGGACGCGAGACGGCGTCTGAGGCTGTTTTACTTCGGCACAGTCCTTGCGCTGATGCCGACACTGATTCTCGTCCTCGTTACCGCCGTGATCAGCAAGGATCTGAACGCTTTGCCTGACTGGGTGATCTTCCCCTGCCTGGGCCTGATGGTTCTGTTTCCCGTCACGCTCGCTTACCTCATTCTTGTGCATAAGGCCATGGACGTCAGTGTCGTCATCCGGCAGGGGGTTCAGTATGCGCTCGCGCGGGGCGGGGTGAAAGTCGTGCAGGGAGGCATGATTGCCGGGCTCATTCTGACAATTTCTTACGCGGTCTCCACCCAGCGGCTGGTATTGCCTCGGATCATCATGCTCGTCGCAGTTGCGGTGTTCCTGATTCTTCAGCTCCAGAGAATCGGGACACGTTTGGCACAATGGATTGATCGCTTGTTCTTCCGAGAGTCCTATGACGCCGAACTTCTGCTCTCCGAGCTCGGAGAAAAGGTGCGAACGATTGTCGAGACACGCCCGCTCCTTGAGACTGTCGCCCGCCGCATCGGGGAGACACTGCACGTGCCGCGGGTCGCGGTCCTGCTGAAAGCACAGGGACCGTTCCAGCCAGCGTACGCGATCGGGTATGGCGAACCGGTCGAGCTCTCCTTTCCGGAGGCAGGGACAGCCGCATTCCTCAGGCAGCGAAGCGCCCCTACCCGCGTGTACCTGTCAGACCCGGAAAGCTGGATCAATACGATTCCCGAGGTGAACGATGATGAACGCCGCTTCCTCGAGCGGCTTCAGGCCGAGGTCCTCCTGCCGCTTCAGACCAAGGAGCACTTGCTTGGTTTCGTCAGTCTGAGCCAGCGACTATCGGAGGCGCCGTATTCCGCTAATGATTTGAGGCTCCTTGGTTCCGTTGCTGCACAGACCGCCATGGCGCTGGAAAACGCCCAGCTGACAGCGGCCATTGCCGATGAAGTGTCAAGAAGAGAGAGGCTCAATCGCGAGCTCGAGATCGCCCGAGAAGTTCAACAACACCTCTTTCCTCAAACGAATCCGCCGATTGAGACGCTCGACTACGCTGGTTCATGCCGGCCGGCTCTGGGTGTTGGTGGTGATTACTATGACTTCATCAAGAGGCCCGGCGGCAGACTGTGCTTCGCCATCGGCGATGTGTCAGGGAAGGGCATATCTGCGGCGCTTTTAATGTCGAATCTTCAGGCCGCCCTCAGGAGTCACGCCATGGTGGCCTCGGAGGACCTGGCGTCAATTCTCACGCGTATCAACCGGCTCATTTATCAGTCGTCCTCCTCGAACCGATACGCGACTTTCTTCCTCGCGGAGTACGAGCCGTGCAACAGACAGCTGACCTATGTGAACGCCGGCCACAATGCCCCCATGCTTTTTCGGGCAGGTGGCGAGATCGAGCGCCTGGCTGAGGGAGGGCTGGTGGTGGGACTTATGCCCGACGTCACTTATCGGCAGGCGACTGTGACGATGCGATCAGGCGATTTGCTCGTCGCTTTCACAGACGGTATATCCGAGGCGATGAACCCAGCAGACGAGGAGTGGGGCGAAGAGAGGCTGATTCAAACCGTGCGTTGCTGCTTTATGCTGGAGAGCTGGGAAATCCTGAATCGCATCACGGTCGACGCAGACGCTTTCGCTGCCGGTGCACCCCAGCACGACGACATGACCCTCCTTGTGTTAAGAAGTTTGCAGGATGACCTTTCTCGACGGTGAAGTACTGGCAACCTGGCCGCGATCTGCCTGACGCAATAGCGGCGAGCGCTTACTGGCGCAACCTGCGGGTCCGATGACCTGAACAGTGTAGACAAATGCATGCACATGCATGTACAACTGTCGTTGATGCGAACGACAATTGAGATTAAACCGGAACATCGTGCCCGACTCCTCGAACTGGCCGCCCGAAAAGGTGTCAAGGGTTTTTCCTCCCTGGTTGAAGAAGCGCTGGAACGCTATTTCGTGGCGCAGGCCCAGGAGGAAGGCAAGCGAGCCAAGGCGGCAAGCTTGTACGGGGTTATGAGTAAGAAGGACGCGGACGGATTGCGCGAAGAGGCGGATCGCATGAGGAAACAGTGGCGATGATTCTAGCTGATACCGACGTTCTGATTGATTTCCTTGAAGGCCGGAATCCTGCTGCCGACCGGGTGAAGCTCGAGTTGGAGGATTCTCATTTGGCGGTGACCGCGATCGGTCGGTTTGAGTTGTTAGCCGGGACTCGATCAAAACGGGTCGAGCAGTTGGTTCTGCAGCTGCTCGACGCAATCCCGTGTCTGCCCCTGGACGCCGCATCGGCCGATCGGGCGGCGTCTCTTCGCCGCGAACTGGAGCAACAAGGTGTCGGTATTGGAATGGCCGACAGCCTGGTGGCCGGGATCGCGCTCGTTTCAGGGAGTATGCTGCTCACCCGAAATCGCCGCCATTTCGAGCGAGTTCCCGGGCTGAAACTGGCCACCCTTGTGATATCGAATGGGGCTGAGTAAACGAGGAACGGCTGATGCTTCATGCGCCAGTCCGAACTGGCGTGCGCACCTGCACGGAGGCGGGCGCGGCCAGTTCGGCAGCCACAGAGCCGGGAGCGACCGAGCCGCGAAGCGGCTGAGCGACCGGTCAATGAGCTGCCGTCGACAATTTCGGCGTTCTCCACCTTATTGCAGGCGCCTCATTGACCGGTCGCTCAGCCGCTTCGCGGCTCGGTCGCTCCCGGCTCTGTGGCTGCGCGGGGCTTGAAATGGTTAAAGCGGGTGTCGTGAACATGGCCAAGACTCTCTTGGATTCGAAGCCAGGTTCCGCTCAAGTAGGCTTCGGACGTTCCCCTAACCCGGGACGTGCACGGGGCAAAGGTCACCGTGTCCGGGCAGGAGGACGGTCAGGCCATCGTGATCCGGGCTCGCGTTGTATCATCGAATAAACACCTCGCCGATTCGTTATTCAAAAAGACAGGAGGTAGACATGAAGATCGGCATTATCGGTGCCGGCCAGATTGGCGGCACCCTCACTCGTCGATTCACGGCTCTGGGCCATGAAGTGTCCGTGGCCAACTCACGAGAACCAGAAACGCTCGCAGGCCTCGCAGCGGAAACCGGGGCCAAGGCAGTCACTGTGAGAGAAGCGGCTCGGGAGGGAGATGTCGTCATTGTGACGATTCCCGAGGCCAAAATCACAAATCTACCGAAGGATTTGTTTGCCGGTGTTCCCGAAAGCGTCGTGGTGGTCGATACCGGCAACTATTATCCGCGTCACCGTGACGGGCAAATTGAGGAAATCGAAGCCGGCATAACCGAGAGCCGCTGGGTTGCTCAAAAGCTCGGCCGGCCCGTCGTCAAGGCGTTCAATAACATATACGCCCGGCACTTACTCGAGCACGGTCGGCCCGCAGGCACGCCGGGGCGCATCGCCCTGCCGGTTGCGGGCGACGATAAGGCCGCGAAGGCCGTGGTCCTTCGGCTCATCGACGAGTTGGGATTCGACGGGGTCGATGCAGGTCGACTCGACGACTCGTGGCGCCAGCAACCGGGCACGCCCGTCTATGCAGCGGATTTTGACGCTGAAGGTGTCCGTCGTGCACTGGCCGCAGCAAAACAGGAACGCACGCCCGAGTGGCGGGCAACCTCAGAGAGCCCCGGGACGTTCGCCTCTCCGGCGTGAGTAGGTTGTCAGAGAGACGTTCACCGGGAACGGAACGCGATTGCTTCCTTCTCGGTGAACGTCTTCAAGTGCAATGCCTCTTGGTGATTTGGGTGGGAAGAGGTCTTCTTTCGCAGCTTTACCCGGTTACCCCCAGTTGCCGGAGAAGAGTGCCCATGTCGAAGTAGTGACGAGTCGCCTGCACTTTGCCGTTCTTCACCTCATTGATCTGGCAGGCGCGCAGTTCGATTCTCTTCCCGGTCGGAGGGATTGTTCCTGCCGGCGTCTGCAGACCACCACCGTGCGTACCCCTCCACGTGACTTCCACGACTACCGTGTCCCCACTCTGAAAGGTGTTGTGAATCTCCCCCTGCGAATCCGGAAAGGCAGCGGCCCAACTGCGCCAGATCGCCAGAGCCTCGTCGGCGCCTTTTACCCGGCGGTGTGTGGCGATTTCGTCGTAGACGTACCCGGGCGCCAAGGATGCCTTGGCCGCGTCCCAATCTTTCTTGTTATAGTCGAGAACCGGCGCTTTGCCGATGTCGAGAACCGACTCGGTCATCGTTCCTTTAGCCATCGCGATGCTCCTCTCACTGCCTTGAGCAGTCGTTGGCCCGCCCGGACTGAAAGCTTGCCCGCCTTCAAGCAGGCCCGTGACCGCCGCCCCAGTGCAGGTGAAATCCTGCGCTCTCGTGAAGCGGGGGTCCCCGGGCGGTGTTAACGGTTTATCTGATATCAGACGCCAATTCGACACAAAGTACAACCCGGGCTGCCGGCGGACCTTCTCAAGGGTATGTTGTCCCCACACTTCTTAATCACCGCCTTTTCTCTTAGAATCAAAGCATAACCACCAGCCAAAAGGAGGAGACGCTATGCCCACCTACGTGTGCCTCTGTCAATGGACCCAAAAGGGTTTAGAAAAAGTGAAGGAGAGCCCCGGAAGGCTCGACAAGTTCAAAGAGATGGCGCGTTCTGCGGGCGGCCAGCTCAAGGCCTTCTACTTGACCATGGGGCGGTTTGACTTTGTCGTGGTCATGGAGATGAAGGACGACGCATCAGCGGCCAAAGTGGTACTGCAACTTGGCGCCGCCGGGAACGTCCGGACGGAAACCTTGAAAGCCTTCGAGGAAAGCGAATATCGACAGCTCCTCGGCTCGCTCTGATCCTTCGTAGGTCCGACTTCCAAGTCGGACTCTTCGTCACAGGGGAGCAAAAGCCAGCCAGCGCGAGCATGTCCGACTTGGAAGTCGGACATGCAGGCGAAGTTGCAGGCGGCACAGGCCTACCCCGCCCGGTCAAGAGACCGCACGGCGAGACCCAGGCAGACGACTGTGAATCCCACAAAAGCCAGTGCTTCCATCAGGACTACGGAGATTTCCTCCCTAGCCCACACTCCGGCTCAATTCAATGAATCGGGGATCCTTCGCAAGGTCCTTGAAAGCGGGGTCCTTGACCACCTTGTCCAGGTCCTTGAACCCTTGCTTCACAGCCCTGTCGAGAAACAGCAAAGCGTCGTCCATCCGGCCGTGCATCGCGCACACCTTAGCGTAGTAGAAGCTCTGAAGACCGGGGTTGCTCCCCTGGGTCTGGACCGAAATTGCCTCGGTCGCTGTCCTTTGAAGTATCTCGGGGTCAAACCGAACCGCTTCCTGGAACGCCTCGATCGCTTGCTCGAACCGATTAGAGGCGAGATAGGCACACGCGAGATTCTGATGGGCGATCGCCATGTCGGGCTTGAGCTGAACTGCCTTCCTGTAACTTTTGATCGCCTGTTTGAAGTTCCCCCGGCTGAATTGGACGGTCCCGAGGTTGTTCCAGGCACTCGAGCTCTTCGGGTCAAGCTTGCGCGCCTGATCGTATTCCCGTTCGGCGAGCGCCAGTTGTCCGAGGCGCTGGTAACACACTCCTAATTTGTTATGGAGTAGCTGGTCCTTCGGGCTGATTTTCAATGCCCTCTGGAACTCGGTTGCGGCTTCCGCGTAAGAACGCCGGGCCAGCAGAATATCGGCTCGTTCGGAGATCTGCGACAGATCAGTGAAAGTGGGCGCCTGATCGGCATGGACGGAACAAAACGAGAACAACACTAGCGTGATCGCCAGACAGTATTTCATATGGCCTCCTCCTTTCAGGAGACAGCGAAAAACCTCCTATTTTGTGCTTAGAGATCATTTGTCAGGAGAAGGTTCAGTCGGTCGATTCCGGTTGCCATGTCGGACCGGGTGTTTCAGGCCGCCCGCGGTCCGCGGCAGCAGGGAAAAATGCCCGCCTCGTCAGGGCGCCGAGAGACGTGAAAGTCCCGTCTAAATAAGGATCAAAAAAGCAAGTTGACACCCGGCCTGCCTCTCACTATCATTGGCCCGCTTTTTGCAAGTAACCACAATATAAAGTTGAGGCTTGACGGTTTGATGAACAGCGAGCAGGTCTACCGGTGTCAACATTGTCACGTGGTTCTTGTGATCGGGGTACTTGGTGGCTTCGAGTGCCTGATCTGTCGAAACCCAGAATGCCCTGCCGCCTCGGTGGATCTTCCCGAGCTGGCGGAATTCGCCGCTATGCTTACGGATGGCGATCGCGATTTCTTGAAACAGCTCAACATCAAGCCAGATTAACTGCCCGCGACGGTTTCTCTCCAAGGGCCGTTAAGTTACTCTCACGCCGCTTTTTAGCAGGATCCACGCCCCCGCATTTCAAATATTGACATTTAATGTCACTTTGGTATTGACGTTAATATCACTTAGAGTCAAACTGTTGGCAAGGATGTAAACCCGACCGAGATTCAATTTCAATCTGAGGGGTGTCTGTGAGCATGGCAGCTGCATTTACCGGCTCGTGTTCTGCCCTGGCGAACCGCTTCTACCACACAATCTCCCTGGCTCGTTCCTGCCAAGCCGTTACAGACCTCCGTCCCGTCCTTAGTCTCGGCCTATCGCACGCTCTCCGCGTGTGTCCAACCCGGTTGCTTTTTCAGTCCCGCGGCTGTTGCGGGGGAAGGAGAGTTCTCAATGGCTACAGAAGCAGCAGGACCAGTGTTCGTGGGTGGCTTTGAAACGATTACGGTGGGAGAGGGAGGCGACCGATACTCGATTCTCTTTCTTCCTGACAAACACAACGACGATCTTCAAGCACAAGGCAAGGCGCCGGTCTACTACTGGATGCCGGGACAAGTGAGGATGGCCCGCCGTGGTGACGTCGGAGATTACAAGTTCCACCTGATCCACTTTGTCGGGGTCAGAAGTGACGAGACCAGTGTCGGGGTCGAAGGGACCCAGGAGGTAGCAGGGGGTGTCTTTTCCGTGACAACCACGGCCGCTTTTCCCCTGGACATCATGCAAAAGGCCCAGGAGCAACTACTGGAGCGGTTCCGGGGAAAGGATGCCCGCTATTGGGGCTGGCGGACGCCGGCCGCCCCGATGTTTCGCGGCATGCCGATAGTAGCCAACAGCACGGCGATCGCCAGTCTCTCGCCACAGGCGGACGGCTCGGTGGCTCAGGGCGGCGAATCCCCTGCACCCGGCGGGGCGGCACCCGGTGGGGCACCTGCACCAGGTGGAGACCGCCTCACGCGTTACCTGTCCGCCCGAATGATGGAATCGCTGCCCCGAACCGTTCCTCACGGCAGGGCTTTCCGGGCGCCATCGAACTTGAACGCCTGGTTCTGGGAGCTGCAGGGACAGGGCCCGGGCTCGATCAATCCCACGGGCGAAAACGCCTACACGGGCCTCGTTGGCAGTCTGCCTGCCGCCATTCTGTGGCAAGGTTTTCACGGCGCCTACAGCCCGATTTGCGTTACGCAGGCGATGAAGCTGAAGGTCTGGAGCCAGACGCTGAGAATCAAGATCCGGGGCAACTGGGATCGAGTCTTCGAACACTTCTCGGCCGCCACAGGAGGACGCTACTACTGGTTCAGTGGCGACATTAAAGCCGAGTTCAACAACCTCCGGATCAACGGGGGCATCGAGGTCGAGCTTGAAATCGACGGGACAATCCCCGGGGCCGACAAGCTCAAGGGCGAGGTCGACAAGCGAGTGGACCTGATTATTCAGAAGTTCATGGAACAGGCCGAGAAGCGGATTTTCGAACCAGGCCCGCCGGACGTCAAGCCAGCTGAATCGAATACGTCCGGCTGGTTTCCCTATTCGGCAGGCTTCTCCCTGAAGTATCGGCGCGACTCCACAAAGCTCAACCTGTCCTACGACGAGGTCCGGAGCGAGCAGTACCTTCAGGATCACGTCATCAGCAGTGCGCTCGAGGGCTTCTACGAGGAAATCAAGAGGGATCCCGCCAACGAGAAGAAGTACTTCACGACCCTGTACCTCGATGACTGGGAACGCAAGGTCACGCGGATCGTCAAGCCGGTCGTCAATTGGCCGGACGAATCCAAGAAATGGGTCGGTGAGCCAGTTTCCTTCCTGTCAGTTCAGGTCGGTTATCCGAGTGCCCGAGGAGACATTCAGTGGAATGCGCATATTTTCCAGGGCAGCGATACCGGTGAGACAACCAGGTGGCAGCCAAGCTTCACCAAGAAAGACGAATCGGATGTTTCGAACGCTCCCGAAGGCTGGACGCCGGATCAGGCCTTCATCAAGCGGAGAGTCCACTTCCTGGAGCCGCCCGGCGAGAGCGATTCGCCGTTCATGAGAGTGTCCGTTGAGAAGAACGTCGTGGACCTTGATCCAGAACCTAATGGCACTCTGTCCAGCGACAACACCATCGAAGTCAGGGCGGATTCGGCCGGCAAGCTGGAGGTAGGTCCGATTTCGCTCAACATCGAGCTCGAAAATACCCGACAAATGGTGGAAGTCGAGCTGCAAGCCAACGGAAACACGGCCGCTGGCAATCCGAGGCCGATCACAAGATTCTTGTTCAAGTTCGACGACCAGGCCGAACCTCGCTTCTGGGAGATCTTCACCGGTCAGTTGGACTTCATTCCGAGCTACAAGTATCGGGTGCACGCGATCGTCAAAGGCGGTCTGATGACTGCCGGCATGGAGTGGTGGGGACCCTGGGAGGACCGGGCAGGAAACGGGCCGCTGATGATCTCGGTTCCCACGCCCGACGGCGAAGGCGTGACCCGGCGCTCGCTACTGGCCGAGGAAATTTCCGCTGGTGCTCAAGCTCCAGCGCCACCCCCGGCAATAGCAGCACCGTCGGCGACAGCACCTGCTCCAGGTGGGACGACCGCTCCGGCCCCGCCTGGAGGAGCGGTCCGGGTGACTTCTTCCACAGCCCCGGCGCCTCCCGCCACCGGGAAGTCAGGCGGCCGTAAGGTTCGCGGTTACACCTTCGAGGCCCCGCCTGCAGAAAAGGCCGGAACCACAAGGGCTGCAGCTCCGCCCCACGTGGCCGAGAAGCGGTCCAAGGACCGTACGGCCGCGACTCCGCGTGATGAAGAGCTGGTCCTCGAAACGGGCTGGCATGAGTAGTCCTGCAAGTGGCGCCCCTCTCGCGGGGGGCGCGCGACTCGCTGGCTAGTCGCGAGGACACCGGGAGGAGTTGGTCAAGGCCTGGACGGATACCGTCGCTGGTGTCACGCCTGTCTTTCCTGCCGAGGCGGGAGGGCCAGGTCTCGTTCACCTTAGTCCGTCCCTCACGGTGCCCTCGCATGACCGGAGGTGACCCATGCTTGGCCCAAGAACGGGTGCCTTGCAACAGGACAGAGAAGGCGGAAACGGGGCTCCACCTTCTTCGGAGGTCCTGCTTATTCCGGACGCATCAACGGCGACCGGGCCCCCTACATATTACTGTATTGCGTCTCGGCCCCGCGTTCGCCACGGTGCCCGAAATGACCCGATGATCTCGATCACGCTAGTGCTCAATCGGGCCCCGGGGCCGACTGACGAAAGTGTCCATTCCCTGATCGAGCGGGCGCTGTTCAATCTCCAAGTCACGCTGACCGTGCCCGAGGATCTTCGCGCCGCACCGGTCCACGATTCGGACCGCGTCTGTCGTCCTCTGTTTATCAGGCAGGGAGAGGTACGCCTGGTTACTGGCGACGGCCAAACCCTTTCTCAGGGAAGCCTCATCACCGGCGAGAGCCCGGAAGGGAGCCTGTCCGGAACAGTCGAAAGGGACCAGGCGCTCGGCTTGCTGGCTGCTCTGGAGGGGCAAACATCGGGGCTGCAATTGGAGTGGGAGATCGGCTATCGCTCGGTCGGACCCCCGCGGACCGTGCGGATGACCGGATCCTGGCGCGATGTGTACGATTTTCTGGCACAGGAGGCCGATGAAGACCAAACGCTTGCGCTGGAGACTTTGCGCCGGGCTTTCGCCATTATGGTCTCGGGCGAGAACCCGGTTCTTTCCGTATGGGAAACAGGAGCGGCAGAGAGTCAGACTGTCCTTCAAGTCGACTCTGACGAGCTTTTTGATACCTTTCTCCCTTTGGCTTCCGTTGTTCTGCGGCAGAACCTGCCAGGGACCGAGGAAACACGCTACGCCTTGAGAGGCAGGCCCAGCGAACGATTTCGTCTCGACATGACTCGAACCGTCAGAGCGGCGAAGATGGAGTCGGTCCGGAACAATTGCGCGCTTGAGGCGGTCCTCGGAGGCAGCCTGGCGGGAACCGATCGGGACCGCTTCATCAGCCTGGTGTCGCCTCATCCCGGCAATGGCGGGTTTGATCCGGTCGGCACACGGGTCCTTTTCGGCGAGGACAGAAGCGGCCGCGATAAAGTCGCTGACGACGCGCCGATCGAGCTCTTCAGCCGCCGAACCGGTATCGCATCCGTCGCCGGTGTACTGCGGCCTGACACGAGCGCCCGGCCGGCCGCCGCGCTTGCGGCGACGGAGCTGGTAACACCGGTGCACACTTCCGCGACTGCCAATGTCTGGGCCCTGCATGAAGTCGTCCTCGACATCAATCGGGTACAGGACCTGCCGGAGGTTGTAGATCCGGCGAGACGCGTCTGGAGGAGTCGTGCCGGCCGCAGCAAATACTGGTACCTGCCCGAGTTTCAGGTCCTACGACCGGCTGCGAACACAGCTCCGGACTCCAGTCCGTTTCTTTTTTCCTTTACCCGAATAGGTGCGACGTCCTCAGGCAATTCCGCGATTCAAGGATCAATCCGGCTGACACTGACGAAGGGGAAAGGCACCGCCGTGATTTCCGAGCTTCAGGCGCTCGGAAATCCTTCGGCCTCTGAAATTCCCTTCTTGGGACTCAGTGCTGCGCTGGAAATTCCTTTTGTGAACGATGCCGACAACGCTGCAATGAATTACACCCTGCCGGCCCAAGTGGCCGTCCAGGGCGATCAGGCTACGGTGACTGTTGACGTTTTGAACGATTGGCTTCGGCTGGCCTATGGGGCACTGGCGGTCGCGGGGTTTCAGCAGCAGCCCGCCAAGCTCGTCCTCTCTTACTCCTACCGGGCCTACCTGCCTAGAAGGGGAAAACTGCACCTTGCCTACGGGGTCAAGCAGAGCCTTGTCCCCGTGATGTACTACACCTCGACCCCATCGGGAGCACGCGACTTGGCTCATTTCGACGCTACCGAGGGGGTCTATCGCTATGAGGAGGGCGAGATCCGCCTGCGCCGCGAGGCCGCCAACGTGAATCCCGCAGTGATGCTTCCGGCAACTGCCGGACGCGGGGTGGCGACGATGGTCGCGGCTTCGGTGGCTGCCCGTCCTGCGATCAGCGCTGCCGGGACTCGTCCGGTGGTCGTCCCGCTCGGCACTCTTCGACCACACCCTGAGCTCATTGATGTGGTCGACAAGACCGAGTTTCTCCTTGGGACGCTCGTGCGCGCGGAAAAACTTGAAGTGCTTTTTCCTTGCGATGAGCTGGGACAACTGTACCGGGAAACAGTGCAGTCCGGTTCGGTCGGCATCGGGTGCGTCCAGGCGCTGGAGCTGGGCAGGATCAGACTGCAGCTTCACGAAGAGCTCGCTCAGTTAGCCCATCCGCTCTATCGGGTGTACCGGTCGCTCGCGCAGCCCGGCCGGTTTTTGGTCGTTCCGACCTCATACCGGATCGGGCGATTCGGCGCAACCGATCCCGACCGGGCCTTCCGGCCCATCATCTACCTGTATTCCGTGCTGGACCCGGACAATGTCGGGGCAAGTCGCTACGTCTACCGGGCCGCGCTCGAACCGGTCCTGCCTCCCTATATCCGTAAGGACCTGGTCTGGAGACTGGGTGCGTTCGCTGAGGCGCCCGTGATGGAATATCCCCACGCGGCCTCAGCGGAAGTCGAATACGCCTGGACCATACCTGCCGGATTGGCAGCGGACCTGACGACAGTGCGGACGCCGGAAGGGTTTCAGCTGGCGCTGTCGGGTGACCTGACCGCGACCCTGCTGATACGTGACATCCTCCAATCGAGCGGGATTCAGGGGACGGCGTCTTTCAAGTTTGCCGACGGCTTTCAGGTCCACTCCAGCCTCGCCATTGACCTCCGGGAGATCACGGGACCTTGGGACTCGGGGCCGCTCGAGGTAACGCGGTCGGGAACCAGCGTGCAGTTGACCAACCGGATAACCGTTCCCGTCGCGGTCAGCGATGTCGCGGTTTATGAATCGGGCGGCAGACAAATGGTGCCCGTCGAAGCATCCATCTCTCCCGGCGGAAACCAGACTGTGCAGGTTCCCGAAACAGCAACCGATGTCTTCCCAGTGTTCTCGCTTCCTACCTCAGGAGCCGCCAGCTTGGAAGAGGTCCGAAGCTTCGTTGAAGACGTTCAGCTCAACGTTATCTTCTCGGTGGAGGTGAATTACGCCAATCACGGCCTTAAGCGGCTGGACATTGCCGCCAGAGTAAGAGGCCAGGAATCGGCTCAAGCAGTGGCTCTTACGGGAGATCCGCCGGTCGGTGAGTTTCTGATCACCCTCCCGTTGACGACTTTCCTCGAGCGCTGCCTGATCGAATTTCAGGTCACCAAGACCTTGGAATCCGGCCAGGTGGAGGTGACCCCGTGGAGGGATTGGGACCTGGAGCGTGACGGGGTGTTAATCAGCATTGTGTGGCCAATGATCCAGTAGCGTGACGCGAATTAAACACGCAAGGAGTTGAAGTCATGACAACAGCAGCAAGAGAAGCAAGTCCGACATACTGCTACATAGGTGGCCAGCGGGTCGATCTGAACCCGGTTCCCGGTTATGTGGCGGTTAAACTTAACGACGAGAGAGAAAACCTCTCCCCCGAGGCGCTCGCCCTGGTCGAGGACAGGTCCTCGTTCGTAGATTTTGTCCCGCAATATGGTGTGAAGATCTTGCAGACCGCAGATCAGGGCCAGGCGCTGGAAGTCCTTAGACGGGAACCCGGCGTGCTCTTCGCGAACCCCGTTTTCCAGAGAGACCCTCGGGACCCTGATGATCTGATGTTCGTCGACAACCGGTTCATCGTGCAGTTCAAACCGGACAAGACGCGTGCTCAGATCGACGAGTTCAACTCCCGATACGGAGTGAGAATTGTCGAGCAGAGGAAATACGCCGAGAAACTTTACGTCCTGGAGGCGCCTCCCGGCACCGACGCTGTCGACCTGGCCAACCGTTACCACGAAAGTGGAATGGTGGAGTCGGCAGAACCGAACCTGATACGCCAGCCCCGATTCAGAGCGGGCGCTTCTGCGGTCGTGGAGCCGGAAACAGTCGAACGGGCAACCAGGGACGATTTCTCCGCACAACAGTGGCACCTGGACACGGCCAAGGTCAGAGATGCCTGGCGGATTACGCAGGGGGAGCCGGATATCTACGTCGCGATCCTCGATGACGGCGTGGACCTTTCGCACCCGGAGTTCGCAGGCAAGGTCGTTGCCCAGCATGATTTCGAGAACGGGACGGCCGACGGTAACCCCAAGGATGACACTGACCGGCACGGCACCGCCTGCGCGGGCGTGGCCGTCGCTGCGGGGGCCAAGGCGTCCGGTGCGGCTCCGAAGTGCTCGCTTGTAGCCTTTCGGACGCCGCGTTATCTGGGAGTGGCCGACGAGGGGACAATGTTTGAGGAAGCTGTGACCGCTCAAGCCGACGTTATCAGCTGCAGCTGGGGTCCAGCGGATGGCACAGGATCCAATGATCCCCTTCCCAACGCAACTCGCCTGGCCGTACGGTATTGTCAGACCAACGGGCGGAACGGGAAAGGCATCCCCATCTTTTGGGCCGCCGGCAACGGTAACGAATCGGTCATGTTGGACGGCTATGCCTCTAACCCCGACGTTATCGCGGTGGCCGCTTCTACGAGCAAAGAGACCAAGGCGTACTACAGCGACTTCGGCACCGCGATCAGCATCTGCGCCCCCTCGAGCGGGAGCGCGAGCCAGGGGGAGAAGGGGATCTTCACCACCGACAGGCTCGGCGCCTCCGGCTACAATGCAGGGCAAGCTGATCGGGGCGACGCCGCAGGCGACTACTACAACAAGTTCGGCGGAACTTCTTCAGCGACGCCCCTGGCTGCCGGAATCGCGGGATTGATGCTATCCGTCAATCCCAATTTGTCCGCAGCGGATGTCAAACGCATTCTCCAACAGACGGCCGACCGGATCGGTCCGGCCTCGAGCTACAACAGCGCGGGGCATAGCGACATTTTCGGTTACGGTCGTGTCAACGCATTGGCCGCCGTCAGGGCCGCGCAAGGCGGAGGAACTGAGACAGCCGAGCCCACGATCACCGGGCCGGAGACCATTTCACGCACCGATCCTGCTCCCATGTTTCAAGTCGACGCCTCGCCGAATCAGTACTACGTGGTGGAGGTGGCGACGACGCAAGGGCTGCTGAACACCGCCAACAGCTCGCAGTGGACGGCAACTAACCATTACGGCTCATGGGAGGACTCGCCGTTCTTCACGGCCTCGACTTACACGCTCCCGACTGCCGTCTGGGAACGCCTGCGGAATGGGAACGAACTGTATTACCGGGTCTGGACGTCGTCTTCCAACTCCGGTTGGGCGGACACTGTGTCGACGGAACCGGCTTGTATGCAGATCACTGCCGGCCAGTCGACTGCTTCCGGGCCCTCGATCTCGGGGCCCCAGTCCATATCGGCTGGCGATTCCGCCCCGTCTTTCGTGGTCAACGCGGCTCCCAACCAGTTTTACGTGGTGGAAGTGGCGACGGCTCAAAACCTGCTCGATACGGGCAACAGCGGGCAATGGACGCAAACCAACCATTACGGCTCGTGGGAGGATTCGCCGTTCTTCAGCGCGCTCACTTACACGCTCCCGACTGCCGTCTGGGACCGGCTCAAGGGCGCTGGGCAAATGTTCTACCGTGTGTGGACCTCGTCGTCGAACTCCGGCTGGGTCGACACGGCGACCAGCGACACGCGAACGATGGCAATCACCGGAGGGGGCTCGAGGATGATGACCAGGGACGCAGAAAAAGCTGAGGGGTCGGGGGAAAGGAAACGAGGATACGAGCGCCCGAGGATCTTCGGGCCGGACGTTTACGACCCGCAACGATCCGAGAGCCCCACCTTCCTGATCGAGTCGGACTCCAACAGGTATTTCGCGGTTGAAGTGACCTTCGTTCCGAGCCTGTTCGATCGAACACGGAACGAGTCACGACGGACCGCGGATCTGTTCTATGGATCCTGGGAATCCGGGTTGATCAGGATGACCGGCTCCTCCGCGGTTTACCAACTGCCGGCCGATGCGTGGACAAGATTGCGCGGCACCGCTGAGGCCCAGCGGCAAGAGAACCTGTTCTATCGGGTGCTGACTGCGGCCAGCGATAATCGCACGTGGTCCAACGCGCAGGCGTCCACAGCGGACACGGAATACCGGGAGGCGCGGTTCATCAAACTGGATCCCGCAATGGGACGCCTCGGAGACAGTCTCAAAGTGCGAGACGAGGCCCTCTGGACGGAGCAGTAGACGCAGTAGAGGCGCGCGACACGCTTCTCGGGAGGCGTGTCGCCCCAAAACGTACCCCACCGGTGATCGGGCCCAGAGCGAAGCCAATCGGTCTACCAGCCGCACAACCGCAAGCGAAGCGCCTCTTGTGCAAGAGGTAGGAGCGCCCCGCTTCCTTGTGAGTTTCGTTTCTCCTAGAATCAAGGCATACATGCGAGCTCACTACCTGCAACATGCGCCGTTTGAGGCGCTTGGGAGTATAGAGGCTTGGCTGCGAACCGCCGGGGCCGTGCTAAAGGGTACCCGGTTCTTCGAGTCGGCGAGATTACCGGAGCTGAAAGACCTCGACCTGCTAGTTGTGCTCGGGGGTCCAATGAGCGTGAATGATGAGGCCGATTTTCCGTGGCTGGTGGAAGAGAAGTGTTTCATCCGCGAGTGCGTGAAAGCGGGGAAATCGGTCCTGGGAATCTGTCTTGGCGCGCAGCTCATCGCGAGCGCAATGGGTGGTCGTGTGTACCGCAATCCGGTCAAGGAGATAGGCTGGTTTCCCGTGCACGGGGTTCCATCGCTTGACGGTTCGACCTTCTGCTTCCCTCCGTCCCTGGAGGTTTTCCATTGGCACGGTGAGACGTTCGACCTGCCGACCGGGGCGATCCGTATCGCGAGGAGCCAGGCATGTGAGAACCAGGCTTTTCAGGTGAACCGACGGGTTATCGGTTTGCAGTTTCACCTCGAGACGACACCGGAGGCGGCTCAGGCTATGGTTTCTCACTGCGGTGCGGAGCTGACCTCTGCGGAATACGTCCAACCCGGGGCAGCGATCCTGGCGGCGGAGCCCGAAAAGTATCGCAACATAAACAATTTTATGGCCCAAGTGCTCACATATATCCGCCCCACCGTCCCCGGGAGAGACATCCCTCGGACGGAATGCTAGCCTGTTTCTAGTGAAGAAGCATGATAAAGCCGAGGTCCTAGAGGTCGATGGACGCGAGATCCGCGTAACCAACCCGGACAAGCCCTACTTCTCCAAGCAGGCCAAACTGACGAAACTGGACTTGGTCCGCTACTACCTGTCGGTCGCTCCCGGCGCTCTCGCCGGTATCCGGGATCGTCCGGTGGTACTCAAGCGCTTCGTTAACGGCGCCGACGGCGAGGCGTTCTACCAGAAGCGCGCACCCGCCAATCGGCCCCCATGGCTCAGAACCGTCACCCTCTCGTTTCCGTCGGGACGCACGGCGGAAGAGATCGTCGTCGATGACGCGGCAGGGCTGGCCTGGATCGTTAACCTCGGCTGCATCGAGCTCCATCCGCACCCTGTGCGCTCCGGGGATCTGGATCACCCTGACGAACTGCGTATCGACCTCGACCCGGTTCCCGGCGTCGGCTGGGAGGATGTCCGCCGTGTAGCCCTCGAAGTGGAAGCTCTGCTCCAGGAGATCGGGCTGCGCGGGTGGCCGAAGACCAGCGGGTCGCGCGGGATGCACGTCAACGTACGGATCGAACAGCGCTGGACGTTCACCGAGGTAAGGCGCGCCGCACTCGCCCTCTCGCGTGCAGTGGAGCGGCGGGCACCCGCCTTGGCCAGCTCGAAGTGGTGGAAAGAAGAGCGTCACGGCGTGTTCCTCGACTACAACCAGAACGCAAAAGACCGCACCACCTGCTCTGCGTACTCGGTACGTCCGCTTCCAGACGCCCGTGTGTCCACGCCACTTCGCTGGGATGAGGTCCCCGACTGCGACCCGGCCGACTTCACTGTAGCCACCGTTCCGAAACGTATCGCCGATCTCGGCGACCCGCACGCAGATATGGATGGCGTGCCGGGTTCGCTCGAAAAACTTCTCGAGCTCGCGGCAAGAGACGAGGCAGACGGGCTCGGCGACGCGCCCTGGCCTCCGCACTTTCGCAAAATGGAGGGGGAGGCACCGAGGGTAGCCCCTTCTCGGGCTCGGTCTGCGGTGAGAAAGCGACGAACGAAGGTGCCTCTCCTGGTGGTCGCGAATTCTCCGGACAAGCAGGCAGCTCTTGCCGGTCTCGAAAGGTGGAAGACGAAGCACCCGAACGTTGCCGCCCTGCTCGCAGTGGACGACATCCTGGTCGACAACATGCGAGGCCGGTCATCCACCTGGACCCGCATTCGAGTGAACCTGCGCAATGTCCCGGAGGGGCTCCGCCCGGCGCAAGAAACTCCCGACCCCGATGACGATCCGACGCGTGAATGGCGTCGTAGGCGCTAGTTTGTTGACCCGAACAGGCAACTTGTTGTCATGCCGGAGGCAACGTCAAACAGAGCCGCGCACGACAGAGGGCGTCGGAAAAGTGGATCTGTTACCGACCGGCAAATATCCGAACGATTGTTCCCCGATTTGGACCTTTTCCAACACCCTCTGGCGTGCGCGGCTCTTTTTGATCGCAAATCTATCGTGGCGAGCGCGGTTCGCAATTCCGCTAACTACCGCCCGCCGGCGAAAATCTCCGCCAGCTCCTGGGGTGGAACAACTTCGAGCTGAGCGTAGGTGCAATCACTCGGTTTCTTGTCCATCCGCCATCGTCGAAACTGCGCGGTGTGACGGAAGCGGTTGCCCTGCATGT
>CAYQYP010000467.1:0-8920 GCA_964421755.1 uncultured Acidobacteriota bacterium
GAGATGGTCGTTCCCTGGTTGGGCTTGGAGACAACCGAAAACTGCCCGCCCAGTCGTGCGGTTCGTTCTCGCATGCCCAGTATCCCGAGAGAAGTACCGACCGAAATATTCGCGACGTCGAGACCGCGCCCGTCATCTCGAATTTCGAGCGTCAGGGTATCGCCTTGCTGGGACAGCAGGACGCCTACCGAGTGGGCATCCGCGTGCCGTAGGATGTTCGTGAGCGCCTCTTGGAAAATACGGTACAAAGCGGTAGCCACCTGCTTGTCCAAAGGCCGTGACCCGAGATCCGAGCGGAACTCGGATTGGAATCCGGTGCGCTTTTCGAATTCGCTCAGATGCCATTCCAGGGCCGCCTCGAGACCAATGTGATCGAGGATGGCCGGGCGCAGTTCCTGCGAAATCCGACGAACCGTCTGAATCGACGACCCGACAGTGTCGGCCATCGACTGGAGTCTGGCTGCGAAACCAGCGTCGTCGTTCCGCAGCCGTGAGAGGCAGGTCAGGTCAATATTCAAGGCGGTCAGCGATTGGCCGAGCTCGTCGTGCAGCTCATGCGCAATGCGGTGCCGTTCCTCCTCGACCGTGGTATCGATGCTCGCCGACAGTCGTCTCAGATCTTCCCTGGATACCTCAAGATCGCGCTCGGCCTGAACCCGTTGGGTCACGTCGACGAGACTGAGCAGCAACCCTTTGACAACCCCGGAGGCGTCCAAAACCGGGTCCAGGCTCCAGTCCCAATACGTCTTGCCTCGAACCGGGTGCTCAAAAGGGCGGTCGAAGGCGAAGTAGGGCTGCCGCGTCTTTAGCACGCTTCTGAAGATCTCCTCGTTCTCAGGGTGAGGGTAGAGTTCGAAATGGTTCTGCCCGATGAAGTACTGAGGTTCCTGGCCCTGCGACTGGGCATACGCCCGGTTCACCCTGATGAAGTTGAACCGTTCATCCAGGTAGGCGATGTGAACATGGATTGACGAGAAGATAGTCTCCAACAGCTTGTGATTACGATTCAGTTCGCTTTCCACCCGCCGGAACTCGGTAATGTCTTTAAGGTTCAAAACGAGCCCGCGGACCGAGGGCCTGTTCAGGAGATTGGTCGCCACGATCTCGAAGGTCTTGTACACGCCGTCCTTGTGTCGAAGTCGGGCTTCGGTTCGGTTCGAGATCCCCGGGCTGGCCCCGGTCCGGACAAGTACCGAACGCAGATTTTCGCGAGATTCGGAATCGGTCAAGTCCAGGACGGAGAGTCCCGTCACCTCATCAGGGTTGTAACGGAGCAGGGACGTAATCGGCGCGCTGACGTAGAGAATTGTGCCGGCGGCGTCCGCGATGATGATCAGGTCGGCTGCCTTCTGAACCAACAGGCGAAACCGTTCTTCGCTTTCCCTGAGAGCCGTCTCGGCAACTTTCCGTGCCGTGATGTCCCGTGAAATGCCGAGCGTTCCGATGATTTGACCGGCACGGTTGCGTAAGGGCACTTTGGTCGTGGAAACCCAAGTAGCCTTTCCGTTCGGCCAAGTTTCCTTCTCCTCTTGATCGATGATCGGCTGACCTGTTGAGAGGACTTTCTGTTCGTCTCGGAAAGCGGGCTCAGCGTGCTCGGGAGTGAAGAAATCGAAATCGGTTTTGCCAACCGCGGCGGTCGGGTCGGAGATTCCAAACCAGGCCGCATGCGCATCGCTGATCTTGAGGAATCGCGATTGCCGATCCTTGAAGTAGATGTTGTCCGGGACATTGGTCATCAGGGCGGTCAGGAAATCGCTGTCCAGGATCTCGTGGTCTTGAACCCCCTCAGGCGGCAAGCGGTGAAGCAAAACAAGGAAGAGCGATCTGTCCGGTTCGCAGCAGAGGCAGGAAGCGAAAACAAGCAGGTCGACCCCTTGCTTGCCCGTATCCAGGTGAACACGGATAGGCCCCCCGCAACTATTCCGAAGGGCAGGCTTCAACGGTTCAAGCAAGTCAGGAAGACAAGTCTTTGATTCGGAAAAGACCGGCCAGCCAAGCAGCTGCGCGGTCAGGGCATTCCACTCCCTGGGCGCACAATTGGCGTCCAATACCAACGCTGCGATCGGCAGATTGTGAATCCAAGGCCAGGGAGAGACTGGACCTTGCGTCATTGTAAATCCTCAAATTCAGGCAAGGAGCGTCAGGCGGTCCACCCGAAAACAAAAGAATAGTGCGGGATAGAGGCATTTGCAAGGCTTTTCCAGGCCGGCCGGCGATACGGCGACGGCACCAAAGAACCAACGGACATTACGACGAAGCAGCCAAGCAAGCGCTCCTCCTTGGTTGTCCCTTTGTCTCTTCGCTACCCTTCCAGATCCACTTCCACCTGGATCGTCCGGCCGGCCGAATCGGCGAGCGGCACGAGATTGCCAGGGACCTCAACTCCATCCACGACGATTTTCTTGACGCCGCGGCACACTCCCTGCGTATTCCTTACCTCGATTGCGTAGCTGTTGCCCCGGAATTGCCTGGTTGCCCGGAACCCGCTCCATGAACGCGGGATCACCGGATCTATTCGCAGGCCCTCGTACTCGGGGCGGATGCCAAGGATCCACTGGGTGATCGCCGCATAATTCCAGGCGGCGGTGCCCGAGAGCCAGGAATTTTTCGCCTCACCGTGTGTTGGCGCGTCCCGGCCTGCAATCATCTGCGGGTAGACGTACGGCTCGCAGCGGTGCACCTCGCTGATCGATTCCCGGGCAGACGGGTTGATCCTCAGGTAGTAATCCAGGGCTTCGTCTCCGTTACCGGACATGGCCTCGGCGATCATGATCCACGGGTTGGTGTGGCAGAAGATGCCGGCGTTTTCCTTGTAGCCCGGCGGATAGGACGAGATTTCGCCCAGGTGCAGATAGTAGCGGGAAAAAGCCGGCTGCTGCAGGACGATCCCGTGTGGCGTGGCCAGGCGTTCCCGGACGGCGGCCAGTGCCTTGGCCGCGCGTCCATCCCGCTGTCCGATTCCCGCAAGGATACAGATCCCCTGGGGCTCGATGAATATCTTCCCCTCCTCGTTTTCCGCTGATCCGAGTTTGTGTCCGAAGTCGTCGTAGGCACGAAGGAACCACTCGCCATCCCAGCCGTGTTCCAGGAGCGTCGCCTCCATTTTCTCGGCTGCCGCGACGTAGCAAAGGCATTCCTGCTCGAGCCCGCGCTTGTAGGCGAGTTCGGCGAGCTCCTTGGCTGCGAGCACGAAAAGTCCGCCTATGAAGACGGATTCCGCAACCTTGCCGTCCTTATTCGTCGTTGTCTGGAAGGACTGACCCGGGGTATCGGAGAAGCAGTTCAGATTAAGGCAATCGTTCCAGTCGGCACGACCGATTAGAGGAAGCTCGTGCGGGCCGAGCCGTTCGAGTGTGTAGCGGATGCAGCGTTGCAGGTGGTCATAAAGCGGCGTTTCCGTGCCCGCCTGGTTCTCGTACGGGACCATTTCGTCGAGGATGCTCCAGTCGCCGCTTTCCTTGATGTAAGCGGCTGTCCCAAGAATGAGCCAGAGGGGGTCGTCGTTGAAACCGCTGCCGATATCGTTGTTGCCCCGTTTGGTCAGTGTCTGGTACTGATGGAAAGCGCCGCCCGTGGCGAGTTGGGTCGCGGCAAGGTCGACAATCCGCTCCCGCGCGCGTTCCGGGATCATGTGGACGAATCCGAGCAGGTCCTGGTTGGAGTCGCGGAAGCCCATCCCACGCCCGATTCCGGATTCGTAGAACGATGCGGAACGCGACATGTTGAATGTCACCATGCACTGGTAGGCGTTCCAGATGTTCACCATTCGGTCGGTATCTATGCTCGGGGTATCGACCTGCAGAACGCCCAGGAGCCTGTTCCAGTGATCCTTCAACTCGGTGAACGCTGCATCCGCATTCGGCTTGGCCAGGTACTTCTCGATTACCGGGCGGACGGTTCTCTTGTTGATGGTTTGGGACTGCGGCGGGTCGAACTTCTCGTCCTGCGGATTCTCGTGGTAACCGAGCAGGAAAATAACATTGCGTGTCTCTTTGGGGTGGAGCGTGAGGTCCACCTGGTGGGAACCGATTGGGGCCCATCCGTACGCGATCGAGTTGAACGAGCTGCCTCTCTCGACCGCGGCCGGAGCCTCCCAGCCTCGATAAGGGCCCAGAAACACGTCGCGTTGGGTGTCGAATCCGGTTGGCTTCTCCGAGCACGCAAAGTAGGCGAAGTGGTTGCGCCGCTCGCGGTACTCGGTCTTGTGATAAATGACACCCTGCTCGACCTCGACCTGCCCGGTGCTGAAGTTCCTCTGGAAATTCGTAGCGTCGTCCCAGGCATCCCACAGGCAGAACTCAACGCTCGAGAAAGCAGACAATGAGACCGGTTCCTCCCGCTCGTTGGTGACACTAAGTTGCCAGATCTCGAGATTTTGGCCGAGCGGCACGAAGTAAAGCACTTCTGCCCGAATGCCGGCAAAAGTTGACCCGATGATCGTATAACCCATACCGTGACGGCAGCTGTACCGCTCGACGGGCCGCCTCGTCGGCTGCCAGGTTGGAGACCAGAAGTCTCCGTTAGCCCGGTCACGCAAATAGATATAGCGTCCTCCGAAATCGAACGGAGCATTGTTGTATCGATATCGCGTCAAACGGCGCAGGCGCGCGTCTCGGTAAAAGGAGTAGCCGCCTGCGGTATTCGAAATGATGCCGAAATACGCCTCGCATCCCAGGTAATTTATCCAGGGCAGGGGAGTGTCCGGCCTGCTGATCACGTATTCACGGCGTTTGTCGTCAAATTGCCCGTACCGCATCCGTTGCTCTCTCCTTTGCCCGCCCCGCACTCGGCGTGTCATCTTCCAATTTGTCGTACCAGTTGTATTTGAGGATCACGGTGGTGACCACAAGGACCAGGATCGATATCCAGAGCGCTTTCCAGCTGCGGAACACCACGTAGATCGGAATAACCCACATCGGGATCTGCCAGATGATCGCCACGCCACTATTGAACATGTCACGGAAGAAGTTGGTGTTGCGCTTGAATGAAGGGTCTTCCTTGATGACCTTGGCGTAGACCGGGCCCCAGAATCCCCAGGGGCGGACCGACTTGTAGAAGCTCTTGAGGATCTCGTCTTCTTCCGGCGCGGTCAGGAGACTGCCAAGGACGCAGCCAAGCAGCGAAATACCGAGAATAATCGGGAAGCCGGCCAGCGAGCCGAGCCCCGAGCTCGGGAAAAACTGCGGAATGAACAGTGCCGAGGCGATGCCGGCGAGCATGCCCCAGAAGTACCCGTACCCATTCAGCCGGTACCAGTGCCACTTGAGGACGTTGGCGGCAGTGTATCCGCCCCACAGCCCGTTGACGATCCACTGCGTCATCTGGTTTACGGATTGGGCCATCAGGCCAAAGTAGAAGCCGACAACCAGGATTCCGATCTGCGCCAGGTAGCTGATGGCGACGTAGTGTTTCGGCGATCCGTCGCCCTTGATGTACCTCTTGTAGACGTCATTGACGAGGTACGCGCCGCCCGCATTCAGAGTTGCTGAGAAAGTGGACATGAAAGCGGCCAGAAGGCCGGCCAGCAACAATCCCACAAGCCCAACGGGGATGAACTCCTTGATGACAAAGGGGAGGACCATCTCGAAGTCGATCTTGCCCGTTTCGGCGCGGAAGGCAGGACTGAGAAACTTGATGCCGATCGCAGTGACCCCGGCGACGAGGATCCAGCGGGGGAAAAGAGCGGCCGAAACGATGCCGCTCATTAAGCTCGCTTCCTTTGGGGTCTTCGCGGCCAGGATGCGCTGCATGTCATAGTTGGGCGCCGGACCCGCGATACTCACGAGCATCCCTTTGAAAAGCATGGCGATGAAGAAGAACGTAAAGAAGGAATAACCGTCCTCGACCAGGTTCTGCTGCAGGGACGGAATCAACTGCGACCAGTTCAGGTCGAGCTTCCATCCGAAGAACAGGTCATACCACCCGGCGGGTACAAGCGCCTGGATGTCGGCGGGGGAGACCTGGCCCATGGCGATCACTGCAACGATCACGGCGCAGACGCCCATGATGATGAATTGCGCCAGGTCGGTAATCACCACGCTGATCATTCCGCCGAGCAGAACATAGATCGCCGTGATGCTCATGACGATAATCGCGTACGTATTGGGTGACCAATCCCAGGGCAGGAAGGTCGCGGAGAACTTACCCATTCCCTGGAAATCGTACGCGATGAATCCGACCACGCTGACGAGCGCGAAGACCGTTATGATCGCGCGCGACAGCTCACCGCCGCGGCCGCCGCCGAATCGCGTGGTGATCCACTCGGCACCGGTCAGTACGCCCGACCGCCGGACCCAACTGGCCAGATAGACCATCAGGATCACCTGGTTGAACGTCGGCCAGAGCCAAGGCAGCCACGTCCCCTTGAGGCCGTACACGAACAGGTTGTACACAAGCCACATGGTCCCGGTGATGTCCCACATGGCCGAGGCGTTTGAAACACCCAGGACCCACCAGGGCAGCTTGTTCCCGGCCAGGAAGTAGGAATCCATGCTCTTTGACGCCTTCTTCATGACCGCGACGCCGATGACGATCATGGCGGCGAAATAGACCAGGATGATGGTGATGTCGATCCAGTTAAGGTTGAACATCGGGCCTCCGTTGGGCAAATCCAGTGAAGTATGCGCGGACGAACTGGCAATGCGCGACGGCTCGCCCTGAGGGGGCAGCTGTCGCGCGGGGGATGATAACACATCCGCATTGATACGCGAAGACGGTCAAATGATGGCTGACCAGCTGACCGTTTAGACGCGCGCACGCCGCGCTGCGTTATGGCCTCATGTCATGCGGAGGGCGAGATCGAATGGAGCCGCGCACGAAAGCGAACGGCAGTGAGCGAGAGTAAGCGGACCACCAATCATTCGCTAAGTCGATACATTTAAACACGAAGCAGTGGAGCGAGTCGGGTGGTCCGCTTACTCTCGCTCGCTTCGCTCGCTGTCGTGCGCGGCTCCTTTCGCTCTCGCTCTCGGCCGGGAACTCGCCGGTCTATCCGCCTATTAATAGAAGATTGAACATTTTCAACAGCCTCGCTGCGAGGGTGTTGAAAATGTTCACCTGTTTGTCATATCCCCGGAGGGGATTGCCGAATGACCCCAACGGGGTCACGTAGCAAAGCCCGGGGTTGCCCGCGCTTTGGCGGGCTACCCCGGGTCGGAGGCTTGCATAGGGTTCAACCCTGAAGGGGTTGCGTACTGCGCACGATACGCAACCCTTTCAGGGTTGACGACTTACGGCTCTGGATCCCAGGGTAGGCTGCAAAAAACGCAACCAACCCTAGGCTTTGCTACGCAAGGCCTTTGGCGTTGCAAACCGTCAATATCCTCTCAGCCAAATGCGCTAACTGGTCTTATTCAACACCCTCGCTGCGTGTGGCGCGGCTCTGAAAAGGCAGCACTGGGTTCGCATCTTCCAGAAATTGCCGCCGGCAGACTCCGACGGCGACAAGACGATTGGGTCTGTCGTACTATGTGCGAACTGGTGCGCGTAATCGGCCGCTGGCACGCTGGATGCCGAGAGGAGAGGGTGTGATCTACGCAATTGTCTTGGGCTTGGTCATTGCTGTTCTGTGCGTGGTTACGATTGTCAAAACGGTTGGTGTCCGAAACCGCGCCGACTTCCTCGTAGCCGGGCGCAAGCTCCCCTGGACAGTGTTGGTTTTTACGCTGCTTTCCTCATGGATCGGGGCTGGTAGCCTCTTCGCGGGAGCGGAAAACGCCTACCTCAACGGCTTTGCTGCCCTTTGGCAACCCGCCGGCGGATGGTTCGGTTTGATCGTGATTGCCCTGATCGCCGGGCGGGCACGCCGCTTCGCACAATTCACCGTCCCTGACCTGCTGGAAACGCGTTACAACTCGACGGCCCGGGTGCTGGGTACGATCGCCATTGTGATCTCCTACACGGTCATCACCAGCTACCAGTTCAAAGGAGGCGGCGATATCCTTCACCTGATCTTCCCGGACCTCGACCGCACCACCGGCATGTACATCATCGGCGCCTTCGTAATCGCCTTCACCGCAGCCGCAGGAATGGCATCGGTTGCTTACCTGGACTTGGTCATCGGTCTCCTGGTGACGGGTATTCTGTCGGTTGCATTGCCCCTGCTGCTCGGGCGGGCCGGCGGTTGGTCCGGGGTGGTCGAGCGGCTCCCGGCGAGCCACTTCCAGGTTCTCGGCGATCTCACTCTTCTGCAGGCTCTCGGCTTCACTCTCCCGACGATGCTCTTGCTCATCGGAAACCAGGGAATGTACCAGAAGTTCTTTGCCGCCCGCTCCGAGCGCGACGCCAAGATCGCGGTTTACGGGTGGATCATCGGAACCCTGTTCCTTGAGACCGTTCTCGTCGCCGTTGCTGTGATCGGAAGCTCGATGTTCCGCACGGAAGCGCCTCGCGAGATCATCCCGATAACCGCCAGGCTTGGTCTTCCGCCGCTGGTCGGGGCCATCCTCCTGGGCGGAATCTTCGCGAAGATCATTTCCACCGCGAACAACTATCTCTTCTCGCCGGCGTCGAACCTGATTCACGACGTTTACGAACGCTTTATCAACCGGACGGCCAGCGAGCGCCGCAGCCTGGCTGTCTCCCGGATCATTGTCGTGCTTCTGGGAGCTTTCGCGCTGTTGCAGGCGACGCATTTTGAGTCAATTTTGCGGGCCGCGCTCTATGCTTACACGGTTTATGGGGCTGCCGTCACCCCGTCCGTCATGGCGGTGTTCTTCTGGAAGCGGGCAAACGCCGCCGGAGCGATCAGTTCGATTATCGTCGGGACGCTCGTGACCATCGGTTGGAACCTGGCCGGGATCCAGTGGTTGGATGCCGTCTACCCGGCGTTGGGCAGCTCGCTGCTATGCCTGGTCGTCATCACGCTCGTGACCGCACCACCGCCGCGAGAGAAGTGGCAACCCTTCGTGGAGCAGGA
>CAYQYP010000468.1:0-4137 GCA_964421755.1 uncultured Acidobacteriota bacterium
TGCCGGTCCGAACCTCGAGATCAGTCAGGAGTACCCGGAGAACCTCCTCGTCGGAGCGAAAACCTACTACGCGTTCACAGTGGCCAACGTGGGACTGGGACCGACGACCCAGCAGGTAACCGTGCGCGATTACCTGCCGAACGGCGTCAGTTTCCTGTCCGGCGGTGGCGGTGGCTGGACATGCTCGAGCGATGGCGGTGTGGTCACTTGCGTGCGTGAAACGCCCATGCAGCCAGGCGAACACTCCCGAATGGAGTTCTATGTGAACGTCGATCGGATGGTGGGCCCTTACGGCTGGAACGAGTTGGAAGCGACCACCGAGGGCGACACGTCCATCAAGAATAACACCACTGTCGAGGCGTCATTTTTCGTCGACTCGCGAACTCTCTATTTCCCCCAAATTGCAGACGGCTCGGCTGGGACAGGCAAGTTCCAGACGACGATCGTGCTCGTGAATACCGGGGCGGCGACGCCCTTGCAGATTGAGGCATACGACTCGAACGGTCAAAGTATGCTGGTGAATGTCGACTGGCTCGGGTCCAACAGCGTCGTGCCTCTCCGTCTGCTCACAGGCGAATCCTATACCTTCCAGACGAGCGGAGAGGGGCGGATACGGGTCGGCTATGCCAAGCTCATCGCTCCGGCGTCCGTAAACGGTACTGCCGTGTTCAGCTACTCGGAGAATGGGGTCACGCTTTACGAGGCAGGCGTGCCTGCAGTAGCTACCTCGACAGACTTCTCCATGGTGATGCACTCGATCCCGAATATCAGGCAAACGGGCGTTGCCCTGGTCAATGCGGGGAAAACAAACGCTAACGTCAGGCTACGGCTCTACGACCGAGACTTCAATCTGAAAGACACGAAGACCCTAGCGGAAATTTTGGCGGCTCTGGGGCGGCCGACTCAATTCGAGCCCGGCGATCATCTCGCGATTTATGCCTTGGAGATGTTCCGGGCGAAGATCGAGGAGCTGGGGCTTCAAGAGGGATCAATCACCGTCGAAAGCAACGTCGAGCTGGCGGCCCTTACGCTTCGGCTGAACGATAACCCCACCAAGGGCCTGCCGGAAGACGTTATGAATTTGAGCGCCTTCCCAGTGATCGATGACAGGGCCGAACGAACGAGGGGCGCGGGTCCCCTGCGGACGTTCTATTTCGGACAGTTCGCGAATGGGGCTGTCGCCGGCCTGAAGTTCCACACCAGCTTGATCCTCATGAACACCAACGGGGAATCGAGCGTCAAAGTGGACTTCTTCGACACCGGCGGACAGCCGATGGCAGCCCGACTGGTCGGGCAGGTCGAGCCGGTTCAGACCATGATATTCAACCTCGCGAAAGGAAACGTGCGTTCGCTGCAAACCACGGGATCGGGTGACCTTCAGGTCGGATATGTAAAGGTGACGGCAAGTTCCGACGTCGGTGGAACCGCCGTTTTCACCTACACCGAGAACGGCGTCGTCTGTTACGAGGCGGGAGTTCCGGCCTCGCCGCAGATGAAGGACTTCACGATTGCCGTCGACGCGACATCGTCACTGAAAACTGGACTCGCGATCGTGAACGCGGGGCTCACGGACGCCAATGTCACCTTGCGTCTCTATTACCCGTGGTTCTCCGACGAGGACACCGGGGCGCGGGACTTGTGGGCGACCAAGACGATCGTTGAGGTGCTCGGTCCTGGACAGACATTTTCACCTGGCCGTCACCTGGCCCGCTATATGACGGAGATTTTTTCTGATACCTTCATGTACTACCCGGAGTGGGTGGTCACGGTCGAGAGCGATCAGCCGCTGGCAGCCGTCACCCTGCGCCAGCACGACGACCCGAACGTCGCGTTCCCCAACGATATCCCAATCGTAACGACGTTCCCGGTTGTCGCCGGCCGGGCAGACAAGTAGGAGAGCACGGACAGGGCACGGAGGACACGGACAAAGACGGACTGACACGGACCAGTGATCGCTATTTAGTCCGTGTCAGTCCGGTCTTTATCCGTGTTAGTCCGTGTTAAACGGGATCTCGTACGTCCAGAAGTCCTCTGCCAGGAAGGTCCTTGGAAAAATGGCCCGCGCCTCGTCCAGCAGATCCGCGGCGCTTGTGTCGCCGCTCCCTTCGTAGCGTGGGCTGATGTGCGTCAGGATCAGCGTTTTGGCTCCTGAGCGCTGCGCTACCTCGGCTGCCTGGCGCGCTGTCGAGTGCTGCCGTTCCTTGGCCAGCCCGGCTTCGGCGTCCATGTAAGTCGCCTCGTGAACCAGTACATCGGCGTCACGAGCCGACTGAAAGGCGGTTTCACTAGTCGCAGTGTCGCCCGAGTAGATCAGTTTGCGCCCCGGCCTGACCGGCCCCACCAGCTCGCGTCCCTTGATTACCCGCCCGTCCTCGAGCGTCACTTCTTCCCCGCTTTTCAAACGTGCGTAAACAGGTCCCGAAGGAATGCCCAGAGAGCGAGCTTTTTCGACGTCGAACCGTCCGGGCCGGTCCTTTTCGCAGACCACGTAGGCGAAGGCCTCTCTCCCGTGCTGAACCGGAACGCATTGAACAGAGAACTCGGCATCTTCGAAGACCGCTCCCGCCTTCACTTCCTTTACGATGAGCGGGTAGGCGAGATGCGTGGCAGTCAGTCGCAGGACCGTCTCGATGTAATCGCGGATGCCAGACGGACCGTGGATGGTCACCGCCGGCTGGTTTCCGGCCAGCAAAGACCTGCTGGCAAGCAGTCCGGGCAGCCCGAAAACATGGTCGCCGTGCAGGTGGCTGATGAAGATGTTCGATATGCGGCTGGCACTGAGCTGCGAGCGCATGACCTGGTGCTGCGTCCCCTCGCCGCAATCAAACAGCCACCAGGTGCCGCGTTGAGGCAGCACCAAGCCGAGCGCGCTCACGTTCCGGGTTCGGGTGGGTACTGCCGAACTGGTCCCAAGAAACACGAGCTTCATATCCGTAGAGCTTCCACGCGGAGTATCGGAATTTCAGGCCGGCAGGAGGTAAAACGCCATGCCCAGAATCAGGTAAACGGCCAGCAGTTGCACCCCCTCCATCCAGTTCGATTCACCGTCCGAGGAAATCAAATTGGCAACCACCGCCGAGATCACCACGGCTACCACCTCGAACGTCGTGAACCGAAGGTCCATCGGATTTCCAAACAGGTAGCTGGCAAAAACCAGGACCGGCGCGACGAAAAGCGCAATCTGCAGGCTGGAACCGATCGCGATGTTAATCGCGAGGTCCATCTTGTTCTTTCGAGCGACGAGCACGGCCGTGGAGTGTTCCGCGGCGTTGCCGATGATCGCGACCAGAATCACTCCGACGAAGATGTCGGTCATGCCCAGGGTATCGGCCGCGTGTTCGATTGACTCCACCAGGATCTCGCTCATCAGCGCGACAAGAGCCGTCGCACCAAGCAGCACCAGCGCGGCGGTTCTCTTTGTCCAGTGGGTGCCTTCCGCGCTGTGGACTTCCGCCGCATCGCCACCGGTGTAGAGGTGTGGGTGAGTTTTCAGCGCGAAAATCAACGACAGAACGTACGTGATGAACAGCACGACGGCGATTTCCGTCGACAGTTCCATCTCCTGAAAACGAAGAGACGGCGACGCGGTGGTGGCGCGGCGAGGGTCAACGGCGATGTGATGATAGATCGCCGGAACGACCAGCGCGATTCCCGCAAGCGTCAGCAGCGTTGCGCTCATTGTCGCGGCCGTCCGATTGAAGTTCTGCTTGGGGTACCTTAGACCTCCGAGCAGGAGCGCGAGACCGAACACCAGCAGGATGTTGCCGATGATGGAGCCGGTAATCGAAGCCTTGACCACATCATGGAGACCGGCTCGCAATGCGGCGAGCGCGATGATCAGCTCTGCCGCGTTACCGAACGTTGCGTTGAGGAGCCCGCCGATTCCTTCGCCGAATTCGACGGCAAGCGCCTCCGTAGCCCGCCCCATCAGGCCCGCAAGGGGGACGATGGCCAGCGCAGAAGAAAAGAAAACAAAAACCGCGCCCGCCTCGATCCAGAACAGGACTATCGAAATCGGGATGAAAATCAGAAGGAGATTGAGAATGTTCTCGAGTGCGAACAGGCCGGGTTTTCGTCCTTTTTCAGCCATGTGCCTTCAATGATGCCGACTGCCTCGGCTCAAATCAACTGGTGGGA
>CAYQYP010000469.1:0-6638 GCA_964421755.1 uncultured Acidobacteriota bacterium
TCCGCATTTCTCCCAGAGCCCCTCTCGCCTGTTCAGACCGAGAACCAGGCTGGCCAGACCTCCTGAAACGGGGGAAGGATTCACCACCAGAAAAACCATTCGGGTACCTTCGAGGCTCTGTTTGAGGCGAAACCAGGTATGCGAATGACTCTTAGCCTGGGATTGGACATCGTCCGGACCGGTCAGATCCAGGACTATCATCCCGAAGCCTCCCCCGCGGATGAGGATATCGGCCGCAGCCAGTGCCTTTTCAGTCGACCCATCACAGCGCACCCAGAGCAACCGCGTCAGATCGAGACCGGCCTGATTGGCAGAAGCCGGATCGGCGATACCGCAGGTGTCTATATAAGCAACCACCTCTCCACGGGCCGTCGCTTGACCCAATGCAGCGATGGCCAGGCTGGTCTTCCCGGCGGAAACAGCGCCGACGATCTCGGAGATTTCCCCTCGGATAAATCCGCCGGAAAGGAGGCGGTCGAGATCCGGCAGCCCGGTTCCCAGGTATTCGTGGGTTTTTATTAGTTCCGACGCGGGCTTAAGTGCTTTTCCAAACTGAAGACGCGCCATTGTTTCACCTTTTCTTCACCATGATAGAGCGAGTGAGGAACCGTGTCAATAAGGGGCAAAGGGGCAAAGGGGCAAAGGGTTAGAGGGGTAAAAGAGGCAGAGGGGCAAATGTCGAATATCGAAATCGAATGTCGAAGGAAGCTTCATTCGACATTCGCCTCAGATTCTTTTCCTCCTTCCTTTGCCCCTTTGCCCCTTTACCCCTTTACCCCTCTGCCCCTTTACCCTGCGACAATTGGCAGTATCGCGCGCAGATACTCCGCCAGCCGCGCCATGTTCCGGTCGAAATGCGCCCAGAACGCCAGAAAGGACGCGTCACCGGTGTCGGAAACGACCTTGGGAGCGATGCAGGGCACGCCGCAGAGGCTGGCGATTTTCAGCGCCCCAAAGGCTTCCATGTCGCAGATCCTAGCCCCGGCTTCTTTGAAGCACTGCGCGCGCGAGCTCGCCCGCAGGACGGGTCGCCGGACCGTCAACGCTCGTCCGCTCACCTCAAAGCCGCATGACCGAAGACGATCCGCAACCGAGTTGGTTACCTCGTACTCCTCCCCGGTGCTGAGGGCCCAGGACGCGGGGCAGACAGTCTCGCCCATTGCAAGCGAAGGGTCGAGTTGGCCGGCGGTGCCCGTGAAAACCATCAAAGACGGCTTAGGCTCTGTCCGGCTGAAATGGTCGAGCAGAGACGCCTGGGTACGAGAGAGCCCGATTCCGGTGATGAGGAAATCGAGCCGATAGGCCGGCGGGGAGCCGGCCTGATTGTGGGCGGTCAACTCACGACGAAGTGCCGAGCACTCGCGTTTCAACGCGCAGGCGACCAGGATGGGAGGAGCGGCGGACCCGGCTAGATCCAACGCAGGTCGACTCCTCCGATCCCCGCCTGGATATTCATCCGAAGCACTTTGGTGGCCCGCTCCATGTTGTCGCTGAAGTAGGTGTCACCGCGCTTCTGGAAATCTGGCAGGTCCACCCCCGACATGAAACTCTTTTGAGCGCGCACCTCGGCGCCCACGCTGCGTGGAAGGAGCAGCTCCACGCCTCCGACGCCCACCTCGATATCAACGTCTCCTTCGGATCTCCAGTCGCCGGAGAAGTCGAGCTTCGACCCTCCGACGCCGCCCTGGAAGCGAAAACGCTTGAAATCCAGGTTCCCGAGACCGGTCACCTCGAGGGAGCCGACGCCGCTCTGGATCTCCACGTGATCGCACGAAATGGGGTTGGGGGATAGCATCGTGACGACGGTCTCACCCACTCCGCTCTCGAGATCCAGGCGCTGAACCTTCATCCCGCCAAGGTCGATCTCGCTCTGACCGACCCCGGTCGTAGTCCTGAGAACCAGGGGAACGGACGGATTAAAGCGAAGGTTCAGTCGCGTGCGGCCGACCCGCCGAATCGATTTTCCTTCTCCGCTCAGCCGGAACTTGAGCACCGCGGTCGTGCCGCGGCGTTCGAAATCGACCTCCGGTTTGAACATCCGCGCGTTGTATTCGAGGTCGAGCTCGTAAAGATTTGCCGAGCTGGCCGCCTGGATCTCCAGCTCACCAATCGGGACGTCTATCTCAGCCTCGAGGACCGTCTCGTTCTGCAGGGGTTCGACTCGGTTGAAACTAGTGAGGGGCCCATCGTCCCAGCCTCCAAAATGGGGCCCGCAGGAGGCCAACAACCCAATCGCCGCAACGAAAGCCCATCGCGTTCGCATGTCACTCACCCTTCCGGATGTGAATCTTGGAATAGGTCGTCTGGAGCCGCACTTCGGTCTTCCCACCACCGATCGTCTGCTCGATCATCTGGGTCTTTTCCACGTGTTCCACACGTTCCACTCTGCGCTCGAAGTCGGACACGACTTCTCCGCCCGGCGCCTGCGCGGAGAGCTTGCAACTGACCGACTCGGGCAATCGAAGGTTGATGTCGCCGTTACGATTGCTCGCAATCAACGCGCCGGCGAGCGGCACCGACGGTTCGAGCAGGATCTCCCCGTATTCGTTCTGCACCTGCGCAGGTCCCTGGAAATGGTTCAGGGTCACCGGCCGCAGGGAAGTAGCCACTTGGATTGCGCCCGCGACATCGGACAGCGATATCTTCGAATCCTTTCCCTGGACGACAACGCCCTGATCGAGGTTTTTCAGGCCCACCTGAGAGTTGGAGGCTCGAATGGTCACCCGGCCCTTGATATTCGAGACGTTCAGGTTGCTGTACGAGGTGTTCACCTCGAGATTCCCGGCCACGTCTTCCGCCGTGAGCCTTTCGTGTGAATTCTCGGCATAGACGTCCTTCTCCACACCCGTCAAATGAACGGTCGATCCCGGGCTTTTGACGTTGACGGGGCCGGTCACGGACCGCAGGCGGACGTCACCAAAATAGTTGGCGACCTCGGCAGTTCCCTGGATGCGTTCCAGGGTGATTCCCTCCCGATCCGTGGTCACCCGCGCATTGCCCTTGACGTCTTCGATTCGGATATCGCCGCGCCGGTTCTCGACGACCACGTCTCCCTCTATGGCGCGCAGCCTGACCGCTTCAAAGCGGTTCTTTACCAGCACTTTTCCCGCGATGGAACTTACCTGGACGTGACCGTAGGCGTTTTCAACATCGATCGGCGCCTTGAAGTTGTTGACAGTCGTGCGCCCGTGATTGTTTCGGATGGTCAGCGCCAGCGATTCGGGCGCTATGATGCGCAGATCGGTCCGGATCCGGAGATCCTCGTCCTCGGCCCGATTCTTGGTGTCGGTTCCGATGGTCAGTGCGCCGTCCTTCAGTTCCGCCGTGATCCCGACATCGCGGACTCTTCGGTCCGCGTCACCGCGTTCCCGGGCCGATACGGCCGTTCGCAGTTCGACCTGGATCTGGTTGGATGTACCGGCGTCGACGCTGACATCTCCAAACGTATTCGCGACCAGGATCGATTTCACCCCCTCGGCCGGAATATCCTTTCGGCTTTCGAAATGACTTCGCCATCGGTCGTCGCGTTCCCACGGCCAGTTCATCGGTGCGTGACTGAAGTCCGGAAGATCCCGTTGAATGGAGTGGACCCGGCCAACGGTAATGCCGAAGAGAACTACGAACACCACGCCGACCAGCTCAGCGGTTCGAAACTGGAGTCGCCCCTTGAGCCGGTAGAAGTCAATGATTTTGCCTATGCCGAACAACACCAGGATTGCAGGCCAGAACGACCCGAGCACCCAGAAAGCGTTCGCCCCGCCGGCCGCATACACGAGAAAAGCTCCACCGATAGCCGTCCAGAAAATCCCGGAAAGCAGACTCGCTTTACCAGGCTCTTGTTCGAGTTGCACCTCATTCCAGGTAAAGTGCCGCACGAGCTTGGTCAATCCCAACCAGACGAAAAGAAGCGGAATACCGAATCGGAATACATGAAGCCAGCGGACGTCCATGCCATAGACGTTGACCGCCAGAAAGAACAGTCCGATCAGGACCAGGATCAGCCCCGCAACCAGGGGAGCAAGGCTCCTTGGGGTTGACATTAGAAGTTCTCCTCTCGGTTCATGGATCTGGAGGACTCTAAATCCGGAGCCGGCGGGGTCGGTGGCGGTGGTACGGTACTAACTTCGGGGGCCTTCTTCTTCGGGAGGACGTAGTAATCAAGGACCAGGTAAACACCGAGGATCACGAAGAACAGTGGCCACAGGAACTCGGTCATCTCCCTCAGGCTGAAGACCCGAAGGTTATTCAGGAAGAAAAGGACGCCGAGCAAGACCAGAACACCGCCCCAGATGGGAACGTTGACCTCCTGGTCTTCGTCGACAACTATGTCAGGCTGGATGACCGCGCGTCGGAGAATCGCCTGAGCGGATCGATAGGCATCGATGATGGTGAAGACGTAGAAAGCGAAGGCGGCAATACCGAAGATGTCCGGGCCGCTTCCGGCTATGATGGTCAAACCCGCAAAGATTGCAAAATGAAGAACCGCCTTGACGTACTGGCGGTTATAGACCGCGCCTATGCCTGGGATAATCGCAAAGAGCGCCGCACGCCCGGGTGAGTAATTGGCAAACCGGGGGGATATCGCCATTGCGGCCAGATCCGCCCCCGCCACCAGACAATCCTGACAGTAAACCCTACCCTTGATCGTATGCGCGCAGGATGTACATAACAGCTTGCGGCAGACTGAGCAGCCCTGCACCGACTCGAGATCTGGGTGATAGTAACATTTCATACGATTCATTTCTCCTGCCTGTCTCGCGGCTCCCCCCAGACGATCACGAATTCACTTTTCACGGGACGGGTCACTTCTTTGGGCCTTCCTCTTTTTTATCCGTAGACTTGTCTTTTATGGACTCTTGATAGCTCTTGAAGAGCATGTTGATCAGATGCGAGTCCAAGCGACCGTAAAGGTCTTCCTTCAAGCGCCACATCTCGCCGACCAGGCGCTGTTCCGCGTTCCTGACCTGCATCCACTTCTTGTAAACCTGCCCGGAAACGCGATCTGCCTGTTCGGCAAGAGCCGCGGGCCTGAAATCGGAGAAACTCAATGCCGAAAAATCGGGACCGGCCATGTTTGCGACCAGCGAAAGGAAGACAAACATGATGAGGGTCGCAAAAGCGAACCTCCGGGTGGCAAACGCCCGAAGCGTCGGCAGAACGAAGTCCGCCAGGAGGGATCTGACCTTGATCTTCCCGCAGGTCTTTTCGAGGATCCGGTCGACGAACTCCGGCGACGGCTCAACCTGGGGGAAGTCAAGGAGCATCTCTCGAAGCTTGCTGATATCGGCAAGCAGGCGCGAGCAGTTCGCACAGCCGCTCAGGTGCTGTTCGAGCGCGACCCTGACCCGGTGGTCAAGCGACTCATCCATGTAATCGGCGAGAAGTGTCTCGAATCTGGAGCAATTCATACGTCAACCGCTCTGCTTACAGGTCGCAAATCAGGCCTAATTGGTTAAGAAACCCGACTGGGTGTCGCCATCCCGGCGCAGCACCTTCGCCAGTTCAATTCTTCCCCGATTGATTCTTGATTTGACCGTTCCCTCAGGTATCTCCAGCATCGCTGCGATTTCCTGATAGGAGAGTCCTTCGATGTCCCTCAATATAACTGCCTCTTTTAACTCGGGCGTGAGGTTTTCAAGCCCGCGCATCAAGTAGTTCGCTTTCTCCTTGAGATACAGGTTTTCGAATGGCGTTGCCGTCTGGCTCTCCATCTCGAAATCCAGCACCTCCAGCTCTTCGCTTCCCGCAACCTGCCTGTCACGCTTGTTCGCCCGGTAGTGATCAATGATCAGGTTGCGGGCGACCCGCATGATCCAGTTCCTCAATGATCCGGTGGACGGGCTGTAGCTGCGAAGATTCTGATAGATCTTCAGGAAAATATCCTGGGTCAGCTCTTCGGCGACGTCGAGTCGGCCCGTGTAGTGGTATGCCATGTTGATGATGCGCCGGCCGTAAAGCTGCACCAGGCTCTCCCATGCCCTGGCGTCCCCGCCAAGGCATCTTTCAACCAACTTGGCATCTGACGGCTGCAATTGCAGTTCCTCTACAGCTTTGGTCCCGTCTACTGGTCTTGAACGGAAACCAGACTGGAAAAGTTCCATAGACCACACGAACCGGAAAATCGGCTGGGCATGCTTTTGCGCAACAAGCGCCAGGCACGATTTTTATAGCATCATTTCCGGTCCGATGGTATCTATCTCTAATATCAAGCCAAACATATGCGTTGCCCTTTCTGCAGTCATCATGAAGACCGAGTCATAGATTCGCGCGAAAGCAAGGAAGGAACGGTGACCCGGCGTCGACGTGAATGCCTGCAGTGCCATCGTCGCTACACCAGCTACGAGCGCATCGAAGAGATCACTTACTTCGTGATCAAGAAAGGCGGCTATCGGGAGCCCTTTGACCGCGCCAAAGTCCTTTCGGGGCTAGCCAAAGCCTGCGAAAAGCGTCCCGTTTCACCCCGCCAGCTCGAACAAATCGTTGACAACGTGGAGCAGAAGATCGTCGCTTCACCAAACTTCGAGCTGACATCCGTGGAGATCGGGCACTTTGTGATGCAGCAACTCAAGCAGCTGGACAAAGTTGCATACGTGCGCTTCGCCTCCGTGTACCTGGACTTCAAGGATGTCCGCGAGTTT
>CAYQYP010000470.1:0-25520 GCA_964421755.1 uncultured Acidobacteriota bacterium
CTTCGGCCTGAAAGGCCGAGACATAATAGCCTGGGGCGGAGCGTTTTTTGCGAAGCCCCAGGTTTCAGACGGGTCGTAGGGCAGAGCCCTGAAGGGGCGTAAGATGCCTGCACGGAGGAGCGACGGGACCATGTCACAGTCATTGTCACAACTGTATGTTCATCTGGTTGTGGGATTGAGACCCTTGGAGCGGAGTGCTTTCTCTCCCGCCCCTTTCAGGGCTTGGAGCTCGTTGCTGACTTAGCCCGGGGCTACGTAAAAAGCGCTCCGCCCCGGGCTATTATGTCTCGGCCTTTCAGGCCGAAGGCGTCGCGGACGGGACGTCCGCGCTCCGAAGGCCGTCGAAAATATGTATACGGAGCAGCTTCTGCCGCCGCACTGCTGCAAAGGCATGCGGGTTACACGCCCTTCGGTGCGCTACCGCAGAACCGTCATCTCTCGCTCGGTTCCTTCGTCGGTCGAATGATAGAAAATGGCGAGCTCGTTATCCCGTATTTCGATTGCCTTGACGGCTGGAGGCATCTTCAGCTGCTCTCGCTGGTTGTCCCAATTCATCGCCCGATTCAGGGCGAAGTTCAGGACAAATGGAATCATCGGACAGTACCCTACCCAGCCGCTGTCCGCTCGAAGGCGAAAATAGCCGTCCTCGAGCTGCGGTCGTCCGGTCAGGGAAAGCGCGAAGTCCTTGCCGAGCCGATGGACCAGGAAGTAGAGATTCAGCCGGTTTTCGGCGATCGTGATCCTGATGTCCTTGACCGACTCGAGTGCCTCCCGGTCCGCCCCGGTCGCGTTCTGCATGCCGAAGTCGAGTATGGCGTTGATTTCGGCTTCGTTCAGCGTCAAGACGTAAGGAACCTCGCTGCTCGACGCTTCAATCGCCAGTCTTATTTTTGCCTGCGCGTTTTCCAGTGCCCGCTCATTCACATCGAAGGCTGGCGCGTCGGGAACCAGCAGCATCAGAACAAGGGCGATGGCGCTGACGACAAGCCAAGCCCAACGGACCGTTCGAAACACTCGCCAAAACGTGCTCCTTCGCGGTTCGTCAAAGGAATCATGGCGCTCGATTGCGGGAGCAGCGGCAGCAGCCGCGCTCGCCTGTGGGCCTTTGTAACGGGCGAAGATCAGGCCGCAGGCCTGGCATTCCTGCCCGCCAATCTGTTGGTGCTGGCATTTGGGGCAGATAATCATGGAAGATCCCCCGAATGGTGCGGATTATGGTCGCGAGGCAGGTTGGCGTCAAGGGAAAGAGGGTCTACAGGGCCGGGAGCTCGCTGCAGGAGCCGGCCTGAGGGAGCCTGCTGACGGTGAGAATCCGCGCACTCCGCAAAAAGCGCTGCGTTTGCGGTTCCGTCAGGCTCGCCACCGGCTGCACCGTGCTCCGGAGGTCGGTCGGGATGTCCGACGCCCAATCGGGTCGCCGGGCAGCACAGAACCGCAAACGAAGCGCTTTTTGCGGAGTGCGCGGATTCTCACCGTCAGCACCCACGGGAACACAGAACGGGACAGAACCGCAAACGCAGCGCTTTCCAGCGGAGTGCGCGGATTCTCACCGCCACAACCATCAGCCTGGGGTTATTCCGCATCGTGATCTTTTAGTGCCCCTCCGTTAATCTGCTAAGATGTAAGCCTAGCCCCGAGGGGAAGGTCTTTCTTCATGAAATTGCCCCGCGTCCGGAACCGGTGGCGCCTCTTGTCCGGGTACTTGATGGGCAGGAGCGACCTGGACGGATTCCCAATAACCCTGATCATCGAGAACACGGCGAAGTGTAATCTCAAGTGCCCGATGTGCCCGCGGGAGTTTGGCTACTACCCTCCCGAGGACTTCGATTTTGACCTGTTCAAGCGGATCATCGACGAGATCAGGTTTCAGACCGAACTGGTCTTCCCGTGGGGCGGCGGAGAGCCGCTCATGAACCCGGACCTCTACCAGATGATCCGGTACTGCAAGGACGCGGACATCTACACGGTTGTCTCGACCAACGCCACGCTGCTTAACGAAGAACGCAGCCGCCTGCTCCTTGACTCCGGGCTCGACCACCTGATCATCGCGTTTGACGGGGCGACTCCGGAAGTCTATGAGAAGTATCGCAAAGGGGCCAAATTCGAGAAAGTCCGGAAGAACATCCTCCGTTTCCTCGAGATCAAGCTCCAGCAACGCCCGGACCTTTTCGTCGTGATTCAGATGGTTCGCCTTCCTGATAACCAGCATCAGATCAAGGACTTTCACCGGCTCTGGTCAGTCGACGGAGTGGATGAAATCCGGATCAAGGAAGACGAGATTGTTATTCCCGAAGTGGCGCTCGAAGAGCGAATCCAACACGACCGTCGCCGCAACCCTTGCTACCAGCTCTGGCAAGGGCCGGCAACGATTAACTACAAAGGCGACTTCTTCCCCTGCTGCCATACCTGGCAATCGAAGCCTTTCGGGAATGTGCGGGAGCAGACGGTCCATGAGCTCTGGAATTCCCCGCAGATGCAGCGGATGCGAGATGCCCACCTGCGCGGGGATCTGAGCGAGTACCCCGACTGCCAGAACTGCCATGCTCCAAATCCTCGCCTGCCGGTTATACTCGGGAGCTTCATGGTCGACATGTTCAAGCTCCGGCAATGGATTCCCCGCATGGAGAAGATGGCGATTTTTTACCGCATCCCGATATTCCGGGATCGGTAGCTGCGGTGTTGTTGTATGGACATCCTTTTGATCAGAGCCAAACCGACTTTCATGGACATGATCGTCGGCATTCCGATCGGCCTGGTATATGTCGCTCCCATGGCGGAGCGACTCGGCCACCATGTTGAGATTCTCGACCTGGCGCTTGAATCGGATCCGCAGCCGGTCCTGCTTGCCAAGCTCAAGGAGAGGGAGTGGCAGCTGGCCGGTTTCAGCTGCATGACGCCAGAGTTCGAAGGCGCGGAAATCGCAGCCAGACAGCTGAAGGAGGCCTGCCCGGCACTGCCCGTCGTCTTCGGCGGCCAGCACCCGACGATCGTCACCCAGGAGGTCCTCCGGCAGGAATATTGCGACTTTGTGTGTGTCGGCGAAGGCGAGGAGACTTTCGGAGCCTTCCTGGAAGCCTTTGCAGCAGGGGGGGATTTGGCGGAGGTGAGTGGCCTGGCTTTCAAGGACCGGGAAGGGAATTGCCGGATCAATCCCCCAAGACCCCAGATAGCGGACGTGGATTCCATTCCCATGCCCGCCTACCACCTGCTCGATCTCGACCGGTACGCGGAGGCCGAGACGGGGCGGTATACACCCAAGTACAAGCGCGCCATTCAGATTTTCACCAGCCGCGGATGTCCCTGGCACTGCACTTACTGTCACGACCTGTTCGGAAAGAAGTTCAGGGGACGAAGCCCACAGAACGTGCTCGCCGAGATCCGACTGCTCTACGATCGCTATCGGATTCAGGAGTTCATGGTCGAAGACGACATCTTCAACTTCGATATGGACCGTGCCAAGCGGATCTGCGACATGATCGTGGAGCAGGGCCTGCAGATCGCACTCCAGTTCGGAAACGGCGTTCGGCTGGAGAGGTTGGACGAGGAGCTCGTTCAGAAGCTGGCGGCAGCGGGGACCCACCATATCTCCATTGCGATCGAGTCTGCGAGCCCGAGGGTCCAGAGTCTGAGCCGCAAGAACCTGAAGCTCCACATGGTTAACGACGTGGTCCGTTGGACGAGGAAATACAAAATCAACACGCTTGGGTTTTTCATGATCGGTTTTCCGTCCGAGACGGTGGAAGAAATCAACATGACCATCCGGTTCGCGCGGCGAAGCGAGCTGGACGAGGCCCTGTTCAGCATCGTCATTCCGTACGCGGGCACGGAGATTCGCCAGCAGGTGATCAAGATGGGGTTGTACGACCCGAGCCAGCAGGTTGACAGCTTGCGCGAGATCATACGGATCCAGACGCCTGATTTTGACTTCAAGCGCCTGAAGCGTCTCCAACGTAAGGCGTATTTCACGTTCTTTTTGACGCGCATGCGGTTCATTCGCATGCTGCCGAAGCTGTTCACGCTGAAGTCGAGCAAGCGATATCTGCGCGCGATCGAGAGGAACTTTCTGCCCGAAGCGCTGGTGGGGCCGAGCTCGAGGGCCAACTGAACGGGAAGGGGCAAAGGGCGGCGGGCAGAGGGCAGACGGCAGCGGGCAGAAGGCAGAAGGCAAAAGGCAGCGAAAAGCAGAAAGCAGTGGGTCAGCAGGGTCAGCCGGTCAGCCGGTCAGCTGGTCAGCTGGTCAGCAGCTCAGTGCGCAGTCTGCAGTGCGCAGTTGTAATTGTGAGTCGTGAGTCGCCAGTGGTCGCTTATGTACCGTTATCCGGATTTTCCAGATCAGGTCTATGTCGAATTGACCAACGCCTGCAATGCCAGGTGTACGGTCTGCGCAACTCCGTCAATGCTCCGCAAGCGGGAGATCATGGATTTCACACTCTTCCGCAAGATCGTGGACGAGTGTGCCCGACACAAGGCCCGAAAGATTCTGCCGTTTCTTCACGGCGAGACCTTGCTGGTACCGGGAGTTCTCGATTACTTTCGCTACATCCGCAAAACGTCGCCCGGCACGCACATCAATCTCACGACGAACGGCTCGAAGCTGAGCGAGCAGCTGTCCGAGGCGTTCTTGACCGAGGATCTGCTCGACAGCCTGATCATTTCCTTTGACGGCGCAGACCAGCAGACGTTCGAGAGCATTCGAATCGGGTTGAGCTTCGAGGGCATCCGGAAGAACGTCGCTCACTTCCTCCGGCGCCGGAATGAACTTGGCAAGCGCGATCCCAGGGTTTCGATCGCCATGGTGTCAGTGCGGGAGAACGACGACAGCCGGGCACATTTTGCCGACGTCTGGAAAGATGCGGACGAGGTGCGTTTCTCGGTCTACTTCAACTGGGGGGGCAAGCTCGAAAACGACGGCCGTACGGCGAACAAAGTGAATTTCTGCGAGCGGATCTACCATTACATTACGATATTGGCGGACGGGCGCGTCGCCCTCTGTTGCTTCGATTCGGAAGCCGAATATGCGGTCGGGGACATCAAGACCCAGTCGGTCCACGAGGTCTGGCACTCGGCTGCGTTTCAGAAGAGAAGGCGGCAGCTCTACCAAAAAGACTTCGCAACTCTCAAGTTATGCGGGAAGTGTGATTACATCAATCATCCCGCTTGGATGACGCCGCTGATCAGGATCCGGCCTTATCTCATGCGAACCGCGCCGGGTCTGACCGAGACGGCTGATCGGCTGTATAAACGGTGGCTCATGAAGTGAGGACTGGGGACTCTGTGGCGAGAGTTAGTCTTGTCCACGATGTCCACAATGTCCACAGTGAAACCGGGCGATGACTATGAGTTTTCCCTGGCATAGAAAAGTTGACGAGGATCTCGGGAAGATCCTTCTGATATACCCGATCACAGGGATGGATGTTTTCGGGATAAATGTCGGTTTGCCCCTCTCGTGTCTCTACCTGGGCACTGTCCTCCAGGCTGCCGGATATCGCGTCGAGATCCTCGATGAGCGGATTACGAGCACGTTCGAAGAGGACGTGGCCGCGGCCATCCGGCGCGAGAAACCGCTTCTGGTTGGGATTTCGAGCATGACTGGGATCCAGATTCGCGGGGGCCTGAAGGCTGCCCGCGCAGTTCGGGAAGCGGACGCGCAACTTCCGATTGTCTGGGGCGGAGTCCATCCGACGCTCTGTCCCGACTCGACGCTCCGGGATCCGCTTTGCGACATCATCGCAAACGGAGAAGGGGAGATCACGATCATCGAGCTGGCCGATTGCCTTCGCACTGGTGGCGATCTCGGTAAGGTGGCAGGAATTGGATTCAAGCGGGACGGGCAGCTGATATTCACCGACAAGCGGCCCATGATCGAGGATCTTGACGTCATCCCGCGGCCGGATTACGACCTGATCCCGATGGAGCACTATTTCACCCGTGCGCCGTCGACCAACGAGGCGCAGTTGCAGATCGTGACCAGCCGGGGATGCCCGTTTGACTGCGAATTCTGCTACAACCTGAAGTTCAACGAGAAGCGTTTCCGGTACCACTCGGCCGAACGGGTGCTCTCCGATCTGGTTTACTTGCAGGACCGGTTTGGAGTCAACGCGATCTTCATCGAGGACGACTACTTCTTCGGGCATCCGGGGCGGGTCCAGAAGATCTGTGACCTCCTGATCGCCAAACAATCGAAGCTTCTGATCCAGGTGCCGTGCCGCATTGACTACCTCTACCGGCAGTCCGACGAGATGATCGACAAGCTCTACAGGGCCGGTTTCAAGGAGTTGTGGATCGGGGTCGAATCGGGGTCCGAAAGTCGCCTGAAGGAAATCATGAAGCGGATGACCCTCGAGCAGGTTCTCGATGTGAACAAGATGCTCGCCCGTTCGGACGTGTACATCAAGTACGGCTTCATGGCCGGCTTTCCGAACGAGGAGCGCGAGGAAACGCTTGAAACGGTCGATTTCATGTTCCGTCTCTTGAGCACCAATCCGAACGCGGGTGTCGCTCCGGTCGCCGTTTACACTCCTTACCCCGGAACAACGCTTTACGACAAGACGCGGCTGAGCTATGGCGTCAAGTTTCCCGAGACGCTCGAAGGCTGGAGCCATTTTCATTTTGGAGAGAACAACAACCCGTTCCTCTCACCACGCCAGAAGCGGTTCATAACCAAGGTGAACGTCATGAGCCGGTTCTTCGAGCGGCGCGCGTTCGAACGGTTCTGCGACAACCGGTTCAAGCCGCTGCTGATGGCGCTCTATTCGCTGTATTACCGCTACCTGCGCGTCAGGTTCCGTTGGCGCTTCTTTGAATTCATGCCCGAGATCCCTGTGATTCGATTCCTGGAGCGGATGTACATCAGGACGTTCCACCGTTCGCAGCTCGCTCGTGTCTCGCGCCCGCGTTCGGCGTAGCGCTGTGGCCTGATGGGAAATTTCGGTGAGAATCTGCGCGCTCCGTGCGGTTCTGACAAGCCGCAGTCTGACCACCGTGCACGGTTGGATGACGATAAGGCCGGCGAGTCGTTCAGAACCGCAAACGAAGCGTCTTTTGCGGAGTGCGCGGATTCAAGCGTCAGCAAGTGACGGGCCCGGTGCCTCCACGGCCGACTTCCTCGCTTCCTCGTTCCCGAGTATGATTGCCTCCAGAACAGGAGCGATTAACATGAAAAAGCTCAACAGGCGATCGTTTGCAAAAATCGCGGCGTGTACTGCCGCAACTCCGTTGTTCCTTGACCGATTGAACGCAAAGGCCCCTCTGCCGCTCTCGTTCTCGACCCTCGGGTGCCCGAAGTGGGACTGGCGGACCATTTTGGAGCAGGGCAGGAAGATGGGCTTCGGTGGCGTCGAGTTTCGGGGGATCCAGGGAGAGATGGACCTGACGAAGCGACCGGAATTTGCAGGCACCGCGTGGAAAGCCAGTCTCCAGGAGCTGCGAAGTCGGGGTCTCAGGGTCGTGGGGTTGGGTGCGTCCACGCAGCTGCACTTGCCGGACGCGAGCAAGCGCCAGGAAGGTATTGACTCGGGCAAGAAGTTCATCGAACTGGCTCAGAAGCTCGAATGCCCGTACATCCGCGTGTTTGGGGACAAGTGGGTCGAGGGAGAAGAGAAGCAGGCAACGACCGATCGAATCGTGGCCGGGCTTCGGGAACTGGGCGCGGCAGCCAAAGGCAGCCGGGTGACTGTCCTGCTTGAGACCCACGGTGACTTCAATCAGGGGGACATCCTTCGTGACCTGATTAAGCGCGCTGAGACCAAACAAGTCGCACTCCTTTGGGATGCCCACCATACCGTCATGTTCGGAAACGAGAAGCCGGCCGTCACCTGGGAGAAGATCCAGGAAGACGTGCGGCATGTCCATCTCAAGGATTCACGTCGTCAGGGGAACGGGGTTCAGTACGTGCTGTTCGGCGACGGAGAAGTCCCGTTGAGTGACATCGTCAGCCTGTTGTCGAAGAGCGGCTATTCGGGGTTCTACTCCCTGGAGTGGGAAAAAGGCTGGCACCCCGAGCTCGAGGAACCGGAAGTGGCGTTCCCGAGATTCGTGGCCAAGATGAAGGAGTTTCTGCCGTCGCGCGAAGTGGAGTAGGTACAACTGATAACTGACTGGCTGGTTTAGACCCTGCCAACCGGGCCGAAAAGCGGCGGATTCTGAACCGCGAATCCGCCCTACGACCGAGTGGTTTCGAATGTCGAGCAGTCGTAGGGCGGATTCGCGGTTCAGAATCCGCCGCTTTTCGGCCCGGTTGGCAGGGTCGGGCGCTGTCAGCAGTCAGCTGGTCAGTGGCGGCCCGTCAAAGATTCCAACCCTGAAGGGGTTGCGTATCCGGCTACATACGCAACCCTTTCAGGGTTGGGAACCACTCCCTGGTCACCCAGGGTAGGCCGCAGACAACGCGGCCAACCCTGGGCTTTGCTACGCTGACCCCTTTGGGGTCACGTACATTCGCCTCGTCTCCCGATTCTTTCACACCTTCTCAGTCGTCAGCCGGTCAGTTGGCTTCCACCTTCCCCAGTGCCTCCTCCGCTGCCTCGAGCAGCGGTTTCGTAGAGATCTCCGACCCGAGTGCGTCTTTCATCCATTCGGAGGGTGTCAGCGCACCCTGTTTGCACATTCTCTCCATTTCAGTCCCGAGGTTCTTGCCCTCCAGGTAATCTTCAATCTGGAAGCTGATGATGTGCCCCAGCGGATAGTCGGGCAGGTACATCCGGCTGTCGATCATGTGTGAGTAAACGGCCAGAATCGGGACGTCCCGGACGCCGAAAACGCTGCTGTAGTAGTCGTTCCACACCTTCTTGGAAATGGCCAGCACCGCGTCGCGAAGCTCCTCTGGTGCGGCATCCGGATGCTCGTACATCCAACGCCAGACAGCCATGTCAACCAGAGCGACACCCGCGATTTCATAGGTTGACCAGAAGGTGTCGAGGGCTTTGAGTGCCTTTCTCTGATCCGGGTGTGGCGTCGCGAGACCCAGTAGCGACAGATCCCGGTCCTGAAAGACGAACGCGAAGGCTTCGGTGAATGCGGTGTTCGGGACACCTTCCATGAAGTAGTAGTCGATACCGTTGAGCGAAAACACCTGCTCGACCGTGTGGCCCATCTCGTGGATCGCGATGTTGTAGCCCTTGTAGTTGAGTCCGCCGGTCGCCCTGGTCCGCAGGTGAGCCTTGTCCGACCGCATCTGGGCTCCGGTCGCATGTCCGGCTCCCCGTGACGGGTCGACCACGATGTGCTCGTTCAAGAATCGGGCGGTCTCCTCGCTGAACCCGAGTTTCCGCAGTATGCCCGGCATGTTTTTTTGGAACGACTCGACTGAAGGGTATTTGCTCTTAACCAGGCGATCCAGCTCTTCGGGATTGTGCGACCCGCGTGATTTAAAGCCGTCGTACCAGATGTCGAACGGTTCCAGTTTCCTGCCGAGCCTGGACTCGATCAGCCTTCCGACCCGGGCCGCAACCGGAGACGAGAGGACGGAGACGAACAGGGCCTCCACTTCCTTTTCGGGGATCTGGCGATCCTCCTCGAAACGCCTCGCAATCAGTGTGGGAGCGGTCGGGACGTAAGGATCGAGTAGTTGCTCGGCCTGGAAGGTTCGATTGAGATGCTTGTAACGCGTCAACGGCTCCGGGTGGCCTTCGAGTCTGGTCAGTCCGGTCTGAGTCTTGCTGTACAGTTGATTTGCCGCCGGATCCCAAAAGACCTTGTCACTGTTGACCACCTCCCGGGGGATCGTCTGCTCGGCGATCCGGCGCATAACCTCGAAGATGAGCTTTTGCCGGGCGAGGCCATCGGGATTCGCGTACTGAGACTTCAGTTCGTCACGCAATCCCCAGTGGCTGATCAGCTTCAGTTCCTTGGGGAAAACCGATTGCCCTTCGGCGTTGAGCAGGTTCCCCATGTAGATGTTGTACTCGGAAATGTAGTTGTCCGCTTCGACGAAGATGTCGGTCCGCTTCTGGCTGATTTTCGCCGGCACCCGCGATTTGAACATATCGCCAAGGCGGGCATGCGCCCACTGTTTCCGGCTCCACCCCGGCCCTCTTGCGAGTTTTTCCCTGAGCGGGTAGTAGGGGAAATTCAGGCGAATGATGAACGCCAGTTTATTCGCGAAGAAATCATCGGCAACGTGAGCGCCGGGAGAGTATTTGGCGAAGATGTAATCAATCGGGAGCGGTTCCCCGAGGTCCAGATCCAGGGGTTCGGAAAGCGTTCTGTTGATCTGGTGGATGTGACCCCTCACGGTCTCCATGTTCTTTTCCAGCCGGCTGAACGTCTTTTCGAGCTTCTCGCCGGTCAGAAAATGCTCCAGGCAGAATTTCGTGAAATCATCTGGAGTGCCGTCTTCAGCTCTCCAGAGGTCCGCCGTCTGACCAACCACTCGCTCGATCCGGTCGCGCTCTTCCACGTGTTTCGCGGTGAGCTGGCTAACAACTGCCTGCCTGGTCTGATCGTTGATCATTCGTGTTTCCCTGGCTGGTCCCACCTGTGCCATAACGGTGGCCATTGTAATGAGCGCGCATGCACCCGCCGTTTTGAACATAATGTCTCAACCTCCGAAGACGCCCCGATTGCTACCCCCGCCCAGCTTTTCAGAGCAGGAAATACGAGTATCCCACACGCATGCCGCCGGTTACAGACCGGTCCAGCGTCAGAATGATGGCCAGCGACCCGGCGGCATGGGAGACTGCCAGGGGAAGAATATTCGGGTGACGGCTATAGATCCAGCACCATCCAAGAGCGGCCACGAACGTCACCGCAGTCAAGAACGGGTTGGGCAGGTGCAGAGCGGCGAACACTGCCGCGGACGCCCAAATCGCGCGGGCGGGCGACAGTTTGCCTGACATCTCCTCGAAAATAACAGCCTGCAGGGAGAACTGTTGTCCGAGCGCCCACAAGAACATCGCCCCGAAGACAAGTGCAAGTCTCCCCTGAAACAGCGCCTCGAGAACCGAGGGGCGTGCCCAGAAGGTGACCGCCACGATCGGCACAGTAAGCAGGGCGGCCCAGCCACACGCAGGTAGCAAGTGGACAAACACCACGCCCCACCGGGTTTGTTCGGTGAGCTGCCTGATGACCGCAACAAGGAGGACAAGGATGACCGCCAGCGTGCCAATCGGGCGTCTCACGCCAAGAAGAGGCACGACGCCCCAGGTGTAAATACAAACCAAAGCGACGGTCAGAAGAGTGAACTTCATTGGGCGAAAAGGCTATTTTACGCGCGACCACTCGCCAACCGGGCCGTAAAGCGGCGGATTCTGAACAGCGAATCCGCCCTACAACTGAGTGCTTCCGCACGCCGGGTGGTCGTAGGGCGGATTCGCTGTTCAGAATCCGCCGCTTTACGGCCCGGTTGGCGAGTCGGTGCTCCTGAGAAATCAGCATAGCGCAAAGTGGTATCTTTACAACCCGCCTTCAAATTCCGAGCGAATTCCATTAGAGTACGGCCCTGTTGCGTTCTGCTGCAGTCACATTCGAGGATTGGTGCGCATGACCTGGAATCAAGACTACGATCCGTTAGGTTTCTGGCCTCTTTCGACCTTTGTATCCGCTTTGCCCGTTCTTACGTTGTTTTTCGTTCTGCTCGTCCTGAAGAAGCGGGTTTGGGTTTCGGCCCTCAGCGGCATGCTGGTCGCATTTCTGCTCGCAATTATTGTCTTCCAGATGCCGGTTCCGCTGATCGGTTACTCCACGCTGCTCGGCTTTGTCTTTGGTTTTCTGAGGATCGCCTGGATCATCGTCGCCTCCATTTTTCTGTACAACGTGGCGGTCGAAACCGGGCAGTTTCAGGTGATGAAGGACTCAATCGCCAACCTGTCGGCGGACAAGCGAATCCAGGTGATCCTGATCGCCTTCTGCTTCGGGGCTTTCCTCGAAGGAACAGGCGGGGGAGGGGCGCCTGTGGCTATTGCGGGTTCCTTCCTCATCGGTCTTGGTTTCCCGCCGTTCCAGGCGGCCACCGTCTGTCTGCTTGCGAACACCGCCCCGGTAGCCTGGGGAGCAGTCGGGAATCCGATCCGGGTGCTCACGGGCGTAACGGGGCTGCCGGAGCAGGAGCTGAACGCGATGGTGGGCCGGATCCTCCCTCCGTTTTCGTTTATTCTGCCGCTGTGGCTGGTCCGGACAACCGTGAACTGGCGGCAGACGTTCCAGGTGCTTCCCGCCCTGCTGGTTGCCGGGTTGTCGTTCGCCGGGATGCAGTTTTACTGGTCGAATTTCATGGAAACCGGGCTCGTTGACATCATTTCTGCGATCTTCTCCCTTCTGGTCATGGTGATCTTCCTGAAGTTCTGGAAACCGAGAGAGGTGCTCGAGGTCCGCGCTCAAACGGAGGCCCGGCGTGAGTTAGTCACACAGACCATGTGGCAGGTCTTCAAAGGATGGTCGCCGTTCATTTTGGCTTCTTTGCTCATCTTCATCGCGGGGATGCCCACCCTGAACAAATTCCTCAAGTTTGACTCCCTGACGTTTCCCCTGGGCGGGCTTCATAACCAAGTGATCCGGGTTGCGCCCGTGGTTCCTCAGCCGACCCCCGAAGCGGCCATCATGGACTTGAATTTCCTGGCGCTCCCCGGGACGGCTGTTTTTGCGGGGGCTTTACTGGCGGCGCCGCTTTTGGGAATGTCCATCGGTCGCGCCCTCCGGCTGCTGGGCCAGACCTTCCGTCAGTTGGTGCCGTCAATGATGGCGATCAGTTTCATGGTCGGTCTGGCGTTCATCACTCGGTACTCGGGCATGGACACAGTCCTGGGTCTCAGTCTGACGCATACCGGCTGGATCTACCCGCTGTTCGGGACGCTGCTGGGCTGGTTGGGGGTCGCCCTCACGGGGACCGACGCCGGGTCAAACGCGCTCTTCGGGAACCTGCAGAAGGTGACGGCCGAACAGCTGGGGTTGAGCCCGGTCCTGATGGCGTCTGCCAACAGTGCCGGCGGGGTCATGGGGAAGATGATCGACGCTCAGAGTATCGTCGTCTCCAGTACGGCAACCAAGCAAGTGGGCAAGGAGGCGGAGATTTTCAAGGCCGTCTTCAAGCACAGCGTGATCCTGGCAACGCTGGTCGGGCTGTTGGTGCTTCTGTATGCATACGTGTTCCCGGGCGTCATTCCGGGAAAGTAGGGATTTCGGGGACATAATACTTAATTCCCAGTAAGTTACCGGGTGGATGGTGACTGCGAAGGAATTAAGTTTTGTGTCCCCGAAATTCACATCCGCGGTCAGTTTCGGGTAGCTGCTGACCGCATTTCGGGGACACAAAACTCAATTCCTTGCTTTACGGAGAGTCGGTCGTAACGGACTGGGAATTGAGTATTATGTCCCCGAAATGCCCCTTGAATTTCGGATGGAGGTGGAGTCCATGAGGAGCGAAATAACCAGGCGCGACGCGCTGAAAATGACAACCGCGGCCCTTTCAGCCGCTTCGTGGGGCCGGGCCAACTGTTGTTTTGCTGGCCGTCCTCCCAAACCGATCAAGCTGGGTTTCGACAACTTTTCGATTCGGGCCATGGGATGGAAGGCGCCGCAGTTGCTCGATTACGGAGCCCAGGTGGGCGTCGACAGCGTCTTTTTTTCGGATCTCGAGGTGTTCGAAAGCCACGACGAAGAGTACCTCCGGGGGATCAGGAAGAAAGCCGAATCGCTCGGTCTCGAAATCCAGGCAGGAACCGGAAGTGTCTGCCCGACTTCCAAATCTTTCGATCCCCGGTATGGAGACGCCGAGCAGCGCCTGGTGCTTCTGCTGCGGGTCGCGAAGGCCCTCGGGTCGTCTGTTGCCCGCTGTTACCTAGGCACCCAGACGGACCGTGCGGCCGACGGGGGAATCGAGGGGCACATCGCAAAGATGGTCGAGGTCCTCAGGAAAGTAAGGACCCGTGCACTCGATTCGGATGTCAAGATCGGCGTCGAAAACCATGCGGGCGATATGCAGGCCTGGGAGCTTGCAGGCCTGATCGAGCAGGCGGGACGCGACTTTGTCGGCGCGACCGTTGATTCCGGGAACGCGGTCTGGGCTCTCGAAGATCCGATGGTGAACCTGGAAATCCTTGGCCAATATGCGGTGACAACCGGCTTACGTGACGCGATCGTGTGGGAAAACGAGGATGGGGCAATGGTCCAGTGGGCGGCTATTGGAGACGGCGCGATCGACTTCAACGCGTATATCGGACGCTTTGCCGAGCTTTGCCCGGGAGTGACCGTACAGCTCGAAATCATATCGGGCCTCACGCGACCCTATCCGTATTTGCAGCCGGGATTCTGGAAGAACTATCCTAAAGCGAGGGCGTCGGAGTTCGCGGCCTTCATTGCGTTCGCACGCAAAGGCAAACCGCAGCCGCCCTACTCGCCTCCTGCGGGAGTGGAACGCAGGGTTGCCGAGCAGCAATACCAGAGGGCAGAGCTCGAAAAGAGCATCAAATACTGCCGGGAGACCCTGGGACTGGGCCTGAAAAGCTAGAGTTAGCGGATGGCAAAGGGGCAGAGCGAAAAGCCGATTACGATTACGAGTACGAGCACGAGTACGAAAAAGCGGCTTCGGCCGCTCTGCCCCACTGTCCTGCTTTCTCGTAATCGTACTCGTACTCGCAATCGGATTCCGGCTTCCCCTTGCCTGTCGTTCGTATCTTGCCTGATGTCGATCTGCAACCCTGAGGGACGGATCTTCATCACATAAACATAGGTTGTCGCAGGACGCCTCAAGATTGGAGGATACGATGCGGAACTCTTGTCCCAGAAGCACGCTGGTCTCCGCTTTAACTCTCTGCTTCGCTCTGACGCTTTCCATGGCGCTCGGTCAGACGAAGGTCAAGCCGGGTTTTAATATTTTCAACGAAAAGCAGGATGTCGAAATCGGCCAACAGTCCGCCCAGGAGGTCGAGAAACAGCTTCCGGTCCTCAACGACTCCTCGGTCCAAAGCTATATTTCCCGGATCGGCGAGCGGTTGGCGCAGACAGCGCCGGGACCCAAGTTCCCTTATCAGTTCAAAGTCGTCAACGTGAGCGACGTGAACGCCTTTGCGCTGCCCGGTGGATTTATGTACATCAACCGGGGATTGATCGAGGCGGCCAAGGACGAAGGCGAACTGGCGGGGGTCATGGCCCATGAGATGTCCCACGTCGCGCTTCGCCACGGGACGAACCAGGTATCCAAAGCGTACCTCGCCCAAGCCGGGCTCAGTATCCTGGGCGGGATGGCCGGCGGCAACACCGGGGATATCATCGGCGCCGTCGGAGGCTTCGGTTTGAATAGTGTCTTTCTGAAATTCAGCAGGACAGCGGAGGAACAGGCGGACATTGTCGGGGCGCAGATGCTGGCCAGCTCGGGCTACGATCCGATGGCGATGGCGCGCATGTTCGAAACCTTGCGGGAGAAGGCTGGCCGGGACCCCGGTAAAGTCGAACAGTTTTTCAGCAGCCACCCGGCCCCCGCGGATCGCGCCCGCAGGATTCAGCGTGAATCCGACCTGATCGGCGGATACGACCAGCGCTCGCCGGTGGGCAATTTCTCGAGTATCCAGAATCGGTTGGTCCGGATGCCTGCAGCTCCGTCCATGGAGCAGCTGGCGTCTGGTCAGAAGGGCAGTGGCTCCGGCGGAGGGTCGGGCACCAGGTCGGAAGGCCCGGTAAAGGTCGATATTGAGACCCCGTCCTCGCGGATGCGGACATTCGAGGCGCGAAATGGAGGCTTCAGCATCCGGTATCCGGACAACTGGGAGGCTCAAGAATCCCGCGACCAGAACGGCGTAACCATCGCTCCCCGAAACGGCGTCGTTGCACACGGCAACGAGCAGGCAATCGTCTACGGGGTCATTGTGAGTACCTTCGACCCCCAATCGTCCAGCCGGTCGCAGTCTCAGTCGAGCTCGAACCTGGACGAAGTCACGGGTCAGCTGGTTGATCAGGTTCTCAAGGGAAATCAGTATTTGCGCGAAGTGAGCGGTTCGGAGCGGCGCGAAACCATCGACGGGAGTCGCGGTAAGTCCCTGGTGCTTTCCGGGCGGTCTCCGGTCACAGGTGAGGATGAGCAGGTGACATTGGTAACCACCTTCTTGCAGGACGGGCGCGTTTTGTACACCCTTTTCATTGCCCCGCGCAAAGACAACCGAACGCTCGGTCCCGTCTTCCGCAACATGATGTCGAGCCTGCGGCTGGAGGCGCGGTAAAGCTCCTTGGTAGGGCGGATTCTTGGAGCGCGGACATCTTGTCCGCACTGGGATCGCGGACGTCCCGTCCGCGCGGCGGGCATCTTGCCCGCCGTTCGGTTGTCTCGAGCGGGTGCTGATCGCTACCCGCTAACGCCGGGCAGGATGCCCGGCGCTCGGAGTTTTTACATTTTCAGCCGGCTGCGACCGCCTTCGGCCTGAAAGGCCGAGACATAATAGCCCGGGGCGGAGCGCTTCTTGCGTAGCCCCGGGCCAGGTCAGCAACGAACTTCAAGCCCTGAAAGGGCGGGAGAGAAAGCCCTCCGCTCCGGGGGTTTCAATCCCACACGTAGCGTTCATCTGGTCAGCGGCGCTGCCGATCTTCAACGAATGCGAGTCGATCTCGTCAAATATTCCGGCAAGGTAGTCATGAAGCTTTTCGGAAATCTCGGGGTGAAGCACCGGGGCTCGGTCCTTGCTACTGAAAACCAGATGAACATACAGCCAATGACTGTGACATGGTCCGTCGCTCCTCCGTGCAGGCATCTTACGCCCTTTCAGAGCTCCGCTCTACGACCCGTCTGAAGCCCGGGGCTACGCAAAAAACGCTCGCCCCGGGCTAATGTGTCTCGGCCTTTCAGGCCGAAGAATGTAAAATCTCGAGGGTCCGGTTGGAAACCGGACCTACAATCTTGGCGCCCGGGAAATGTAAAAACTCCAGACGCCGGGCAGGATGCCCGGCGCGCGGGCAAGATGCCCGCGACCCCAGTGCGGACGGGACGTCCGCGCTCCAAGACGTCCGCGCTCCAAGACGGATCCGCTCGGACTCCTACTTCCCCGCTACCTCGAACGTCCCCTGGGCTTTGATGTCCTTGCACGATCGCCCGATCATCACTTCGAACACCCCGGGCTCAACCACCCGGCGCAATTGCCGGTCGAGCATGCTGAGCTCCTCCGGCCCGAGGACGAATTCCACGGTTTTCGTCTGGCCCGGGTCCAGATGGATACGTGAATACCCCTTCAGTTCCTGCACGGGCCTACTGACCGATGCTACCTTGTCGTGCACATACAGTTGCACCACCTCGTCACCGGCTCGTGAGCCCGTGTTCTTGACATCCACGCTCACATGCACGTCGCCCGAAAGGCCGATCCTCGGCTCCTTTATCTGCAGGTTGGCGTAATCGAAGCTCGTGTAGCTCAATCCGAACCCAAATTCGAACAGGGGCTCGGGGTTCAGATCGGCGTACGGTTTCCCCCAGCCGTGCTTGATCCAGTAACTCTTGGACGGCCTGTGATTGTAGTAGGCGGGCAGTTGGCCCACGTGGCGTGGGACCGTTATTGGCAGCCGGCCGCTCGGGTTGTAGTCGCCGAAGAGAACATCAGCGACCGCATGGCCGCCCTGCTCCCCCGGGATCCACGCTTCAACTATGGCAGGGACGTTTTCGGCCGTCCAGCGAGTCGACAAAGGTCGCCCGTTCACCAGGACGACGACCGTTGGCGTTCCGGTTGAGTGGACGGCTTTGATCAGGTCTTCCTGCATCCCGGTCAGGTCCAGGCTGGCGACATCGTATCCCTCGCCGTTTGTCCCCTTTTTGCCGGGTGCCTGCCATTCGTTCTCTCCCACGACCACGACAGCAACATCAGCGGCGCGAGCCGCCTGCTTTGCCTTCTCGATGTCGTTCAGGTCCTCCCCGATAACTTCACAGCCCTTGACATAAGTGACTGTGGCGCCCGGGGCAATCTTGGCCTTGATCCCGTCGAGGATGGTCACGATGTCCTGCAGAACGGTCTTCGAGGTGTAGTCGCCCAGCTGATTTCGCGGGTGGTCGGCATTCGGTCCGATGACGGCGACTGACTTGATGTCTTTTCTGAGCGGCAGGACGTTTCCCTGGTTCTTGAGGAGAACGATTCCTTCTCGCGCCGCGTGGAGGGCTAGTTCTTGATCGGCTGCGGTTCGGGCTACCCGCGTCGCTGTCGGAACATCGACAAAAGGTCGTTCGAAAAGGCCGAGCTGGAACTTCAGCCGGAGAATGCGCCTGACCGCCCGGTCGATCAGCGCCATGGAAACCGTCCCCTCGTGCACACTTTCGGCGAGCGGCTGCATGAATCCCTTTTCGTAGGAGATCCCGACATCGAGCCCGGCTGCCAAAGCGAGCTGTCCGGCAGCCTTCTGGTCGGCCGCCAGTCCTTCGTAGACCAGCGTGCTCACCCCGCCTCCTTCGCTCAGCACGAGACCCTTGAATTCCAGCTCTTCGCGCAGAATCCTGGTAAGGACGAATTCGGAAGCATGGGCGGGAACGCCATCGATGGCCGGATAGGTCGCCATCACGCCGAGTGCTCCTGCCTTCTTGATGCCGGCAACCCATGGCGGGAGGAAGACTTCGCGTAGTGTCCTTTCCGAGATCTCCATGGCGCCGCGTTCCAACCCGCTGACCGGCTGGCTTTGGCCGGGATAGTGGCAAAAGCCCGCGATGGCGCGGTCACCGGCGGAAATGTCTGTGCCCTGTGTGGCGCGCGCGATCGTCTCTGCGAACGTAGCTAACAGGTAAGGGTCTTCGCTGTACCCCTCCTGGTTGCGTCCGAGCCTGGGATCGCGGTTGGGCTCAATGACCAGCGTGAAAAGCTGGTGGATACCAACGGCACGGCCTTCTCGGGCCACCGTGGAGTATATCTTCCGGATCAGTTCGAGATCCCAGGTGCTGCCGAGCGCCAACCCCTCCGGGAAGATGGTGTGACCCGAACACATGAGACCGTGGGTCCCCTCTTCGGTCTGCAGAAGGGGAATGCCCAGCCGCGTTTTTTCCACCGCGATCCGCTGCAACTCGTTGAAGTATTCGGCCTGCTGGCGAGGACCTTCGTGGAGGATCGTGTTGGCCAGCGTAAAGAAACCGCCGCCGGGACCGACCCCCGGTTCCCAGGTGCCCTCGGCGAACTTGCGGCATGCGTCGGTCTTAGCCGGCACATCCTTGCCGAGCCCTCCTTCGTAGACGCAAGGCATGTTCATCTGGCCGATTTTTTCCTCCAGGGACATGCGGCCAAGGAGGTCCTCGACGCGAACGTCAATCGGTTTGGACGGGTCTTTGTAGGGCGCCAATTCTTTCCGGGAATCGGTGGCCGCCTGTTTATCTGCTCTCTTTCCGGCGACATACCCGGCTACATTCGCAACCGTATCAACCCAGACACCGCGGGCCGGGTCCTTTACATAGCGGCACAGCTCGTCGAGCGTAGACACCTGAGTCGTCTGTCTCTCATTGGAGGCCGCAATGTCGTGTCCCGCGAGCACCAGCCAAAGGCCATTCTGAATCGCCTGGTCAACCAGGGGTTTTAGCTGTTCGAACGTGAGGTTGTCGCTCGACATACCCATCAGCTGGGCGAGGTCGCAGTAACCTGGATCATTGGGACTTTCTCCGAGCCAGCCGCGGCCGGCGACGAAAAGCTCGGCGACCAGTGGAATATAGCTTTGCAGGTTTCTCCCCCGTCCGACGAAACTCTGGCCGCACGGGTATGCAAACGTTTTGGGCCGCGCTCCCAACAGGCGTTCGATTTCACCATTGGCCTCGAGCAGCTCGGCGCGCATCTTGTCGAGCGTGTAGTCTTCCAGTGCCCGGCTGCGCGACCAGGCGAAGTTCCCACTGCACGGGTGCACCATCGAGTGGTTAGCCATCTCGTGCCCGTTTGCGGCTGCCTTCTTCCACGACTCCACCCTTTCGCTGAGCCGTGAGGGGTTCAAGTAGAACGTCGCCTTGACCCCGTGGCGGTCGAATAGCGGGACCCCGTTGTCTACCTGGCTTGGCCGGGCATCGTCGAAACTCAGGCTCAACGCTGCCCGTTTACCTTCCGGCCACGCAAAGGAAGGCTTTGCGCCCGGTTGCCGATTTCCCGATTCATACTGCAATCCCAGGGCTATGCCCGCTATCGCGGTCAGGATGATCGCCGCTCGGAGAAGATACTTGCTTGAATTCATTCGAGGACCCTCCGGTCTGCTACCTGCCTATGATATGGGTTTGTCGAGCGGTACGGAACCGCAAAAGACGCTGCGTTTGCGGTTCCGTAAGCGCTAACTTGTGTATAGGAAAACGGTTTTCAGCTATGAATCCTCTGGAGCGTGGGGGGGGGCCCGCCGAGTAGTGTCAGAGCCGCGCGCGCTCTCTCTCCAGCCGGCATTCCTGCCGCGGAAGCAAGCGGGTTCGAACAGAAAGCTGAACGCGGGAAAAAATCGGAAAATCTTGGAGTATCATGTGTCTCCATACTCGGTTTGAACCATGAGCACTACTCCCATTCAACTGGTCATGGACGTAGACACCGGTGTGGACGACGCCCTCGCTTTGCTTCTCGCCATTCACTCGCCCGAGATCCAGCTTCTTGGCGTTACGACGGTAAGCGGCAACACATCGGCCCGTCAGGCGGCGCTGAACACGCTGTTCCTCTTTGACTTGTTCTCCAAACTGGGCTCCATCCCGGTGGCAGCCGGCAGACCGGCTTCGCTGTTGGGCCGAACAGAGCGTGACCCATGGGACGTACACGGACGCGACGGGCTCGGAGGCGTCTACGAGCGCTACGTCGACGACACGGACGAGTATTTGCGCTTGATCGAACCTCTCGAGGCTTGCGACTTCCTGCTCGAGACGATCGCTCGGGAGCCGGGCCTGACTGTCATCGCAACCGGACCTCTCACCAATGTTGCGCTCGCCTTCCAGAAGGACCCTGTTCGTTTTCGCGAAGTGAGTCAAATCCTGGTCATGGGAGGCGCGGTTGAGGTTCCCGGAAATGTAACTCAGTACGCTGAATTCAATGCGCACTTCGACCCTCTCGCCCTCGACCTTGTCCTCCGCTCCGGCGTCCCGGTGGTTTTCTATCCGCTGGATGTCACCCTGAAAGCCTCGTTCGGCTTTTCCGAGCCGGACCTGGACAGGCTCTTGTCGGTCGGAAAGGCTCGCCTCGTATACCAGTTGACTGCCTCATACATCAAGTTCTATCGGACCCATCGTGGCATCCACGGCCTGTGTATGCACGACGTGCACCCTGTCGCCGGACTGCTCCAGCCGGCTCTCTATCGTTTCAAGGAAGGCCAACTCGTCGCGGTAACGAACGGCGACGAATTCGGACGGCTTCGCTGGGCCCGTCCGGGTGAGAAGGGGACGCCTGCCAGGATTGCGGTCGGGATTGACCGCGAAGCTTTTCTGGCCCTTTTTCTGGATCGGCTGGGAAAGGAGCCTCCTGTCTGTCTGTTTGGGGGAACTCAAAACTAACCGCGCACCCGTGCACTTTTTTGTTGGTTTGTGGCATAGTCTTGACGGCGTCTGACAACCGAAGAGGAGAATCGTATGAAACGTCTTGTCCCAGTCGTGCTGCTTGCCCTTTGTTTCGCAGTCGTTGTTTCGTCGTTCGCTCAAGGCCAGAAGTTTGCCCTCCGAGTCGATGCGGGCGCGCTTGGCGCTTACAAAGATAAGGCCGGCAACGACTGGCAGCCCGATCAATATTATTCGAAGGGCAAGGGGTACGGGTTCGAAGGCGGGGATACCGTCGATCGGGGTGCCGAGACGAAGATTGAAGGAACCGATGACCCCCGGCTTTACCAGACCGAGCGCTATTCGATGCAAGCGTTCACGGCCGAGGTGCCGAATGGAACCTACACGGTCCGACTGCACTTCGCCGAGACCTACTCGGACATCACCTTCGATGGTCCCAGGGTTTTTGACGTGAAGATCCAGGGAAAAGAGGCGCTGACCGACTGGGATGTCTACAAGACTACCGGCGGGCTGAACAAGGCGGTCGTAAAAGAATTCAAGGACATTGCCGTGGCCGACGGCCTGCTTAAGATCGACTTCGTCACCAAGCAGCAGAGCCCCGAGATCAACGCGGTCGAGGTCCTTGGGCAGTAAGAAAGGGGGTTCGGCGAGTTTCGGGGACACAAAACTTAATTCCTTTGCTCACGCCGGATTGCGCTGGTTGGTTGGGAATTAAGAGTTTCGGGGACACAAAACTTAATTCCTTTGCTCACGCCAGATTGCGCTGGTTGGTTGGGAATTAAGTATTATGTCCCCGAAACTCCCGAAACTACTCCCTTTTCGGGACAATCGATATCTCGCCGTTGCGCTCGAGGACCGCCCACCGGATCTGGTCAAGCCGCTCGAGTCCGCGCAGTGATCGAGCCGCTTCCATGACGTCCTCTTCGTCGACCCGCGCCTTCTTCATCCTCTGCTTCAAAGGATTCCCGTTGTCCACGATGATCAGAGGGGTTCCTTCGACCCAGATCGCCACGAAATGCGATCTCTGCTTCGCCAATGAAACGATGATGTCCAGCAGAACCAGTGTAGTCACCGCGATGACGCCATTCGTGATCGAATAGTCATTACCGAGGAGAGAGTTCTGAACTGCCTCCCCGATGATCAGCAACAGCACGAAATCGAATGTGGTCACCTGCCCGAGGGACCTTTTCCCTGTAATCCTGAACAGCAACAGCAATAGGAAGTAGATAACAACGGCTCGAATAACCGAATCCATAAAGACTTCCTTTCAGTCTCCGTGCAAGGGACTGCGCCCGGTCGTCTAGGGATAGATGAACTGCCAGAAACTCCCGATGGGCCCGTTCACCAACCCGATCCGCCCGCCGGCCGGGCCTATCGCCTCAGGCGTGTAATGAAACGTGACCCTGATCGAGTGCTGGCCCGGGTCGGTGGAAAACTCGAAGACCAGACGGTCGGGCCCAAGGCGGGTGGTCGCGGGTTCCGGAACGATGCGGTCAAATCGAATCCGGTGTGCATAATCGGCATCCATCCAGATCCTGACCGGGTCATCAGCGGGGTTTTCGACACTAACCGTGATCATGGCCGGGGCCTCGTACCGTGCGAAACGCTGATACTCCATTGCCAGGTTTCCGGTTTTCAACTCCTGCTTTGCCAGCCCACCGTGCCCGAGAAGACCAATCGCCGAAGCCAGCACGAACAGCGTCATGATCACCCATCCGACCCGCTGGATCGTCCACTCCCTCCGCTGGTGTTTGAAATTCTGCTGAATCTGCAGGTTCTGCCGAGCCTCTGGATCAGCGGGCATTGGGAATGTACTCCTAATTCCAATCTAGTATGTAATTACGGGTAACACGAGGGGCGGCAGAGACAAGCTCGCCAACCGGGCCGTAAAGCGGCGGATTCTGAAAAGCGAATCCGCCCTACGACTGAGTGCTTTCGCATGCTGGGCGGTCGTAGGGCGGATTCGCTTTTCAGAATCCGCCGCTTTACGGCCCGGTTGGCAACCCGATGCAAGGGTCTCGCTAGCCAACCCGATGGCACCGCTGCCTTGCTTCCGGTATCCTACTGACGATGCGCGCGATGGTGTTGGACCAACCGGGACGGCTGACGCTTCGTGATCTGCCTGTGCCGCAACCCGGCTTCAAACAGCTCCTCGTCCGCGTCCGGGCATGCGGTGTCTGCAGAACCGACCTGCACGTCGTGGATGGTGACCTGCCGAGTCCCAAACCGTCCGTGATTCCCGGACACGAGATCGTGGGCGTGGTGGTGGAGTGCGGCCCGGAGACCGAATCGTTTCGTCCGGGCGAGCGCGTCGGGATCCCCTGGATGGCATCGACATGCGGCGCCTGCGAATTCTGCGTTTCCGGGCGCGAGAATCTCTGTCCGCGAGCGCTGTTTACGGGCTACACGCGGGATGGGGGCTTTGCCGAGTTCGCGGTCGCCGACGAGGCTTTTTGCCTGCGGTTGCCGGACCGGTTCCCGGATCTGGAAGCCGCCCCGTTGCTCTGCGCCGGCCTGATCGGTTACAGGTCGTACAAAATGACGGGGCCGGACGTCTCGCGTCTCGGGCTCTACGGTTTTGGTGCGGCGGCTCATATCATCGCCCAGATTTCGATTGCCGAGGGGAAGACCGTTTTTGCCTTCACCCGTCCGGGTGATCGGGAGTCGCAGAGGTTCGCCCGCGCTCTTGGAGCCGCCTGGGTGGGCGACTCGGATCAGCTTCCGCCTGCTCCCCTGGATGCGGCGATCATCTTCGCCCCGGTGGGGGCCCTCGTCCCGCTGGCTCTGAGCGCCGTCAGGAGCGGGGGCGTTGTGGTTTGCGGCGGCATCCACATGAGCGATATCCCGAGCTTTCCGTACCGGTTGCTGTGGCAGGAGAGGACCATCCGGTCGGTGGCGAACCTGACGCGGTTGGACGGTGAGGAGTTCATGCGGGTTCTTGCTGCCGTGGATGTCCGCACGAAAGTGGCGCCTGTCCCGCTTCTCGACGCAAACGAGGCACTTGCCTCTTTGAGGAGCGGCCGGGTAGAAGGAGCGCTGGTTCTGGTGCCCTGAGTGTTGCCTCCGGCTCGGAAAACGGACTACGATAGCTCCTGGAGTGGGGGGGCAGTGTTCATGGCAAACATCAGGGACGTAGCTCGCAAGGCAGGTGTGTCGGTCGCGACCGTCTCCAATGTCCTCAATCGTAACCGGAAGGTGCGGTCAGAGACCGCGGAACGGGTGATGCAGGCGGCGCGGGAGCTCAATTACTCGCGAAGCGTGGCCGCCAGGGACTTGGCTGTCGGCCGCAGCAGGATCCTCGGGCTCGTCATTTCGGACATTCAAAATCCGTTCTTTCCGGAGATCATTCGCGGTTTCCAGGACCAGGCGCTGGCAAACGAGATGGACACCCTGGTCATGAACACCAGCTATGACCCGCATCGGACCGTCACATTCGCCAACCGCCTGCTGGACCTCCGGGTGCCTGGCGTCGCCGTTCTGACATCCGAGATCGATACCCACGTCTACAGGATGCTCCTGGAACACCAGGTTTGCCACGTCTCCCTGGACCACGGGGAAGTGAAGCCCTACAGCAGCAACATCGTCGTAGATTACGCCGGAGGGATACAAGAGGCGCTTGATCACCTGCGTGAGCTCGGGCACGAGGCCATTGGATTCATCGGGGGGAACCCCGACGTAAAGTCCGCCCAGATCCGGAAGCGCGCTTTTCTGGAAAACCTCCCGAGTGTGCAATCGGGCAATCCCCATGTCATCGACGCGGATTTCAGCGTCAAAGGCGGGTACTTCGCCTGCTCGAAACTGCTTGCCCGCCGCGGACCTACCGCAATCATCGGCGCAAACGACCTGATGGCTCTTGGGGCAATGCACTGCGCTTTTGATCGCGGCATCAAGATTCCGAGTGAGCTTTCGATTGTCGGATTCGACGATATTGCGTTTTCCGAAGTGACCCAGCCGCCTCTGACTACCGTTGCGGTTCCCCGGCGGAGAATTGGTGAGGTCGCTTTCCAGGCGCTGCTTGAAATGATGACTGCCGAAGAGCCTGACGGTCGGGAATTCAGGATCCCGACCCGATTGATTATCCGCGAATCAACCGCGCGCCGGCCGAATGCGGAATAGCACTGGCGAATGCGGAACGCGGAATAGAACT
>CAYQYP010000471.1:0-5008 GCA_964421755.1 uncultured Acidobacteriota bacterium
AGCGAGGGTGTTGAAAAAGGGTCTTCAGGCGCAAAACCCGGCATGACCGTAAGAAACACCCTGACGTGGCATTCCGGCGCGCAAGCGTCTGAGGAATCCAAGAAAACGAGGAGAATTGAGCCAGTCCCGAATTGTGCGGTATACAGAGCCGAAAATCTCGGAAAAAGGCAGGCCAAAAGGCCCGCCCGCCCGCTTGGCGGTCAGCACGATCAGCCGACGCAGGTTGTGAGCCATGATATGCAGGGAGAATTCCAGCGCCACGGCCCGCAGTCCAAACCGCCTAAATCTCCTAAGTCCTTGCAATTGCTGTAGTTCTGCAAAGACTGGCTCCACGATAGCCTGGCGCCGGCGATACAATCGCTGCGCGCCTGGTTGGCGCATCACCTCGCGCATGGCCTCCTTTAGTTCTTCGTCTTCATAGCGCTTGATTTCCCGCCCTCTTTGGCCGCTGGTGCACTCCTTTCGCAAGGCGCATTTCCGGCAGGCTTTCGAACGGTACACCACGTAACCCTTGCCTCGCTCCGTGGTCCCTTTCTCGCGTGGCGTCAGATATTCACCGGCCGGGCACCGGTATCGGTCCTGGCCCTCCTCGTACTCAAACACCGATTTCGGCACCGCGCTCTTGGAAGGACGTTCCCAGGGTCCTTCCCCGTTCACCTTTCCCTCCGGGCACAGCAGATGCTTCAGGTCCGGGTCCTCTACTCCCAGCCCCAGCACCTTCCCGTCAAAATACCCCGCGTCCAGCATCAGCACCTCGGGCACCCCGTTGACCCGCTTGGACTGCGCCAACAGGCCCTCCACCAGCACCGTTTCCGAAGTGGGGTGAATCCCCTGCGCCACCACCACCCGATCCGCGTTCGCCAGCACCGAGGGTCGATAAGCGGGTGCAAACACCTTGTTTTTCAGGGGCTGGATAACCGCCTCCGGTTCCGTCGGGCTGACTTGAATTGCTCCCTTACGTCGGCTCTTCTCCCGCGCCGCTTTGCGCTGTTCCACCACCTGGGCCACTTGCTCCGCCGCTGCCGCCTGCTCCTGCAACTGCTGGTCTTCCGGCTTGGCCTGCGCTTGCTCGCGCGCCTCCCGCGCCTGCTCCAGAGCCACTTCCTGCTGCAGCCGCCGATAGCGCGAGGCGGCCGCCTGCACCACCGTCCCATCTCCTGCCAGCGTGCCGTTCCGCCCCACCCGTTTGATCACCTCGCGGGTCAGCTCTTCGAAGAAACTCGCCGGCAGATCCTCCCCATGCAGTTTCAGAAAACGGCAGATCGCCGTGTAATCCGGCTGTAACCCTCCCGTCAGCCACCAACAGCGCACGTCCATCTGCGCTATCTTTTCCAGCTCGCGCAGGCTGCTTCGCCCTTGCATCAAACCAAAAAGAATCAGCGAGACCATCAGCGCCGGATGATAGGCGGGTCGCCCTCCTCCCAGGTAACGGTTCTCAAACGACTCCCAGTTCAGCCCGCCCACGAATTCCCGCACTAACAACGCTTCCGCTTCGCCGCATTCCCGCAGATGATCTTCCAGACGCCTGCAGCCCAGCCAGATCCCGCGCGGGCTCGGATTCAGAAAAACCGCCTTCCCACTCGGCTCTGGTCGATCCTCTGCCACCACCCATTCCGTCGCCGCGAACAAGCCCTGGTGCCCGCTGTTGTCTATCCGCTTCGCTGGTCGCTTATCTCTTCTTTTGGCAGCCATTTCGCCCGGAATATTAACAAACCACTACGACATGACGAGAAGGTGAAGTCTGCTCTAGAAAGCAACAGACATGCACCTATTTCCACCCGGGTGAACATTTTCAACACCCTCGCTCCGTGCGCGGCTCTGTAAATCGGCGGTGGTCCCGAGATACGTAAAGGGATCAGGGCCCTGACACCGCACTTCGAAAGAGTAAACGCAACTGCCGAGCTTCAGAGGCCAAGCGCCTTCAGGCGTCCCCGCTGCTAGCTTATCGGCTTTCGCCGGGGCGCCGGGTTTGGGTTCTTGGGATACGGCGGAGCCTTCGGCACCGTGACCGGGTTGCGTTTCAGCTCATCCAGAAGGTACTTCACGGCGGCATCCAGTTGCGCATCCTGGCCGTCGAACGTCGCCTTGGGCAGGTTATCGACAGTGATGTCCGGATCGACGCCATGTCCCTCGATGAGCCACTGCCCCTCCGGACCGAATACGCCCATCTCCGCCGCGGTGGCGATTCCATAGTCGACCAGGACATTGGAAGAGCTGAGCCAGATCTCGCCTCCCCAGGTCCGCGAGCCGAGGAGTTTTCCCAGGCCCAGGCGGCGGAAACCCTCCGAGAACGCCTCGCCGTCGGAAGCCGTGAACTCATTGCAGATCGTGATCATCGGACCCCGGAACGCATACTGCATGTTCCAACTCGGATTACCGACGCGTGGTTGCCAGTAAAACCAAGCCTTGCGCATCAGTTTCTCGAGCACCCAGCTGTCGATGTTGCCGCCGCGATTGTGGCGGACATCGATGATCAGCGCCTCCCGGTTGAAGACCGGGTAGAATTCGCGCGCCCATTCGGCCATGTTTCCGGAGCCCATTGCGCGCAGATGGACGTAGCCGATCCTCTTGTTGCTCAGCTCGTCGACTTTTTGGCGACGCGTGAATTCCCACTCGTCGTAGCGCAAATTGCTCTCCTGCTGAAGCGTAATCGGCGTGACGATGACGTCACGTAATTCGCCACTCTGCGGTTTCACTCGCAGCAGAACCTGTTTGCCTGCCCGGTTCCGGAGCAAGCTGTCGCAATCAGGAGCGGAGAGCGTCTCCACGCCATTGATGGCGGTAATGATGTCGCCTTCCTTTACGTCCACGCCAAGCCGGACCAGTGGCGACGACGCCTCCGGACGATCCGGATCCGAGCGATAGATGTGAGAGACGCGATAGCCGCCCGCCGCCTGGTCGCGCTCGAGCCGGCATCCGAGGGAGGCGTTTCCAATCTCGTCCGCGCCGCGCCGCTCGTCGCCGCCATACACGAAGATGTGGAGGGCGGAGAGCTCGCTGACCATCTGGGCCAGTACGTCGCTGAGTTCCCCGCGGTCTGTCACGCGAGTCGCCAGGGGGCGGTACTTCTCTCGGATCTTGGTCCAATCCAGGCCGTGCATGCCTTTGTCGTAGAAGTAATCGCGCTCCAGTCTCCAGGCCTCGTTGTACATCTGCTGCCACTCCTCACGAGGATCCAGGGAGAAAGTCCAGCCGGACAAGTCGACTTTGCTCTTCGCCAGTTCAGACGGAGCTTTGGCCCCGGCATCGAAAATGTAGAAGTCCTCACCCTTCTGGACGGCCAGCTTTTTTCGGTCCGGCGAAAGCTGATAATTGCGGATCTCGGCGATTACCGTGTCGGGCTTGGGTGACTTGTTGGTGATTTCCAGAGTCATGAGCGAGCGTTTTCCCTCGAGGCCCGTTTCCCGCGATATCCAGTAGAGTCTCTTTCCGTCGGTCGCGAGGGTAGAGTAGTTGCCACCGGGGACGGGAAGCTCGATGAGTCTTTGCGCCAGGCCTTCAAGATCGATCTTGACGGGCGGCACGTCCGCCGGCTTGCCGTTCTCTTTCTTCTCCGTCTCGGCCTTTTTCTCCTCCTTCTTTTCGTCCTTCTTCTCGGCAGGCGTCAGCTCGTCCTTGGGCTGGAACGGCGACCTCAGGCCTTTGCGCAAGGCAATTTGATAGAGGCGGGCTTGCCGGTCGAAAAAGGGCTCCGGCTGCCGGGGTCCCCAAGGGCTTTGAACGAGAGACTCGAAGTTGCGGTCGGAGATGAAATAAAGCCAGTCGCCCTCGGGGCTCCAGACCGGAGAGTAGCTGTCGTAGCGATCGCTGGTGACATCGGTTATGGTTTGCGTTTCCAGGCTGTAGATCCGGATCTGAGTGAACGTGTTGGATGCGTCCTGCTGAAAGGCCAGCCAACGGCTGTCCGGAGACCATGCCAGTCCTCCAAATCCGCCGTCCGCAGAAGTCGCGATCAGTTTCTGACTCTTGGCCTCGACGTCGAAGATCCACAACTGCTGGTCTTTGTCATGATGAGCGAGGAACTTTCCGTTCGGAGAGGGCAACGCTTCCCATCGCAGCACTTTCCCGTCTTTTGTCAGCTGTTGCGGCATCCCTATGCCATTGGCCGGCAACGTCCAAAGTTCGATCTCTCCGCTCTCGTCCGAGAGTGCCAGGATGTTCTTGCCGTCGGGCATAAAGCGGGCGGCCCGGTACCGCACCATCGGCTTGCGTGTCGCTTCAACCAGTCGGCCTTGTTCCGCGGGGACAACAAAGATCTGGCCCCGAGCGGTGAAGGCGATCCGGTCGGCATCCGGAGACAGCGACACTCCGGTGGCGTAGTTCAACGGCTTCTTGACCCATTTCTCGCGCATGTGGTCGAAATCGGACGCCAGCCGGATCGGGATCTGGCTGTACTTGCCGTTTGAAAGATCGAGAAGCCAAATGTCGGCCCCATGCTGGTAGACGATGCGGCTGTTGCTGAGTGACGGAGACTTGACCTCGTAATCATCGTGGCGCGTGTGCTGACGGACGTCGCGGCCGTTCTCGTCCATCGACCAGATGTTCATCGTCCCGTCGCGATCGCTGGCAAAATACACCCGCTTTTTCCAGAGCATCGGGGTCTTACTGGTGGTCGGGCAATCGGACGTGAGAGGAATCGCCTCGGGTGTCCCGGTGACATATTTCCAGATGTTTTGGGCGGTCCCTCCCTGGTACCGGCGTGTGTGGCTTCCTTGCGGGGGCAGCCGGGTGAAGAACACCGTTTTTCCCAGGGAGTCGTAGCATCCGTCGCTGGCCTGGGCGAGGGGGACGAGGGTGCGAACGTTAGTGGCGGGGTCGACTGAGACGAGTTGTACATCAGGCAAGGTGGAATAGCGTCGCGTGCTGTACAGGATCTGCCCGTCCGGGGTGAAACCTACGACCGCCGTTCTTCCGCCGTCGTAGGTGTGGCGCCGAGGAGGGCCGCCGGAAATCGGCATGGAATAGATCTCCGCCGATCCTTCATAGGCCGCGGAGAAGGCAACTGTCA
>CAYQYP010000472.1:0-2625 GCA_964421755.1 uncultured Acidobacteriota bacterium
GTCAAAGCGTGCTCGCTCCTCTTTTGAAAGCGAGCGGTAGGCCATCGCAATCGAGGCGTCTGTGAAGGAGTAGTAGTAGAGCGGCGCGTCCGAGTTCAAATAATAGGACGGCGCGCGGTCGCCGTCCACCCTGTAAGACCATTGCTGCTGGAGCGGTATGCCAAACAGAGTCGAACGCCCGGTTTTGTCACCCATGATCTTCAGGAAGTCATGAATGTCGGTTCCTTCCTGAATGTAGTTCGTCAGGTGAAAGTGAGAGTCATTAAACAGGTACTCACTCGATTGCGCATATATGGTGCTCGAGGCGGCCAGCAGCGCCATGCAAAGCAAGAGCCTGCCGGCAAGCGGCGATCCAAACGAGATAGATCGTATCCTCATAAGTCCTCTCTCAGAAAGCCATCTCTAGAGTCGAGTGGAAGACCCAGCCTTTGCCTCCCAGAACGAAAGGAACGGATGAGTAGCCCACGGGAGACTTGTACAGGTAGAGTGCCTCGGTGTTCCACCGAATGACGTGGTTTCCAAATGGGAACCAGTTCGCGCCGAATCGGAAATCCCACGGATCGCCGTAGTCGCCGAACACCCGCGAATGTCCGAGATAAGCCTGCAAAGTCCTCGGCACGACCATGGCCGAGCCCTGCAGCTGGAAGCCATGGTCGAAGATGTCCGGAATCCCCGAGGTGTTGGTACCGCGGAATTTGCCAAGCCAGCGCAAGAAATAATCACCTTCCACGGAGAAGCCGCGATACTTGAAGCCGCCGTCGAAAGAGGCCATCCTCCATCGGACATCGGACACCGTGACATCCGGGCCGAAGAGATCGGGAGTGAAAATGATCGTGCCATCAGTGAGCCGAATCTGGGTGTTTTCGAAGGTATCGGAGCCCGGTTGGCTCTCCCTGTTTTCGTCGCTTCGGCTGAAGTGAAGCCCAAACCGGGTGGCGAGCTCCTGGTGGTTTTCAAGGTCGCCCCATCCCTGGCCGGAGAACCCTTCCTCGAACTTTCCGGTGGGGAACCAGACGAGCGCGCTGGAAAAGGTGTTCAAGCCATTATCGAGCCGGGACGCGCTGACGCCCAGCGTGCTCATGTTGTTACCGACCATGACCTGGTACTTCAGCCTGTCCGTGATGTCCCCCGTTGCCCAAATGCCCGAGGTGTAAGAGGGGCGCATGAACTCGTCGGCGATCATACGGCTGTCCACACCCAGCCAGAAGGGGAAGTTCCCCTCCACGCTCCGCGTACCGGGCAGCGATCGGATCCCACCGGCGAACGTGAAGTGGTCGCTGAACTTGAAACTCACATTTCCAGCGAGGACCACTTGCGCTCCCTGGCCCTGGGTGGCGTTGGACGTCCAGGCATAAAGGAAGTACCGGAACCTCGGGTCGACCATCCAGCCGAGGAACTTGAACTGAAGCTTCTGGATCTGCACGTCCTGCCGTCGCTGGATGTTCTTGACGTTTCCGAAGGCGTCAGTGTAGGTCGAGTCCAGGGCCAACTGGTTCAGGTAGCGGGCGTAAGTGTAGATGCTGAGACTGAGGTCGCCGTGTTCCGTGTCGGCCAACTTAAACCCCAGGTTGGGTGTGTATCTCCCCCACCCTTTTTTCTCTTCGGCCTGCACGAGATTCTTTGCAGGGTCCACCGGCTTGGATTGCGGCTCCCGGACGGTCACGCCGTCCACCATGGTCTCCGAAACAACGCCGGCTGGTGACGCCTGGGCTTCCGGGGTGGGGCAAGCCCGTGCCTCGAGTTTGCTGACCCGCTCCTGAAGCTCTTGGATGAGTCGCATGAACTCCGCTCGCTCATGATCGGTGAGCGGTCTGGATTCGCTTGCTGAACCCGTTTGCGGAGCTTTCTCGCTTTCCGCGGGTGACTGAGCCCAGCCGACAGATGGAAGAATCAGCAAGGCCAAAACCAGCACAACGCCAGATACAGTTTTCCCCCCGTGCTTGCTACTAGACAAATTCATGAGTGTCACTCTCCGGTAGTGGCGAGTGGCGAGTGGCGGTTCCCATTTTGGGGCTCAATCCCCAAAACGTTTGGCGCTAACATAGAACCGTTTTGATGCACTTGCCACTCGCCCCTTGCCACTCGCCGCTTGCATTCCTACTCAGCCCGACTTTTTCCCGACTGATCTGCTTTAGCAGCGTACGGGTTTCCGCCGAGCGCGTTTGAAATGTCAGCAATGGCACGTTGCGCGCGCACACTGTTGCCGGCGTCGTCGAGAGGCGGCGAGATGACCGCGATCCCGAACCTGCCCGGGGACACGGCGATGAGGCCTCCGCCCACTCCGCTCTTGGCGGGAAGGCCGGTGTGGTACAGCCACTTGCCCGAATCATCGTACAGGCCCGCGATTGCCATCACTGACAAGACTCCCGGGACGTTCTCGGCCTTCATGATCTGCTTGCCCGTCACCGGATTCTTGCCGCCGTTCGCTAGGGTAGCAGCCATTGTCGCAAGGTCCTTGGCGTTCACGTTCACGGAACACTGTTCAGTGTAAATGTCGGTAGCCCGCGCCGGATCCGACTTTATGAACTCGTAGGCGTACATCAGATAGCCGATGGCCTGGTTGCGCTGATTCGTGTCGCTCTCAGACTTGAAGACCTCCTGGTTCACCGTAAGCGGACGTCCGGC
>CAYQYP010000473.1:0-2005 GCA_964421755.1 uncultured Acidobacteriota bacterium
TCGATGGATCGTCAGCCGGGCGCGCTCTTTACATTGAGCAATCGGCTGGTCGCCGGATTCCTGCGCGGCGCCGCTTTCCTCACGCCGCTGAAGCTCAGCAGCATCGGCATATTTGTGTGCCGGAAAGTTTCGGGGACATAATACTTAATTCCCATTCCGTTTCCGCTCGCTCCCCGTAAGCAAAGGAATTAAGTTTTGTGTCCCCGAAACTGCGAAACTGACCAGCTGACCAGCTGACCCGCTGACCCGCTGACCGGGTGACCGCTAACAGGTGCGAAAGTGAGCCAACCGGGCCGAAAAGCGGCGGATTCTGAACCGCGAATCCGCCCTACGACCGCTCGCCATGCGGAAGCACTCAGTCGTAGGGCGGATTCGCGGTTCAGAATCCGCCGCTTTTCGGCCCGGTTGGCAAAATTCTGCCTACACCGACACTGTCCGACTTGGAAGTCGGACCAACGTCGAGCTGGTCAGCCGGTCAGCTGGTCAGCCAGAGGCAGTTGTCAGTAGTCAGTCGGCAGTCGTCAGTAGTATCCTGCCAGCCGGATGGATTCCCCGGGAAAACTCGTGCTCAAGCTCACTGCCTACCTGCTTCTCGGCGGTCTGCTGGCTACCCTGTATCTTCACGGAATCAACAAGAAAGGATTCTGGGAGGACGAAATCTACACGGCCCGCGACATCGGCCTCAGGTCTCAGGACGATCTCCAGCCCGATTTCAGGCTTTCCTTCACCGAGCTCACGTATCGCAACGACAACCACCCGCCGCTGTATTTCTGGGTGATCGCCAAATGGTCTGCACTCGTCGGGTTCAACGAGCTGTCGGCCCGCGGTTTCAGTGTCTTCTGGCTTGCATTGACGCTGGTCGTGGTCGCCAGGACGGCTGCCGGCTTCATGGCTGAATTCCCGCGCGCGGTTTACTGGACGGTGTTGGTGTTCGGGACGTCGAGCACCCTGTTCGTGCTCGCCCGCGAGGCCCGGATGTACACGATGGCCTTGTTCTTCGTGGCCGCCTCCCTGGCTCTCCTCCTGAGCACCATCAAGAAGGAATCGACCGCGAAAACAGTTTTGTTGGTAGTCGTAAATGTGCTGGGGTTGTACACGCATTACTACGTGGCTTTCTTCTATGCCGCCGAACTGGCGGTTGCCCTTTGGCTCGTCTTGTTTCGGCGTTTCTCACGTAAGGTCTTCGCGGCCCTTCTTATCCCCGGGCTCCTGTTTGCTGCCTGGCTCCCGCAGCTCATGCGCCAGCGAGAGCGAAAATTCGAGTCGGGCCTGTGGATCATCGGCCCGAAGGATCAAAGCTCTTTTCTCGGAACTCTTTACAACGACGGGGTAGCAACCCTGTCGCGCCTCTTTTACGGCTCGACCTTCGAGTTGCCCAAGCTTGCACTCGTCGTCCTGGTGGCCGTTATTTGCTATTGGCTGGTGGCGCGAGCGTTCCGTCGATCGGACAGCGCGACGCGAGTACTTGTGGCACTAAGCGTGATCGCTTACTTGCTGTTGATTGCCAACGATGTCTTCCACCACACGCTGACGTTGACTCGGACCAAGTATTTGTTTTTTCTGATTCCCCCCTTGCTCCTGCTCTACGTGAGGCTTGCGGTTGCCAACCTCGCAGTGATCAGGGTGGTCCTCCTGACGGTCATCGTTAGCTACAACCTCGCCGGAATTGCTCGCGACAGTTACCTCGAACAGCATCCTGACTGGCGGGCCATTTCCCGCCAGGCAGAGCAATCGGTTGGCTCTCTTCCGATGATCGTACCGGACGACGATTACTTCCTGTGCATGAGCTATTACTACAAGGGCCGGGAACGCCTGCAGATTGAAGACTGGGTCACAGTTTACCCGGAAGACTTTTGGTATCTGGTGTTGTATCAGACCTGGAATCCAGGCACCCAAAAACGGGTGAAAGAACTGGAGACACGCTTCGAGGAAGTGGAACGAGTTTCGATCGACCGATTTACGTCACTCGTCAGGTACCGGGTTCGTAAAGCAGGAAACGACCTCA
>CAYQYP010000474.1:0-31597 GCA_964421755.1 uncultured Acidobacteriota bacterium
ATTAGCCACCGGACGGTGGCCGTGCGCTGGTTGGTCTGCGCCGCGCGCACGCCCAGCGCCATCGTCAGCGAGCTGCCGATCAGCACCGCGGTGTTGATCGCCCCGGGGGCGATGGCGATGGTGCGGCTGGCCTCGGCGAACGCCTCGAAGTACCAGGTGCGGTAGAGCAGGTAGGCCATGAACAGCCCGCCGAAGAACAGCACTTCGGTGAGCAGGAACACCCACATCCCCAGCGTGCTGGCTTCCTTCTGCTGCTGCATCGTCTCGAAGTGATGCTGCAGCGCCGTGTGGTGCTCGGCGTGGCCGTGCGCCTCTGCGTGTGCGACCGCGTTAGACAAGATTGGCCTCCCGGGCGACGTGCGGCGTGTACTCGTACGGTTCGCCGTGCACGACCGGCTGCTCCTTGAAGTTCTCGGTCGGGGGCGGCGAGGGAATCTGCCACTCCAGCCCCGACGCGCCCCACGGGTTGGGTCCGGCCACCTCGCCGTACTTCAGCGACCAGAGGAAGTAGATCACGGGCAGCAGGTAGCCGATACCCAGCACGCCGGCGCCGGCCGACGACATGATGTTCAGCACCTGGAACTCGTCCGGGTAGGCGTGGTAGCGGCGGGGCATCCCCATGTAGCCCAGGATGAACTGGGGGAAGAACGTGAGGTTGAACCCGACGAACACCAGGATGGCGGAGATCCTGGACAGGAACTCCGAGTACATCCGGCCCACGAGCTTCGGCCACCAGAAGTGGAGGCCTCCGAGATAGCCCATGATGGCGCCGCCCACCATGATGTAGTGGAAGTGCGCGACCACGAAGTAGGTGTCGTGCACGTGCACGTCGACGCCGAGGGTGGCGAGGAACAGGCCGGTGAGGCCGCCGATCAGGAACAGCCCGAAGAAGCCGTAGACGTAGAGCATCGGCGCTTCGAAGGTCAGCGAGCCGCGGTGCAGCGTGGCGGCCCAGTTGAAGACCTTGACGGCCGAGGGAATCGCCACCGAGAAGCTGAGGAACGAGAACACCATCGCCGAGTAGGTGGAGATGCCGGCGACGAACATGTGGTGCGCCCACACGATGAAGCCGAACACGGCGATGGCCAGCGACGAGAACGCCACGAAGCTGTAGCCGAAGATGGTCTTGCGCGAGAAGGTCGAGACCACCTCGCTGATCACGCCCATCGCCGGCAGGATCATGATGTAGACGGCCGGGTGCGAGTAGTACCAGAACAAGTGCTGGAACAGTAGGGGATCGCCGCCCAGGGCCGGGTCGAATATTCCGATCCGGAACAGGCGCTCCAGGGCCACCAGGACGATTGAAATGGCCAGGACGGGCGTCCCGAGGACCATGATCAAGCTCGTCGCGTAGTGCGCCCAAACAAACAGGGGCATTCGGAACCAGGTCATCCCCGGGGCCCGCATCTTGTGAATCGTGACGATGAAATTCAGCCCCGTCAGGATCGACGAAAACCCGGTGATAAAGACCCCGACTGCCGCCAGCGCCACGTTGCTGTTCGAGTAGGTGCTGCTGAAGGGAGTGTAGAACGTCCAACCGGTGTCGACTCCTCCCAGGACGACTGCCGCCATTGTGAACAGAGCGCCCGCAATGAATATGTACCAGCTGAGCAGGTTGATCCTCGGGAAGGCGAGGTCCCGCGCCCCGATCATCATCGGGATGAGGAAATTGCCGAAAACTGCGGGGATCGACGGAATCAGGAAGAAGAAAATCATCACCATCCCGTGCATCGTGAACATGCGGTTATACATGTCCGCTTCCATCAGGTCGCCCGCCGGAGTCAGAAGCTCCAGCCGAATCAACAGGGCGAAGAAGCCGCCCAGGAAGAAGAAGGTGGTGATCGATATCAGGTAGAGAAGCGCGATGCGCTTGTGATCAATCGTGAGGAGCCACGATTTCAGTCCGTAGCCATTGTTTATGTAGTTCAGATGCCCCGGCTCGACCAGGTGATCTTCGGTCCTCAAGGTCCCCGTACTCATTGCCCGCTCCGATTGATGCCGTTTGGCGCGCTGGCGCCGCCGGGTGTCGATTGATTAGTGCTGCCGGCTCCGCCCGGTGGGGTCGGCCCCGTGCCGGTTCCCGTACCAGTCCCTGCGCCCGGGGTCGTCGCTCCGGGGAGTGCAGTGCCCGGCGTCGTCGTGCCCGGTGCGGCCGTGCCTTCTGTGACCTGAGAGGAGATCGATTTGATGTACGCGATCAGTTGCAGAACTCCCTCTTCGGACACCTGGCCCTGATAGGTCGGCATGATTGGCTGGTAGGCGTCCACGATTTTGGCGTTCGGGTGCAGCACGGACTCGCGGATGTACTCGTCGTTGGCAACCAGCTCTTCGCCGGTGATCAGTTTTACCGACTTCCCGTATACGTTGACCAGTGACGGGCAACGCCCGGACCCGTCGGGCAGGTGACAGGTGACGCAGCCCAGTTGATTGAACAGCTTCTCGCCCCGCGCCGCCATGGATCCACCCGACGCGTCGCCTGACAGCCATGCCTCATATTGGGCGGGTTCCATGACCACGACCGAACCGCGCATACCCGAATGCTGGGTTCCGCAGTATTCGGCGCAGAAAAGGTGATAGGTGCCTGGCTTGGTCGCCTGAAACCAGGTCGTTGTGTAGCGTCCCGGGAGCGCGTCCTGCTTGATTCGGAATGCGGGTACAAAAAAGCTGTGGATCACGTCTTCGCTGGTGAGCGTGATTTTGACCGGACGGCCTGCCGGGACATGGAGCTCGTTGATTTCCCGGTTACCCTCCGGGTGCTGGAACTTCCACATCCACTGCTTTCCGACTCCGTAAACCTGCATGGCGTTGGCCGGAACCCGTTGGATGTCGAAGAAAACACTGGCACTCCAGATGAAGATGCCGACAGAGATCAGCAGGGGGATCACTGACCAGACGATTTCCAGCCGCAGGGACCCGAAGTTCGGACGCGGTATTTCGTCCGACGAACGTCTCCTGTAGCGGATGGCGAAAATAGCGACCATCAGGAAGATGAGGCCTACGAAGAACAGTGTCATGCCGACCAGGAAGGCGTACAGCAAATCCACTTCGCTTGAGATCGTGGATGCCTGGTCCGGCATCAATGGGAAGTCCTTGGGCATCGTTGAAGCCGCTCCTCTTTCTCCCTTTCTGTTTCGTTTTGCGGAATTTTTTGGAATTTCGGGGACACAGAACTTAATCCCTTTGCCACCGGCGAGAGCCAGGTAACTGGCTGAGAATTAAGTACTGTGCCCCCGAAATTCTAGGCTCTGGCAGCCTGCTCGTTGCGCCGCCGAACACGCTCTCTGAAGAGCATCAGCCCGATAAACGCCCCCAGAAGTGCGACCGTGGCAAGGCCCGTCAATCGGAGGACGTTCTTTATGACGACTCCATACTTCCCGGTCATCGGGTCGTAGTGGAGACAATACAAAAGGATCTGGTCGACCGGGCTTCCGATCTTGTTCGCGGATGCCTCGACCAGTCCGAGCCTCAAATCGCGAGGCGGGTACTCAACGCCGTAGAAGTACTTGGCCAGCCGACCTCCCGGTGTGGCGACCATGATGGCGCTCGCGTGACCGAACTCGCCCGTCGTTTCGTCGTAGGTGTAATGGAACCCCACGGTGTTCGCGAGCTGGCGGATCGACTGTTCGGATCCGGTGAGGAAATGCCATCCGGTCGCGGCGCCGGGCCGGCCGTAGCTCTCCAGATAATGCTTTTTCTTTACCCTGGCCAGCTCGGGCGTTTCCTTGGGATCAATACTGACCGTGACCACGTCGTACTCTTTGCCAACCTCGAACTCCAGGGTGCGGAAAGTTCGCACCATGCCGTTCAATACCAAAGTGCAAAGCATCGGACACTCGTAGTACACGAGCGAAAGCACCACTGGTTTTTTGCCGAAATACTGTCCAAGCCTGACCGCCTTGCCCGATTCGTCGCGGAACTCGAGATCGAGTGGCAACTGCGAGTCGAGCTTCTGCTCGATCTTGATTTCAGCCAGCGCGGGCGGAGTGCTGCCGGCCGTCAGGCCTTGGGCGCTAACTGTTGAAACGAAAAGGAGAATTACAAATAAAGCAATAGGCATACTGGGCTGATCCTTTAAACCCTAGACGCACAAACGACCAAAGCGTTTCCTCTTTACTGGTTTCTTCTTGGCGGTACCGGCTTCTTCTCGCCGGTTCCGGTTTCTTCTCGCCGACCCCAAGGACCTCAAGGACCTCAAGGACACCAAGGACGAAACGCCTCTATGGCTGTTGTCCTTGCTGTCGCGGTTGTCCCTGTCCTTGGGGCTCGGCGGCTTTCTCACCGCCTGGAGGCTCGTAGACCCCAATCGGTTGCAGGTTCGGCAAACCTTTTTCGGTCACCAGCTCCATGGCCCGCGCGACGGGTATTCGCACAATCCCGCTTGCTTTGTTCACCCAGCCGTACGACTCGGCGAGCTTCTTCTCGCGTTCGAGCATGATGCGCATGTCCCCACCGGGCGTTATCTGGAGCAGCGGTCCTGGCGGTTTGGCGTCCGGATCGGCCATCGGAGAAGCCTGCTCGGCATCGGTGTGTTTGGCGCCACCTTCGAAGAACTCGAACAGCAGCCACACGGCGACAAACGTGAACACAAGCAGCAGCGCCAGGCTGGCCAGGAAGTACGCCACAGGCTTGGCGGCGGCATCCTTGACTTCATGCATGACCTCAGGGTTGTCAAGAATCTGGTGGCCTGTATGCTCGTCTCCTTGTCTCCCTCTCTCCTTGTCTCCCTCTCTCCTTGTCTCCTTGTTTGGATTCATGGCAGTGCTTCTCCGAGACCCAGCGCCTCGTTGATCCTCGGGTCATGAACAGGCAGTAGAGCGCGAGATCTCAGTTGCCAGGCGAAAAACGCGATCCAGAGGCCCCCGACCGCCACCGGAGTAACGAAGTCCAGCCAATGGATCCCGAACCCGTTGCGGTGGAGCGACGGGCTGACAATCCAGAAGAGGTCGACCAGGCGAAGGACGAGTAACCAGACTGCGACACCGGCCAGGATCTGCGCCTTTCGCTTGGTTCTCCGCAACAGAAGGAGCAAGAAGGGCACGAGGAAGTGGAACGAGATCAGCGCCAACGCGACCCATTTCCACCCACCGCGCAGCCGGTGCGCGTACCAGGTCACCTCTTCGGGGAGGTTTCCGGACCAGATGATCAGGAACTGGGAGAACGCGACATAGGCCCACAGCATTACAAAGGCCAGCAGTAGGTTGCCCAGGTCATGGAAGTGCCGGGGAACGAGCACGTCCGCAAGGGGCTTCCGGTATCCAAGAAGCATGGTGACAATGATGACGAAAGCAATCGTCGATAGGCCCTGGCCAACCAGGAAGACGATTCCAAAGATCGTTGAATACCAGTGGGGTTCAAGCGACATGACCCAATCGACCGAGGCAAACGTCATGGTGATTCCATAAAAGACCAGCCCCGGCCCGCTGATACTCTCCAGTTTTCGGACATATCCGGCGTCCCCGGTTGCGTCCATCTTGTCGGACCATCTGTTGAGCAGGTAGGCCGCTCCGGTCCACAGAGCGAAGTAGAGGATGGCTCTGACCGCGAAGAACGGGACGTTCAGATAGGCGGACTTGTGCAGCAGCACCGCGTCCGCGGCCGCTTCCTCCCTCGACCATTCGTACAAGTAGGGCAGTCCAAGAAGAATCGGGGCGAACAGCAAAGCCAGTAACGGCAGGCTCCGGGCGCCTGTCTCGAGAGTTCTCTGGATGACGAACCCCCAGGCTCCTCCAACCAGGTGATGCAGCATCAGAATGGCGATGCACCCGAGCCCGATCCCCAGCCAGAAGAGGAAGGCGAACAGGTAGGAATGGAAGAACTGGACCGGGCTGATGAATGCGCCGAGAATGCTCAGCGCCGTCGCAAGGACGCCGGCAATCAGCGCCCATCGTTGAACCCGGATGAGGTCTTCACGCAGCTGGTTCTCTTCGTTCATCACTCTTCAACCTCTTCCAGTTTTGTGAGCTCGTCCTCCGGAACGTCATCTACCGTCGTGCCCTGGCTGACCTGCAGAACCCTGATGTAGGCGGCGATCGCCCACCGATCTTCGGCCGACACCCTGTACCGGTAGCTGTACATCGCGCCGAAGCCATTCGTCATAACGTCGACGAAGTGCCCCAGCGGAGCTTGACGCAGGCGATCGATGTGGTACGACGGGGGACGGGCGAGACCCCGCTGCACGATCATGCCCTGGCCGGTGCCCAGTTTGTCGTGGCAAGGAGTGCAATAGATGTTGAAGCGATCCTGGCCGCGCTCGAGCACTTGTCGCGTCAACGGGAAGGGAAGCCGGTTTCCCAGCTGGCCGTTCGTTTTTCCCGTCTGAAGGTACTCCTGCTCGGGACTGACCGCTGGGGTGCGTGGGACCGTACCGTCGACCAGCGGACGGGCCGAGCGCCCGTCGGCAAAGAAATCGTTCTTCTCGAGGGGCTTGACCCGTGAGTTGTCACGCATGTCATTCCGGCACGACAAGGCAGGCCACAGAAGAGCAGTCGCAACAAGCAGAAGTTTCAGTTTTCTAAGACTGCCCGAAGTCTGCATTGACACCAACCCTTTCAGTAGTCCACCTCGGTGACCGCTTTGGCATGAAGGCCCTGGAGAAAAGTCAGCGTCTTTTCGCGGTCGAACTTCTCATCCGTCGATTCCACGCACAGAAAGAACCGATCCTGTGAGGCCATGGCAAAACGGGGAACGTTGAAGACCGGGTGATACGGCATCGGCAGCCCGTTGAGCGCGATCATTCCCAGAACCGCCGTCAACGCAGCGAAGAGGATCGTCAGCTCGAATGTCACCGGAATGAATGAGGGCCAACTGTTCAGCGGGCGACCGCCGACATTGAGCGGGTAGTCGATTTTCGAGACCCAGTACTGAAGCCCGAACCCGCCCAAAGCGCCGACGATTCCGGCGCCGAGGACGAGAATGGGCAGAAGATTGCTGTGAAATCCGACCTCTTCAGCCAAGCCCTCGACCGGGAAAGGCGTATAGGCGTCGATGCGGGTATACCCCTCGGCGCGCACTTTTCGCACCGCCTGGATCAGCGTGTCCGGGGTGTCGAACTCCGCCATCAGGCCGTAGATTGCTGGTTTGAAATCCGCCCGTTCCATTTCATCTACTCCGTATGACTGGGCCGTCGGTTGGTCTTGACCAGGCTCCGCACCTCGAAAATGGAAATCATCGGCAGCACCCGAATGAACAGGAACATCAATGCGAGGAACAGGCCGATCGTTCCCGCGTAGGTTGCGTAGTCCCAGATAGTTCCATGGTACATGCCCCAGGAGGACGGCAGGTAGTCGCGGTGGAGGCTCGTGATAACAATGACGTATCGCTCGAGCCACATCCCGATGTTCACGACGATTGCGATCAGGAACAGCACAACGACGTTGTTCCTGAAGCGCTTGAACCAGAGCAGCTGGGGAGTCAGGACATTGCACAGGATCAAGGACCAGAAAATCGGTGCGTACGGCCCGGCCATCCGGTTTCGCGACATGTACTGCTCAAAGTTGTTCGCTCCGTACCAGGACATGAACATTTCGATCATGTAGCCGTATGCCACGATCAGCCCGGTCGCCAGCATCACCTTGGCCATGTTGTTGAGGTGACGCCGCGTGATCATGTCCTCCAGGCCATAGATGGCCCGGATCGGGATCACCAGGGTGAGGACCATGGCAAAACCGGAGTAGATCGCGCCGGCGACAAAGTACGGGGGGAAAACCGTCGTATGCCAGCCGGGGATTACGGATACGGCGAAATCGAAGCTGACCACGGTATGAACTGAAACAACGAGCGGGGTGGCTAATCCGGCCAACAACAGGTAGGCTGTCTCATAGCGGTGCCAGTGGGACGCGGACCCGCGCCACCCGAGCGAGAGCATTCCATAAATCACCCGAGCCGTCCCGTTTTGGGCCTTGTCCCGCATCGTTCCGAAATCGGGGACCAGGCCGACAAACCAGAAGAGCAGGGAGACCGTGCCATAAGTGGAGACCGCAAATACGTCCCAAACCAGGGGACTGCGGAACTGCGGCCATAGCGACATGACATTCGGGTAAGGCAGGAGCCAGTAGAACAGCCAGGGACGCCCCATGTGCAGGATGGGAAACATGCCGGCGCAAGCTACGGCGAACAGCGTCATCGCTTCCGCGAAGCGGTTAATCGAAGTCCTCCACTCCTGGCGCATCAGGAGGAGGATCGCGGAGATGAGCGTCCCGGCATGGCCGATTCCAATCCACCAGACGAAGTTGATAATCGCGAATCCCCAGGCGACCGGAACATTGATTCCCCAGATCCCGGTCCCCTTCAACAGCAGGTACCCGACCGCGCCAAAGAAGACCATCATCAGGCTGAACCCGACCCCGAAGATGAGAAACCAGCTTAACGGCGTCTTTCGGGTCAGGACGATCCCGCTGATCTTGTCGGTCACCGTCGCGTACGTGTGGTCGCCTTCCAGGACGGACGGCGGAGCCTCGTATCCTTCCGGCCGTGGAGTCGCAGTCTTTGGCTGATCTACGGTTGCCATGCTTTTGTGTTTTTACTCCGTTCCCAACTCAGGATTGGGGTTCCGTAGGGCGGCGAGATAGGTCGTTCTCGGTTGTGTGTTCAATTCACCAAGTACGCTGTAATTCAGCGAAAGTTTCTTCAGCTTGGCTACCTGGCTGTTCGGGTCGTTGATGTTGCCGAACACGATGGCGTGGGTGGGGCAAGCCGCCTGGCACGCCGTTACCACCTCGCCGTCCCGGATGGGGCGATCCTCTTTTTTCGCCTCGATCCGGGCCGCATTGATCCTCTGCACGCAGTATGTACACTTCTCCATCACCCCCCGGTCGCGGACCGTCACGTCGGGGTTGTACATCACCTTCAGGCTGGGCGTTTCTTTGTCGCTGAATTGCAGGAAGTTGAATCGTCGCACTTTGTAAGGGCAGTTGTTCGAACAATACCGAGTGCCGACACAACGGTTGTAGATCATGTCGTTAAGGCCCTCGGAACTGTGGACCGTCGCGGCCACCGGGCAGACAACCTCGCACGGCGCTTTTTCGCATTGCTGGCAAAGCATCGGCTGGTGGACCGTTTTGGGGTTGTCCAGATTACCTTCGTGGTAGGTGTCGATCCGCAGCCAGTGCATTTCCCGCTGCTTGATCACCTGGTCCTTGCCGACCACCGGAACGTTGTTCTCCGCCTGGCAAGCGACCACACAGGCATTGCAGCCGAGGCAGGCGTTCAGATCGATGGCCATCCCCCATGCATTGCCTTCGTACTCGTACTCCGGGTAGAGGCTGAGCTCCGGTCCGAAGCCGTGCTCTTTCTCGTGCACGAAGTGGGGATTCTTCTGATACTCCTCCACTGTGCCGGTTCGGACGATGTTCCGGCCCTCGATGCTCCAGTGAGCCTGCGTCGTCGCCAGCCGATGCCGTTCGCCGGTCTTCCGGACTTCCAGTCCCGGCCCGCCCCAGGGCGTATCGGACCGTCGCAGTCGATAGGCGTTGAACCCCGCTCCGGTGGCCAGTTTCCCGCCGTACTCCCTCCCATAGCCGAGATGGACCGTGACGCACTCGTCAGCGTGTCCGGGCGCAACCCAGACGGGTGCCTGCACGGCCGCGCCGTGATACCTGAGCTCGACGACGTCTTCACTTCGGACCCCCAACCTTTCGGCCGTCCGCGGCGACAGCAAGGCGGCGTTGTCCCAGGTCAGCTTGGTGAGTGGTTTGGGCAACTCCTGCAGCCAGCCGTTGTTGGAGAAACGGCCGTCATAGACGCTTGGATCCGGACGGAAGATCAGCTCGAGCGACGCCCCGCCAGGTCTTGCCGTAGATCCGACTTCCAAGTCGGACTTCTTTTGCGCCGGTGATTGCAGAGCCACCAGCGGGGCTGCCGCCCGCTGGCCCGGCCGCGGCTGCGTGGTAGAGCCCGGCGGGGATGCCGCGCCGGTCTGCCGGCGCTCCGGGCCGCCGGTTGCTTCTCCCCGGTCCCCCTGGGTATCCGTCCGCCCCTGCTGCGGCCGCTGAGCCCCAGGCGCGACCGCGCTCGTGGCGGCCATCGGAGCCGCCGATCCTGTCCCCGGGACGACGCCATCGTTCAGTGCCGTCTTCCAAAACTTCTCGAAGTCGGCACCTGGCTGCTGGCTCCGCCAGTAGTCTCTGACCGAGTCGTATCCGGATCGGTACCGGCCTTGAAGCAAGGAGACGATCTCGTGGGCGGATCGACTTTCATACAGCGGGGTTATGAGCGGTTGGACGATCGTCACCGTCCCGTCGAACGCCTCCGCGTCGCTCCACTGCTCGAGGAAGTGGGTCTCGGGCACATGCCAATGACACAAGCGGGAGGTCTCGTCCAGATACGGGCTGAGGTGGACGCGAAGCCTCGGTTTCATGATCCGCTCGGCGAATTTCAGATCGGCGGGCGCCGCATAAACCGGGTTGGCGCCCAGAATGATCAGGACGTCCGCCTGGCCATTGCCCATCTCCCCGGCAAGCTCACGCAGTCCATCGGACTGGCTGGTTCGCCCGCCGTCGGGTTCAGGTGTGTATTCGATTGTCTTGCCGATATTGCCCAGGGCGGAGTTGATCTGGTGGGCGGCCCGTTGAACCTCAGGTGACTCGAACTCTCCCGGGATCACGAGGCTCTGGCCTCGATTGGCGGAGAGGTCACGGGCCAGGGCGTCGAGCCATTTCGAGTGTTCGCCTGGGGTTTCACCGTCGCCTGGCTGACCGCCGGCGATTCTTGCGGCAAGGGCCTGCGCAAACCGGCCGAGCTCGCTCGGCCTAAGGGGCAAGCGGTGATCTGCAATCGTCCCGGTCGGGGAAGGGACGGATTCGACCACGTACAAGCGATTCATATCTGAGGGATTTTCCCGGGCGCGTCGCCGGGCAGTGAAGTCCCTGGCGTATCTTACTGACTCAGGTCGCGAACAGAGGAAATCGGAGCCGAGGGACAAGACAACCCTTGCCTGGTCCAGCCGGTAATGGAAAGACATTGGCCGGCCGAAGGCCAACCGCGTTCCCTCGCGCCGGTTGTCCCAGTTGACGGGCTCGTATTCGTACCACTTGGCCTGGGGCAAGGCCCGAAGAAGCTCCTGAAGTTGAAACCGAAGCGTGGGCGAGCCAACGGTCTCCGTGAGAATCCTGAGCCCCCGGCCGCGTCGCGTCTTAAGGGTATCAATCTCGGCGGCCAGCGCGACCTGGAGCGAGGTCCACGATCGGATGCGGCCGCGTTCCGTCACGGCTTGCGCTCGATCCGGGTCGTAAAGGCTCAGCACCGACGCCTGCGAGTATGCATCAGTAGCGCCGAGACTGGCTGGATGAGACGGGTTTCCCTCTATCTTTGTCGGGCGGCCCATGTGGCTCTCGGCCAGGAGCCCGATCGCGTTGCCGCCGAGTGTCATGGCGGTCGCGAAGAACAGCGGCTTACCCGGTACGAGCTGTTCGGGTGGCCGGACATATGGAATGATCTTTTCGAGCGGCTGCGTCGTGCAGGCGCCCAGCCCTGCGAGCGCCAGTGAAGCACTCATCAGCTTGAGGAAACCGCGTCGACCGACCTCGTCGGTCCACTCCGACGCCTGGCGCGGAAACTCCCGGTGCACCAGTTCGCGGAATTCCTCCGTGTCCGCCAGTTCTTCGAGGCTTCGCCAGTAATCGCGACCCGTTTGAGCGCGAAGCCGCTCGCGAATCGCAGTCAAATCCAGCTGCTTTTTGTCGCTAGTCATCGGTGGCAAGTTGAGCAATCGGTCATTCGGTTGATCTTGTATTCCTTAACGAGACGGTTTCCCAGGGCTAGCTGATCTTCTGCAGGCTTCCACTCCATGTCGAATACGTGCTCTCGGGGCCGGACGAACTTCTCCGGCTGTCGATGGCATTCGAGGCACCACTCCATGTACAGGGTCTTCTCTTGGAACATCAGTGGCATCTGGTCAACCTGACCGTGACAGGTCACACACCCGACGCCTTTCTTCACGTGGATGCTGTGGTCGAAGAAGACAAAATCGGGAAGGTCGTGCACCCGGGTCCATTCCAGCGGCTGGCCCGTCCTGAAGCTTTCCCTGACCGGCTCGAGCATGGGGCTGTCCGTCCAGATCTGCGAGTGACAGCTCATGCACGTTTCCACCGGTGGTATGTCGGCAAAGGCCGATGTTTCAACCGTGGTGTGACAGTAACGGCAATCGATCCCGAGTCCGGTGACGTGGTGCCGGTGGCTGAACGGAACCGGCTGGTTCAGCGGAACCGTCGCGCGGGTTGCATACGCTGACTTGTAGAGCACGTAAGAGGCTCCTGCACCCGCCACGACGAGCAGAAAAACGATGGGTATGCTCGCCCTCGAGATGCTGTTAAAGCTGCGATGGAAGATCTGCGCCATAGAGAGGTATTCAAAAAAGTGTACTACGGTTTTTACAGGGGGTTCAAATTCAGGCGGCATATTTAAGCGCCTGTCAGGAAGACGGTAACTTTATGAGCAAGATGGTGTTAGCCGCGCTCGTCCGATCGACTTGACGGCTGCCCGGCTCGTTTCCGGGGCTGCATGGAGGGTGGATTGCGGGGGGGGCGTCCGACCGTTATACTGACCTTTTCGCGCCCGTGCATATGAAAGATGATTTCTTGATCCTGCTGACCAACGATGACGGGGTGGGAGCACCCGGACTGGCTGCCTTGGAAGCCAGTCTGCGCCAAGTCAGTCGAGTGGTTGTCGTTGCGCCGTCCGAGGAAAAGAGCGGGGTCAGCCACGCTCTGACGATTCACCATCCGATACGGATCCTCGAGAAAGGCCGCGACCGTTTCGCCGTCACCGGAACCCCGGCGGACTGCGTGATTTTTGCCTGTACGAAGATTCTGTCCACTCCGCCTGACCTGGTGATCAGCGGGATCAACAACGGGCCGAACCTGGGCGACGACGTGCACTATTCGGGCACGGTGGCCGGAGCCCGTGAGGCCGCGCTTCGACAAATCCCAGCTATTGCGGTCTCCCTGGCCTCCCGGTTTGACGCGACTGATTTCGCTCCTGCCGCTGAATTCGTACGTGTACTGGTCGAACAGCTTTCGTTGGACGTCATGCCGTCTGGAACCTACTGGAACATTAACATCCCGGAGGGTGATATCAGGGGCTACCGGTTCACCCGCCAGGGGAGCCGGTTGGTTTTCGCCGCAATCGAGGAGAAACGGGACCCGCGCGGTCGCCCTTACTATTGGATAGGCAGGGATGACAGCGAAGGCCTCCCCGAACCAGACACCGACTATGAGGCGGTCAAAGACAAGGTCGTCTCGATCACTCCCCTTCAGCCGGACCATACGGATTACCGGGTGTTGGGCGACTACCTGCGGGGCTCCTGCAAGCTGCGGTTCGACGGTGCCCCAAAGGATTAACCAGAAGCCGAGGATTGGATGTGGCCTAACTCATCCGAGTTGTTGTATGCTTACATTTCCACAGGGTCGGGGCGTGGCGCAGTTTGGTAGCGCGCACGGTTCGGGACCGTGAGGCCGGAGGTTCAAATCCTCTCGCCCCGACCATTTTCTCGGCTCCGCGCAAGACCCGGATGATCTCCCGCCGTTACATAATCAGCGGTCGCGTCCAGGGAGTCGGGTTCCGCTACTTTGTTTACGAGGCGGCTCAGCAGCTTGGCATTAACGGATGGGTCAAGAACCGCTTTGATGGCGCGGTTGAGGTCCATGCCGAGAATCCTGATTCCGATACGCTGGGCAGGTTCCTCTCCCTCATTAACGCCGGTCCTCCCATGTCCATTGTCGAGAACGTGGAAGTGCGCGATGTGGCTGGCCAGGATTGCACTCATTTTCGAATCACCAGGTGATGCATGGACGAACTGAAGCGAAAAATCCGTGAAGTCCCAGATTTTCCGAAGCCCGGAATCCTCTTTTACGACCTGACGACGCTGCTGAAGGATCCAGAAGGCCTTCGCCAGCTGATCGACGTTTTCACATGCCGTTACGCGGGAAGGGGAATCGAGAAGGTCGTCGGAATTGAATCGCGTGGTTTCATCCTCGGCGCTCCCTTGGCCGTCAGCCTCGGAGCGGGTTTTGTTCCGGTGAGGAAACCGGGCAAACTGCCCGCCGAAACCCTGCGGATGAGCTACGACCTGGAATACGGCAAGGATGCACTCGAAATCCATAAGGACGCGATCGAGCCGGGCCAGCGTGTCCTGATCGTGGACGATTTGATCGCAACGGGGGGCACTGCCGCCGCTACTGTGAAGATGGTCCAGGCGCTGAAGGGGGATCTGGTCGGCCTGGCGTTTGCGGTCGAGTTGGAGTTCCTGAACGGACGCCGCCTGCTCGAAGGCTGCGATGTCTTCTCGGTGTTGAAGTACTGACGCCAACGGCAAAGGGACAAAGGGGCAGAGGGGCAGAGGGACAAAGGGGCAGAGGGACAAAGGGGCAGAGGGACAGAGGGACAGAGGGACAGAGGGCAGAAAGAAGCGAACTCCTCGTGCTTTCTCTTTGCCCCTTTATCCCTTTGCCCCTTTGCCCCTTACTTTGTGGGCTTCAGCTTGGCCAGCTGCGTCTCGGCAAGCCTGGCCTCTTCGGAAGTCGGAAATTCGGTCGTGAGCTCCTTGTACCGCTTGCTCGCCTCATCGGGTTTTCCCATGGTCTCGTAAATCTGACCCATCTGGTAGAGCACCGTGTTTTTCGGCATGGCGGGGGTTGGTTCAGCCAGGGTCTGCTCGAGCAGCTTGATCGACTGGTCGTGGGTTTTCGCTTCTTCCGACAGCTGTACGAGCATGCCCCGCGCCAGGTTGCGGGTCACAGGGCTGTCGGCATCGCCGCTGAGGGATTCAAGGGTGCTCTTGGCTTCGGCCTTTTTGCCCAACTGGTACTGGTTCAACGCAACGTAGTAACGCGAAAGTTGTCCAATTTCGCTGCCCGGCGAATCGTCAGCAATCTCCTTGAATTTCGCCAGTGCCTTGGTATGGCGTTCCTGCGTGGTGGCAAAACTGTACTTGTTCGTTGTGGGGGTCGTCGTGTTCGCCGCGTCCTTGCCCGCGGGGGCGCTGTGAATCTGGAGGGCGTCTGCGAAATTCGCCTGCAGCTGCTCATTCTGAGATTTGCTCATATATCGCCAGAGGTAAGTGCCTCCAATTGCGAGCAGCACCAACACACCTGCGATCGCCAGCAGCTTGGCATTGGCGTTAAACCAATCGAGGATTCCGACCAGAGACGAGTGGATTTTGTCCTCTTGAACAATTTCCTTGCGCGTAAGTCTTTTGGTACCCAAGATTTATGTCCTTCCTACTTGAAGAATAATGGCTGAGCCTAGTGCGCCTGGCAGGACTCGAACCTGCGGCCCACGGTTTAGGAAACCGTTGCTCTGTCCACCTGAGCTACAGGCGCATTTTTTGAAGCGTTCAGTCTAACAGAAATTCCGAAGTCTAGGCTAGAAAGAAGGCAGGGCCGGCTGACCAGCTGACCGGCTGACCAAGGATCACGCAACCTTTCTTAGTCCATGATGTCCATAAACGTCCACTCTGTCCACCGGTCTTGCAGTTTGTCAGCTGGTCAGCCGGTCAGCCGGTCAGCTGAGCTATACTGTCCCCGTGAACCTTGCCCCCTATGCCAAGCGCGATCTGGACACCGAGGGACGGAGGCATCCGGAGTCAAGTCACCCGTACAGAACCGACTATCAGCGCGATCGCGACCGAATCATTCACACCAAGGCCTTCCGCCGCCTGGAGCAGAAAACTCAGGTGTTCGATCCAGGGCACTGCGACCATTTCAGAAATCGACTGACGCACACCCTTGAGGTGAGCCAGATTGCCCGGACCGTCGGGGGCGCTCTTCGGCTCAATACCGATCTGTGCGAGGTGCTGGCCCTGAGCCATGACATCGGGCACCCTCCCTTCAGCCACGAAGGCGAGAAAGCGCTCGGGCGGATCATGTCCGGCTTTGGCTCCGGTTTTGAGCACAACCTGCACGCTCTGCGCATCGTCGAGTATTTCGAGGAGAAATACCCGGCTTTCCCCGGTCTGAACCTCACCTTCGAGGTTCGTGAGGGAATCATCAAACACAGCCGAGATTACACTTCGGACTGCCGGCCTTACCTCGACATCAGCGCGTATCGGCTGGGTGAGAAGCCACCGCTGGAGGCACAGCTCATCGATGTCGTCGACGAGATCGCCTACAATTCCGCCGACTTGGATGACGGCTACGACTCGGGGCTTTTGTCGCTTGATGATCTGATCGGTAACGTCGCTCTGTTCCGTGAGCTTTACGAAAAGGTCGAACTGGAATACCCAACGGCGCCGGAGAAGCTCAAGGTCGACGAGACCGTCAGACGGATCATCAACTGCCTCGCGACGGATCTTATCCGGACAACGCAGGCTCGGTTGGAGGAACACCGGATTTCCACTGTCGAGCAAGTGCGAGCCTGCGAGGAGCGCCTGCCTGCTTTGAGCCCGGAGATCGGTGTGAAAAACGCCGAGTTGAAGGCATTCCTGCAGGTCCACCTGTATGAGCATGCGGAATTGAGGCAGGCCAGGGAGCAGGTGCAGTCGGTGATCGAAGAGCTCTTTCGGCATTACCTCCAACACCCGGCCCGACTGCCTGAGAGCCACTACGAGCGGATTGGCGATCAGGCAGCCCACCAGGTTGTATGCGATTACATCGCCGGGATGACAGACTCCTTCGCGCGCACCTCGTTTAACCGCGAGTTGGGCGGGTAAGGCCTGCGCACTGCCAACTGCGCACTGCCCACAGCCCACTGCCCACTGCGCACTTCTCCCAAGCGACGGGTGGTAGCGGCCTATTCGACCCGATTTGCAATTACTCGCCATCAGCCTCCGCTGGGCAGTGCGCAGTAGGCAGTGCGCAGTTCCCCTCTAACTTGACAACAATTATCCGAATACGGTAGATTCTTCCATTCTTTTCGGGGGAGAAATCCACGACAGAGAAGGTTTTCAGATGCTTGTGAATCTCGCTGAGCTGAGAGAGAGAGGCGAGCCGCTTCTGGTTGACGCCGATTTCAGCGAAAAGCAGCTAAACATACAGAGCCAGATTGCTTCACTCTCCCGACCGGCTCATGCCCGGATGAAGGTCTCGTTGAGCGGAGAAAGGGTTCGTGTCACCGGATCGGTAGATGCTGAACTGAATATCACGTGCAGCCGATGCGCCACCCAGGCCGCTCAAAAGTTTCAGAAGAAGTTTGACCTGGAGTACTGGCCGGATCCCGATGTGGGTAAAGAGGGCGAGGAGATCGCTCTCACATACGATGAGCTCGACATCGGATTTTACAGAGAAGACCAGATGGACCTTTCTGCCGTTGTCTCGGAACAGATCGTCCTGGAAATTCCGATGAAACCGATCTGCCGCGAGGACTGCAAAGGTTTGTGTGACGTCTGCGGCGCCGATCTTAACGTCTCCTCGTGCTCATGCGAGCACGAAACGGTCGATCCTCGCTTGGCGGGACTCGCCGAACTCAAGCGAAAACTGCAATAGTCACCGAGTAAGAAAGAAGGAACGGCAGTATGCCAAATCCGAAAAACCGACACTCCAAAGCGCGCAGGGGAAAACGACGCGCCCACGATTTTCTGACTGCCCCGAGCTTGTCCAACTGCAGCCACTGCGGAGCGCAGGTGATGCCACACCGCGCCTGCCCGAATTGCGGGTACTACAGGGATCGACAGGTAATGAAGGTCGAGGAAGAATAGCGACCGGGGATACTGCACACAATTCACACCGCAGACCGGGCTCTAAAGAGTGATGCCAGCCGTAGGTCCGGCAGGGGAGGGTCCTGTCTTTTTAGAGGTGAGCAATGCTAGCACTGATTTTTCCCGGCCAAGGTTCCCAGTTTTGCGGGATGGGGAAAGATGTGGCCGAGGCTTTCCCGGAATCCCGGCTTGTCTTCCAGGAAGCCGATGAGGCGCTCGGGTTCCCCATCAGTCGACTCTGCTTCGAGGGACCTGAAGAGCAGCTGCGTCTGACGGAGAACACCCAGCCGGCGATTCTTACCGTTTCGGTGGCCCTCTATCGGTTGCTTGAAAAAGCAGGCCGCACGCCCGCGTTTGTGGCCGGTCACAGCCTCGGCGAATACTCGGCTCTGGTCGCCGCCGGCGCGATTTCCTTTGCGGACGCGGTCAAGGTGGTGCGGCTGCGCGGCCGCTTCATGCAGGAGGCGGTCCCCGTTGGCGTAGGCGCCATGGCTGCCGTGATCGGACTTAAGCGCCCGCAGGTCGATGAAATCTGCCGTCTTGCGGCTCAGGGCCAGGTGGTGACTGCCGCGAATGTGAACGCGCCCGATCAGTTGGTGATTTCGGGCGACAAGGCAGCGGTTGAGCGGGCGTCAGAGGCAGCCCGGCAGGGAGGCGCCAAGCGGGTCATCCCTCTTCCAGTGAGTGCCCCCTTCCACTGCGCCCTCATGAAACCGGCCGAAGAACGCCTGGCTGTCGAGTTGGATCGTATCAGCTTTTCAGATCTTCGGTTTCCCTTGGTCAACAATGTGGACGCGGCGGTCATCTGCCGGTCTGAAGCAGCGCGGGCGGGCTTGATCCGGCAGGTTTCTTCAGCGGTTCGATGGGTTGAATCAGTTGAAGCGATGGTTGCCGCCGGCGTCACAGAAATCCTGGAGGTCGGCCCGGGCAAGGTGCTGTGCGGTTTAGTGCGCCGCATCGCCCCGGATGTACGGACTGCCAACGTCGGCACCCGACAGGAGATAGAAGCCAATGTATGATCTAACCTCGCAAGTTGCACTGGTCACCGGGGCCGCGCGCGGAATCGGTAGGCGGATCGCGGAAAAGCTGGCGGCAAGTGGGGCTCAGGTAGTAGTCGCGGATCTCTTTCAGGATCAGGTGGACGCGTGCGTCAACGAGTTGCGCGCTGCCGGCGCCGAAGCCAACGGCGTGGCCATGGACGTCGCGAACGTTGACGCCGTCAAGGCGGGCGTCGGACAGATCGTGGCGTTGCATGGAAAACTGGACATCCTCGTCAACAATGCCGGAATCACCAGGGACGGCCTGCTGCTCAGAATGAAGGACGAGCAGTGGCGACAGGTCCTGTCCACCAACCTCGACGGAGTCTTCGTCGTCACCCGCGAGGTGGTTGGCCTGATGTTCAAGCAGCGGTACGGGCGGGTCGTCAACATCGCTTCCGTCGTCGGTGAAATGGGTAACGCGGGGCAGGTGAACTACGCGGCCAGCAAGGCGGGCGTGATCGGTTTTACGAAAGCCTTGGCGCGGGAAGTCGCTTCCAGGGACATCACCGTCAACGCAATCGCTCCCGGTTACATCGAAACCGAAATGACCGCCAAACTCAACGAAAAAGCCCGCCAGGAACTGCAGGATATGATCCCGATGAAACGGATCGGAAGCGTCGACGACGTGGCCGTGGGGGTCTGTTTTCTGGCGTCAAAAGAGGCTGGATATATTACAGGGCATGTGCTAAATATAAACGGCGGAATGTACATGTAGAGCCGATCAGGACTGTCACAACGGAGGAGACATGGCATCAGTTGAGGAAAAAGTCAAAGCAATCATAGTGGATCAGTTAGGCGTCAAAGATGAAGACGTCGTGACTGATGCTCATTTCGTAGATGACTTGGGCGCGGATTCTCTGGATACGGTCGAGTTGGTCATGAAGTTCGAAGAAGACTTCGACATCGAAATCCCCGACGAGGACGCCGAGAAGATCCAGACCGTACAAGACGCGGTCGACTACATCAAATCCCATCAGAAGTAACCATACCAAGGGAGTCGCACAATCTTGAAAAGAAGGGTGGTCATAACCGGAGTGGGCCTTGTGTCTGCACTTGGCCTGGATACGGAGAGTACTTGGCGTGCACTACTCGAGGGACGGAGCGGGGTGGCGACCATCACCCGTTTCGACACCACCGAGTTCTCGACTCGAATTGCCGCGGAGGTCAAAGGTTTCGACCCGTTGGCCCTTGTCGACGCCAAGAATGCCCGCAAGATGGATCCGTTCATCTTGTATGCGCTTGCCGCTTCCGAACTGGCAATGTCCTGTTCCCGGTTGACCATCACCGAGCACAACGCCGAGCGCGTCGGTGTCATTATCGGCTCCGGAATCGGCGGTTTCGGCACCATCGAACGAGAACACCAGACCTATCTTGAAAAGGGAGCGAGAAGGATTTCACCCTTCTTCATACCTGCGACCATCATCAATCTCGCTTCCGGGCAGGTCTCGATCCGCTTTGGTGCCTCCGGACCCAATTCAGCGACGTGCACCGCCTGCGCTGCGGGCGCTCATGCGATTGGTGACTCCTTTAAAATCATCCAGCGCGGCGACGCCGATGCCATGATCGCGGGCGGGTCTGAAGCTGCGATCACACCCATGGGGATCGGCGGATTCGCCTCCATGAAAGCCTTGTCAACACGCAATGATGAGCCCCAGCGGGCCAGCCGTCCCTTTGATCGAGAGCGCGACGGATTCGTGGTGGGCGAGGGTTCCGGGGTACTGATCCTCGAGGAACTGGACCACGCAAAACAGCGAGGCGCGCCCATAGTTGCCGAGCTCGTCGGATACGGCATGAGTGGAGACGCTCATCACATCACCGCTCCACCGGATGACGGCAGCGGTGCGATGCGGGTCATGCGGGCGACGCTTCGCGACGCGGGCATAGACCCACAGGATGTGAACTACATCAATGCTCACGGCACCAGCACTCCGCCCAACGATCGCATCGAGACTCTGGCGGTGAAAGGGGTGTTCGGGGAGTACGCGTACAAGGTGGCGATCAGCTCCACCAAGTCCATGACGGGGCACCTCCTGGGCGCTGCCGGAGGACTCGAGGCGGGCATCACCGCCCTTTGCATCCGCGACCGTCAGGTACCGCCCACGATCAATCTGGAGAACCCCGATCCGGACTGCGACTTGGACTACGTTCCGGGGAAGGCCAGGCCTCTCGACATCCGTTATGCCATGTCCAACTCATTTGGATTCGGCGGAACCAACGCTTGTCTGCTGCTGAAACGCTTCGAAGAGTAAATTCAAGCGTGCTATACTATTAGCTACCTTGAGACAAGGGCTCTCCATCCTCACACCTCCTGATAGCTGTCTCGTAAATGAGGTCGTGGGAGTCGCTTAGCATGGCAGAGAAGTCGAACGGCAAACGGAACGGCCACCTTAAAACTGGACACATTCTCGGGCGCGCCAAAAAGTTGGGTGCCCGGGTGCTGGGAGGGCTGACACCGCTCGAAGTTCTCACCGGTATCGGCATCTGCTTACTGATTACACTCCTTCTGGTCGGTTACCAGTTTCAGAATATTCCGGACTACAGGGTCGGTGATATTGCCGACCAGACAATCGAAGCCCCCCAGGATCTCGAGATCGAAGATCCGGAGGCTACCGCAGAAAAGCAACAGCGCGTCAAAGCGAGTGTGCCGGCCGTGTTCGAACTGGATCTTCGAATCAACCGGCGAGTCGAAAGTGAAATCCGGAGCGCTTTTGGCCTGGCCCGTCAGCTGATTTCCCAGGAGAGACGTAACGCAGACCTGGCGCCGGAACGACCGCTGCCGAAGGATGCCCGCACTCGTATTCTCGACCAGCTCCAGCAGCGCTTGCCCCGTGAGTTGTGGCCGACCCGCAGCCTCGAGATTCTCCTGGACCGTTCCTTCTCGGCTGCACTCGAAACCCAACTCGTCCGGCTGCTCGCGGAGGCTATGAAGTACCCCGGCGTCATTGAGAACAGGGATCAGCTCTTTCTCTACCGCAACCGGGGCATCGTCCTGCGCAACAGCGTAACCAATGCGGACGAGTCGGTCAGCGACTGGACCTCTATCAGCGATACCAATCGCGCACGGGATAACCTCCGCCAGAACGAGTTCGAGCTGACTGCCGTAAGCGGCGAAGAGAAGAAAAACCTCATCGCTTTCGTAGAAAAGTGGGTTCGCGCGAACGTTCGGTTCAGCGAAGAGGCCACCCTTGAGCGGGAGATGCTGGCGCTCGAGCTGATCGACCCGGCGCTGTTCAAGATCAAGAAGGGACGGACCCTCATCCGGGCGGGCGACGAAGTAACCGCCTCAAACGTGGTCATCTTGAAGGCGCTCAAGAGACTGAAGCAGCCCCACCGCCTCCTGGGTAAGTTCTTCGGAATTCTTCTGATCGTGGCGTTTTTCATGCTCGCGGTCTGGTTGTATCTCTCCAGGGTCCAGAAGAAACACCTGCGGATACGGAATCACTACCTGCTGATAGCGACGATTCTGACCCTTACTCTGGTTGTCACGAAAGTATTCGTTGCTCTCGGGGATTTGATCAGCGGGAACGTCCTGGATGAGGCGCTTCAGAACCCGCTCCATTTCTACTTTCTCGCGCCGGCAGCCCTGGGCGCGATCCTGATCATCCTTTTGTTGGACGCAAACGTCGCGATCCTTTTTTCGCTCGTTTTTTCCGTTTTCGTCGGGCTGCTGACGGGTCAGATAGCCGTCTCCGTACACGCGTTGACGGGAAGCCTGGTCGCCGTCTACGTTCTCGACCACTATCGGGAGCGACTGGCAATAATCCGGGCCGGCTTGATAATCGGCCTCGCTAGTGCGTGCGTCGTGCTTGCCTTGCAGTTTTACGGCAGCACCGGCACGTCCTGGACGGTTTTTCTGATCCGAACGATTGGCGCCCTTTTGAGCGGTCTGATAGGTTCGATGCTCGCCTCGCTCTTATTGCCCATTCTGGAATCACTCTTCGAGGTTACAACCGACATTCGGCTGCTTGAGCTCTCGAACTTGAACAAGCCGATTCTCCGGCGACTGGCCGTTGAAGCGCCAGGCACTTACCATCACAGTATCGTGGTGGGAACCCTGGCGGAAGCGGCCGCCGAAGCGATCGGGGCAAACCCTCTGCTGGTCCGCGTCGGTGCGTATTACCACGATATCGGCAAGCTGAAGAAAGCTTCCTACTACGTCGAAAACCAGATCTATACGGCGAACAAGCACGAAAATCTCACGCCCAACATGTCAAGCCTCATCCTGGCGAGTCACGTCAAGGACGGTCTCGCCATGGCTGAAGAAATCGGGCTGGCCCGCAAAGTGCGGGACATGATTCCTCAGCATCACGGAACCCGGCTGATGACCTACTTCTACCAGAAGGCGCGCGACGCGGCCGACGAGAAGCACCGCGCGGTCAGCGAAGATGATTTTCGCTATCCGGGACCGAAACCACAGTCCCGGGAAGCGGCCATTCTGATGCTGGCCGATCAAGTGGAAGCGGCCGCTCGCACTTTGCAGGATCCCAATCCGGGTCAGATTGAAAGCCTGATCAGACGACTGGTGCAGGCCACGATCCAGGATGGGCAATTTGACGAATGCGACATTACACTCAAGGATCTGGACGAAATATCCTCTTCGTTTCAGCGCGTAATCGCCGGTATCCATCATCACCGGATCGAGTATCCCGGGTTTAAGTTCAATTCCGAGCTTGAAGAAAAGCGAACCGAGCATCAACGTATTCAATAGGCAGCGCGCGCTTGCGGTTGACGTACTGTCGCTTCGGCGATTTGTCGAGCAGTTATCGGCCCGCCTGAGCGTCCGGGCAGGTTTCTCGATCGTTCTTCTAAGGGACGAGACGATAAGACGTTACAATCGGCAATTCCGCGGCAAGAACAGCCCGACCGACGTGCTCTCCTTCCCGGCCGAACCGAACAGTTCTGAACCAGAGGAGTACTTGGGCGACATTCTGATTTCCGTGGAGTCAGCCGATCGCCAGAAAAGGGCGGACCTGCCTGGCGAGCTGAAGATTCTCTGTCTGCACGGTTTGCTTCATCTGTTGGGCTTCGATCATGAAACCGACACCGGGGCGATGAGGCGATTGGAAGCAAAGATCAAGAAGGAGTTTCAACTTCGTTGAGCGTTTCGATCCTGATTATCTGCGCCATTGGCCTGGGTTTCGCCATTTGCTTCCTGTCGGTGGTACAGGCGTCTGCTGGTGCGCTTTCGAGAGTCACGCTTCGTGTGTTGGCCGACAAGCAGTCTTCCTTTCGACCGCTACTGACCCGAATGGCAGACGACCCGCGCCACTTTCTGGTACCCGTCGAGTTCGGCATCCAGGTCATGCAGGTGGCGGCCGCCGTGCTGGTGACGGCAATGTTTGTCGTTTCCGGGCTGCCCTATCCCTATCTGTCCTCGGCCCTGGTTCTCGTTGTTGGTGTGTATCTGCTCCGACAACTCCTGCCCAAGATGCTGACCCAACGGAACCCCGATCGAATACTGATGATGTCGCTTGGCCTTTTCCGGCCGGCCTATGCTCTGTTGCACTGGCTTAGCTATCCACTGGTCATGGTGCTCCGGCTCTTTAAGGAGAGGCAGGAGAGCCAGGAAAATGGCGACGAAGAGGAGGAGGAACCAAGCGAAGAGGAGATTCAGGCCTACATCGACGTCGGGGAAGAGGAGGGAATCTTCGAGGAGGAGGAAAGCGAGCTGATCCAATCGGCACTGGAGTTCGGAAACACGCTGGTGCGCGAGATCATGACGCCCCGATCGGATATCGTCGCCATAGATGAGACGGCGAAGATCTCCGAGGCAAAAGCCGTTTTCATTTCCAGCAAGCATTCCCGTCTGCCCGTCTACAAAGAACGGCTCGACCAGATCGTTGGCGTTGTTTATGTCCGCCACCTTCTCGCTGTGCTCGAGACCGCATCGGACGATGACCCAATCGGTCCCCTGCTGAATCGCCCGTGGTTTGTGCCTGAAACCAAGCGGGTCGCCGAGCTCCTCAAAGAGATGCAGGCCAACGCGGAGCACATCGCCATCGTCATCAACGAATACGGGGCGGTATCGGGGCTCGTCACGATCGAAGATCTCGTGGAAGAAATTGTTGGCGACATTCGTGACGAAGATGAACTGACACGCGTCAACCTGACGTACGAGGGGGATGCTAACTATGTCGCTCGTGGCGTGCTGCCGCTCGAGGAACTCGAAAGCACGCTCGAAATTGACCTCGGCGACCCGGGGGTCAGCACTGTCTCCGGACTGGTTGTCGCCGCACTGGCCCGTGTCCCTCACATCGGGGAGCAACTGGTCTTACACGGCATGGAAATTGAGATTCTGAGCGCCGACCGCAGGAGGATCCACACAATGCGGATCCGCAAAGCCCAGGCTCCTGAACAGGCCCCGACCAGCAAGAACGGAAGGAACGGTCTGTAAGCCAACGATGCCACCGCACCCGCTTGAGTACATGAAACGAGCCCTCCAACTGGCGAGGCGCGGGACCGGGCTCGCTAGTCCCAACCCGATGGTTGGCGCCGTCGTTGTCAGAGCCGGTGAGATCGTAGGTGAAGGCTTTCACGTTTACGAGAAGCGCGACCATGCCGAAGTTCTGGCGCTCCGCCAGGCCGGGAAAAGTGCACTGGGCGCCGACCTTTACGTGACACTCGAACCGTGCGTGCACGTTGGGCGGACACCCCCCTGCGTTCAGTCGATCATCGGCTCTGGAATCCGCCGCGTTTTTGTTGCAACCAAAGATCCGAACCCGCTCGTGTCCGGTCGCGGCGTTGCCACGCTTCGTGAGGCGGGAATCGAGGTTGTCGAAGGGCTGTGCGTCCGGGAAGCCGATACCCTTAACGAGAAATTCTTCCATTTCATCCGCACCGGCCAGCCGTTCGTCCTGCTCAAGCTGGCTCTTTCGCTGGATGGGCGAATTGCGACCTGCTCGGGCGAATCAAAGTGGATCACGGGACCCGAGGCCCGATCCATGGGGCATCGGCTGCGTTTTGAGTGCGATGCGGTTCTCGTCGGAATCAGGACTGTCCTCATCGACGATCCGCTGCTCAGCGTTCGCGGCCGACGCACCAAACGCATCGTCCGAATTATTCTCGATTCCGAGCTCCAGACTCCCGCTTCGGCTCGTCTCTTTTCCAGCCCCGACCCGGTCATGCTCTTCCACAGCAGCGATTCGACGGGGCGCAAGTCGATCAACTACCCCGCTGGTGCGGAGCTGGTCGCGGTCGATCGCGGGGAATCAGGTCTGGACTGGTCTCAGGTACTGGACGAGCTCGGCCGTCGCGGCATTTCGAGCGTGCTCGTCGAAGGCGGGTCGCGGGTGGCCGCATCCGCTCTGACCCAGCGCGTCGTCCAAAAACTCGCGCTGTTTTACGGCCCTAAGGTAATCGGGGGCGACGGACTCCCCGGGATCGGGGTTTTGGGCGTTCGCAACATCGCAGATGCTATCGACGTTTCGGCCAGCCGCGTTCGTCGCGTCGGCTCTAGTCTGCTTGTCGAGGGCTATCCCCGAAACGAAAGCAGGACAAACGGCTGATCAAGATCCCGACGGCGCAAGCTCCCGGACTTTTGCCTGAGGTTGGCCCGCATTTCTCACGCGGCGCTCGTGCAACCGCCGCCAGAGCCGCGCACGCAGCGCTTTTCAGCGGAGTAAGCGGGTTCTTGCCTTGAATAAGTACGAAGCAGTGGAGCGAGTCAGGTGGTCCGGTTACTCTCGCTCGCTTCGCTCGCTGTCGTGCGCGGCTCCTTTCGATCTCGCATCCACGCGAGGCTCGCCCAGTCCCATGGGCTGTTCACAGACACGTGAACTTTTTCAATCCACTCGCTGCGTGCTCTGGTCGCGAAAGGCCGCGCTTGAATGCTCGGCGGTGTCTAAGAAATTAAGGCTGGGATCGTTAAGCCAATAGATGCACAATCTCATCTCGAGCCGTCGGGTCAACCAGGAGGTCTCATGAAACTCAAAGCGCTACGGCCCACGATCTTCGCTCTTGTCTTTTTCCTCTCATTGGGGCTTCTCGCTTTCACGCTCGCGTTTCAAGGAGGAGGGCGTGGACAGCAACCGCAAGGAAACACCATGAATGCCCCTCCCAGCGAACCGTCGTGGCCGGAAGTGAAACGACTCATCGACGAACAGAAATTCAACGAAGCCCTCGACCTGGTCGCGAAAATCCGCGAGAGAGCACGTGTCGACGGCGACACGGAAGGCTGGAAGAAAGGCCTGATCCTCGAGGTCCAGCTGCGGACCGGCCTCCACGGTTACGAGACCGCGGTCCGATTCCTCAAAGATCAGCCCTGGCCGGAAGGTTCTGACGACAGGGTGATTCTCGAGCTTTTCTACGCCGCATCCCTCGTGCACTACTACCAGGGCTACAGCTGGGAGATCAATCAGCGGGAGCGCGTGGCCTCCACGGGTGCGGTCGACCTGAAAGCCTGGACGAAGGACCAGATCTTCGCCGAGGCTCGGCAGTCGTACGAAAAAGTGTGGGCCGATCGGGCCGTGCTCGGCACCAGGCAAGTGGAATCTCTGGGCGAGTACGTGGTGCCTAATGATTACCCCGACGGGATTCGCGATACCGTCCGCGACGCTGTCGCCTACCTGTATGCCGAACTGCTCGCCGATTCTTCCTTCTGGACCCCGGAGCAGGAGAACAACCTTTACCAACTGAGGCTCGACGAGCTCCTTGCCGACTCAAAGCCCGACCGGGCCGGCGAGTCGGTCCAGTCACACCCCCTTGAGCGCATGGTGGCCGTCCTCAAAGACCTGGAAGCCTGGCACGCTGAAGCCTCCCGGCCGGAAGCCGCCCTCGAGGCCCGTCTGGAACGGTCACGCCGCCTGCACGCTGCGTTTTCGAAGGAGGAAGACCGGGCCCAGATCCGCAGCTCGCTCGAAAAGTTGCTGCCGGCCTACCGCCGCTATCCGTGGTGGTCGATGGGGCAGTCGACCCTCGTCCAGATGGTCAAGGAAGATCCGGCTCCCGGAAAGCTGATCCGGGCCCTGGCGCTGGCCCGGGCGGGTCACGATGCGCATCCCGAATCGGTCGGAGGCAAGCGTTGTCTTTTCGAGGTGAAGGCCATCCAGGACTCCGAGTTCAATTTCACGCCCATGCAGTCTGACGGTCCCCGGAGGCGCTCCATCCGGGTGTCGCACCGGAACCTGCCGGTGCTGTATTTTCGGGCGTACTCGATCGACTATGGACCGACTGTCAGTAATCGGAGCTCCGATTGGCTGACCCTGAACGAAGACAAGCAGCAGGCATTGCTCTCGAACGAAAAACCTGCTGCAGCATGGACCGTGGAACTTCCTCCGACAGCGGACTACGAGATGCACAGCACATTCGTCACTCCGCCGCTTGAAGAACCCGGCCAGTACGCCATTCTCGCATCGCAAAGAGCCGATTTCCGGCGAACCGGCAACCGGACGCAATTCGCCGATTTCATTGTGAGCGACCTCGTGTTGCTCGTGCGTCATAACTGGTCGGAGAATCTCAACGAGGTGCAGGTCTTATCTGGCAGCACGGGGCAGCCTGTCGCAGCCGTGCAGATCCAACTGTTTTCTGCCAACTGGAACTCAGGTCATCGCCTCGTCCAGACCCGCGAGACCGCCGACGATGGCACGGCAAAGCTGCTCAACCTGCAATCCGGGTCCTACTTCCTGGTGGCGCGCAAAGGACGCCACCTGGCACTCGACAACCGAATCTACGCGAATAACTATTCGCCGCAGGGCTGGGTGAAACAGTGCCTTGTCTACACGGACCGCGCGATCTATCGACCCAATCAGAAGATTCTTTGGAAGATCGTCGCGTATTCGGGTCGGAGGGAGGCCGCTGAGCTGGGGCCGATGCCACGTCGGATGGTGAAGGTCATGCTGCGTGATGGCAACCACCAGGAGGTGGAGTCCAAGCACATTCTGACCAACGACTTCGGCACGGCCGCGAGCGAGTTCCTGATCCCTGCCGGACGCATGCTCGGAAACTGGCAGCTGGTTGCCGATATTGATGGTGAGACATCCGCGTCTTCGGTGAGGGTCGAGGAATACAAGCGTCCCACCTTCGAGGCCACCCTGAAGGAGCCGGAGGGCGCGCTCCGACTGAACCGGCCGGCGACCCTCAAGGGCGAAGCGCGTTACTATTTCGGACTTCCCGTGACGAGCGGCGAGGCGAAGTGGCGAGTGACCCGACGAGCGGTGTATCCGTGGTGGTGGGGGTGGTACCACGGCGGCGGGGGAGCGAGCGAGCAGATTGTCGCTCAAGGTGTGGCGGGTTTGAAGGACGACGGCAGTTTCGAGATCTCCTTTACCCCGACCGCGGACGAACGGGAGGCGAAGAAAGAGCGCAGCATCACGTACATGTACGCGGTCCGGGCGGACGTCACCGATGAAGGCGGCGAGACGCAGGGCGCCGATCGCAGTTTCCGGCTGGGTTTCATTTCCGTCGAAGCGCAGATTAATCCCGAGCGCGAGTTCTTTACTGAGGACTCACGGCTGAAGATCGGACTGATGCGCACAGACCTGAACGGAACCCCACGAGCGGGGAAGGCCAGCTGGCGCCTGGTTTCCGTCAAACAGCCGGAAGTAACCGCCCTGCCCGCCGACATCCCGGCCGTGCGCCTGGCGGAGCAGGAGGAGTTCGCAACGCCGGGCGACAAGCTTCGGCCGCGCTGGGACCCCTCTTACTCCCCGGCGTCCGTTCTCCGATCCATGCCGGACGGTCGCGAGGTCAGCCGGGGGGAGGTCAGCCACAACCCGCAGGGTGCGGCTCAACTCGACCTGCCCGGTCTAGCCCCGGGCGTATACAGGCTCCATTACGAAACCCGGGATGACTTCGGCGAGCGATTCCAGACATCGAAGGAAATCGTGGTTGCCGCGCCAGCCAGTCGAGTCGCTGTCGCGGGGATCCTGCTATGCGACAACCGCTCGCCGCAGGTCGGCGAAAAGACGCGCCTCCTCGTGACTTCCGGGTTGACCGAGCAGCCGATGTTCTTCGAGAGATACCGCTCGGGGAAGCTGGTCGAGCGCAAGAAGCTGATGAGCGGACAAGATCGAAGCCTGATCGAAATCCCGATCGGAGAGACCGATCGAGGCGGTTTCGCCGTCCGGATGGTCATGGTGCGCGACCATCAGCTCATCTCCGAAGAGTTCAGTATCTATGTGCCGTGGGACAACAAGCAACTCGATGTACAGTTCTCCACATTCCGTGACAAATTGCGCCCGGGCGGGCGCGAAACGTGGCGGGTGACCGTCAAGCGGCCGGGCGGAGGCGAGGTCGGTGCCAAGGCGGCTGAAGTCCTGGCCTACATGTACGACCGAAGCCTGGATGCCTTTGCCCCGCACAATCCGCCCAGTCCACTCAACCTCTGGCCGAGTCGCGGGTACCTCGACAATCTCAGCCACAACCTCGCCGCCGGGTCATCTCGTTGGCTCCACTATGATCACGATATAGGTTCCCCGCCGTCCCTGCGCGAAGACGCACTTCAGTTCCTGGATTCCTACGGGATCGGTGGTCCGGGAAGAGGACGGAGGATGATGCGGAGCGAACTGGGCGCGTCACTGACGGGGCGACCGATGCTTGCCCCGCCCGCGGCTGCCGCACCGCCCCGGGAAATGGCGGATCGCAGCTCCACCTTCGCCGAATCGAAAATCGCCGGGCAGGTGCTTGCCAAGGCTAAGAACGAAGCCGAGGCCGACGCCAATGCTCCTTCCGCCCCGGCCCCGCTTCGCACGAATTTTTCCGAAACCGCGTTCTGGAAGCCGCAGCTTCTGACCGGGCCCGATGGCTCCGTCACCATCGAGTTTGAGGCGCCCGATTCTGTGACCTCGTGGAACGTGTGGGTCCACGCCGTGACGAAGGAGCTGTTGGCTGGTTCTGCTAGCCGAGAGGCTCGAACCGTCAAGGACCTGATGGTGCGTCCCTATATGTCGCGCTTCCTTCGGGAAGGTGACCGGGCGGAGCTCAAGGTCGTCGTCAACAACGCCGGCGAAAAGGACCTTGCCGGGGACGTCACGCTCGACATCATCGACCCCGAAACCAACCAATCTCTTTTGGAGGCCTTCGGGCTGGAAAAGGGCGTGGCCTCTAAAAAGTTCTCGGTGAAGCCCGGAGGCGGGACGAATGTGATGTTCCCCGTTTTTGCGCCTCCCCGCGTCGGCCTGGTTGCGTTTAAGGTCGTCGCGAAATCAGGCAGCATCAGCGACGGCGAGCAGAGGCCGTTGCCCCTGTTGCCCGGCCGGATGCACCTCTCGCAGTCCCGTTTCGTCAGCCTGAAAGACCAGGACCGGCGCGAGCTCGTCTTCCAGGAGCTGAAAGCCGGCGGCGACCCGAGCCTCCTGAACGAGCAGATGGTCGTCACCGTCGACACGCAACTCTTCTACTCGGTTCTATCGGCACTGCCCTACCTCGTTAACTACCCATACGAGTGCACCGAGCAGACGCTGAATCGCTTCCTCTCCACGGGAATCCTCGGGAGCGTTTACGCGAAATACCCGGCCGTCGCCCGCATGGCGGAAGAACTCTCGAAGCGCGACACAGTGTTCGAAACGTTCGACGCCGTGGATCCCAACCGGAAGATGGCCCTCGAAGAAACCCCCTGGCTGGTCGAGGCGAAGGGAGGCTCGGCGGGCGAGAACGAGATTTTGCGGGTGCTCGACCCGCGGGTAGCCGCGGCCGAGCGCAACCAGGCCCTGGCCAAGCTGAAGAAGGCCCAGACGGCGAGCGGCGGCTTCCCCTGGTGGCCAGGCGGCCCGCCTTCACCCTACATGACTCTGTACATCATGTACGGGTTCGCCAAGGCCTCCGAGTTTGGAGTAGACGTGCCCCGCGATGTCATCGCCAAGGGCTGGGGCTACCTCGCCGAGGAGTTCCGGCGCGAATACGTGCAGAGGATGATCAAGGACGACTGCTGCTGGGAATTCCTGACCTTCCTCAACTACGTTGCCTCATGCTACCCCGACGCGTCCTGGATGGGCGA
>CAYQYP010000475.1:0-10345 GCA_964421755.1 uncultured Acidobacteriota bacterium
GCCGCTGGAGATCGCGAGCGGGAACATCGGCCTGGTCATGTACCTGAAGGTCTTCTGGCCTTCCATGACCGACTTTCAAATGAAGCTCGTGGCGGCAGGGATCGGGGTCATCCTCATAGTCGCCCTGTACCGGAAGATCACGGACATCGCGAAGATCATGCTGGGTCTCTGGATCACGATGATCGTGACGACAGGCTGGGTCATCCTGACCGGTATCTTCGCCTTTGACCCGAGTCTGGCCTTCGACCTGCCCCCGAACGCCTTTCGGCTGGACACCGGATTTCTGAAGGGACTCGGGGAAGGGTCGGCCAACGTTCTCTACCTGTACCTCGGCTACTACCAGGTTTGCTATCTCGGATCGGAGATCAAGAACCCCGGCCGGACCATCCCTCGCGCCGTCATTCTGTCGATTATTGGAGTGACGATCATTAACGTCCTCATGTCCTTCGGCTTCATAGGCGTGGTTCCCTGGCGTGAAGCGATCCGTTCGGAGTTTATTGGCGCTACGTTTATGGAATCGGTTTACGGGCCTTGGGCTGCATACCTGCTGGCCGGCCTGATCATCATCACTGCTTTTGCCTCGATTTACGCACTGCTTCTCGGGTACTCGCGTGTGCCTTACGCGGCCGCTCAAGATGGGGTATTTTTCAAATCGATCGCGGTTCTGCACCCGACCAAGGAATTCCCCTACCGCTCGCTCCTCTTGATCGGTTTCGGGGCCATCGTCGCCAGCTTTTTCCCTCTGGCCCAGGTCATCATGGCCCTGATGGCGGCGCGGATCCTGATTCAGTTCATAGCTCAGTGCGTCGCCGTTTTCCTGATCAGGGCGAGGCGGCCGGACATCGAGCGGCCCTTCAAGATGTGGTTTTTCCCTCTGCCCGCGATCATCTCCATGGCGGGCTATCTGTACGTCTTTTCGTCGCTCGGCCTGATGATGATCCTGTTCGGTGTGCTGACGCTTGTCCTCGGCGCAGCAGTCTTTCTGATCATGTCGTGGCAGAAGCGCGAATGGCCGTTCGGGGCCAGTTAGTCGCTAATGGCGACAATCCGCGCGCTCCGCAAACTACGCTGTGCTTGCGGTTCTGTTCGGCTCGGCAACGCAGGCCACGGAGCTCCGACGGTTGGGTCGCCGAGCTGAACAGAACCGCAAACGCAGCGTTTTTCGCGAAGTGCGCGGATTGTCTCCGTATCAACTAAACACGCGCGGAAAGACCAGTAGCTTTACTGCCCGGTTGGCGTGAGCCGGTCAGTAGACCTTCAGCGTGATGTCCTTGAACTCGACTTTCATCGCCGGGCCGCGGTGCAGCTGGAATGCGAGGATCCCTTCAAGGGACCGCTTCTCGGCGTCTTCGTCAGTCAAGTCAGCCGTCACTATCCCGTTCACCTTGTGAACGATCCGATTGCCGCGGCAGATGATCTGGTACTCGTTCCAGTCCTTAATCTTTATTGCTGTCCGGATCTTCTGTGGATCATTTACCTGTTCGGTCGCCGTCTTCTTAGTTCCAGCGGCGAGCGCGACCTTCTCCCCCACGCCTGCAATGATGCCGCGGCCCCGTTCTTCGTAGACGATTCCGGTGTACCTGTTGGCCTCGTCCATGTCGGCCTGATATCCGCCCGCAATCCAGGTTTCGCGTTTGCCGTCCTTCAAACCGAGGTCCTTGCTGCGATACTGGATCCCGGAGTTGTTGTTTTCCAATCGGAACATGAGACGGAGCTCAAAGTCCTTCAGGACGCCACCCGTCCAGATGAGGAAAGAGTTATCCTTAAGTGGATCGTCAGCCGATGTCCGGCCGACGATGGCGCCATCGCGAACGGACCAGAGCTTCGGGTCTCCGTCCCACCCGGTCAGGTCCTTCCCGTTGAACAGTGTCTGGCCTGCGACTTGCGCGGCCGCCAGCGCCGTCAGTGCTCCGAAAATTACAGCTGCCACAGCATAAACTGCAAGTGTTCTCATGTTTCCGTCTTGCCTCGTGGCCAGTGATTGTACTGCGAAAGTTGCGCGCTTGCAGCCTGGGGTTTCATCTGGTTGAATCGGAACCACGGAGGCAAGAATGGCAGACGGTCCAATCGATGCAAAAATCGGGATAATCGGGGGTACGGGGCACGAGGGCTCGGGTTTGGCCCTGCGTTTTGCGCACGCAGGGTTCAGCGTCGGGATCGGCTCCCGCTCCGAGCCGAGGGCGCTCGCTCGGGCCCGTGAGCTTGCGGTCGCGCTGAGAAGCGCTGGCCGATCCGCCAACCTCACCGGGATGTCCAATTCGGAGCTTCTCGATTTTGCCGATGTATTTTTCCTGACCGTTCCTTTCGCGTCAGCCCCGGACACGGTTTCCGGCCTTTCCTTTCCGCCGGGCAAGATCCTGGTCGACACGACGGTCCCTGTCTCGTTTTCAGGAGGGCGGCCCTCCGTGGTGAGCCTCGAGGAGGGGTCATCCAGCGAGCGGATCGCCCGCCTTCTCCCCGCGACAGTCCGGCTGGTGGCGGCTTTCAAGACGATTCCGGCGCGACTGCTTTCTGATGTAGACACTCCGCTCGACTGCGATGTTTTCGTCTGCGGCGATGACGACGGAGCGCGAACGGAAGTTATGCGTCTGTGTGAAGCATTCCCCGGTCTGCGGGCGGTGAACGCCGGAAGACTGGCCAACGCCGCCACGGTCGAGCGCATGTCGGCGCTCGCCATCGAGCTCAATTTGAGGTACAAGGTGAAATACAACCGCTGGCGACTGGTGGGACTCGAGCAATGACCAAAGTGGTGTGTCTTTCGGGTGGAATCGGAGGTGCCAAGCTTGCCCTCGGTCTCTCCAAGGTTCTCGCACCAAAGCAGCTGACGGTTATTGCGAATACCGGGGATGATATCGAGCTGCTTGGGCTGCGAATCTGCCCGGACGTTGACACCCTTCTGTATACCCTCTCCGACCGGGTCAATCCGGAGACCGGTTGGGGCCTTGCCGGGGATACCTTCCAGTGCCTGAAGCAGCTGGGTGCCTACGGCTGGGATGCGTGGTTCGCCTTGGGAGATGTCGACCTCGCGACTCATCTCTGGCGCACGAATATGCTCCGGCGAGGGATCTCGCTGAGCGACGTCACCGGGCGGCTCGCCCGACGTCTTGGCGTCAAGCTGCGGATCCTACCGGCAAGCGAGCATTTCGCCCCGACGATGATCGTCACCACCGAAGGCCGGAGACTGCATTTGCAGGAGTACCTGGTTGGTTTGAACTGCCGCCCGGTTGTGCGCGAAGTGACTTATTCGAACGTGGAACGCGCGCGGCCGGGGAAAGGGGTGCTGGACGCCTTGGCGAACGCGGATCTCATCATTATCGCCCCCAGCAATCCGCTGATCAGCATCGGCCCGATACTTGCAGTCCCCGGCATCCGGGAGGTCTTGACCGCTCGCCGGGCGAAGTGCCTGGCCGTAAGCCCGATCGTTGTCGGGAAGGCGTTGAAGGGGCCCTTGGCCAAGATGATGATAGAGCTCGGGATGCCGGTCTGTGCGGCAACGGTCGCCCAATTGTATTGCGACGTGGCGGGTTGCCTTGTGCTTGACGAAGCGGATCGCGATCAGATCCCACAGATCGACGCCCAGGGAATCCGAGCGGTTGCGCTGCCAACCGTTATGAAGACTCTCGAAGACAAGATCGAACTGGCAAGGGGACTGCTGGAAATCTCCCAGCCGGGCGAGGAGTTAACGTGACCAACGCATCTCCCGTCGTCCTGGTGCCTGTGAAGGATCCGGCGAAGGGAAAGCAGCGGCTTGCCGGCCTGTTCGCCCCCGAAGAGCGGACGGCGTTGATATGGACGATGTTTCGAGACGTGGCCCAGGCAATCCAGGACTGCCCGGCGGTCGGTCGGGTTGTGGTCGTCAGTCGGTCTTCGGAAGTCCTTCAGTTTGCCGCTCGCCGCGGGTGGACCGTGCTCGAAGAAGAAGTGCAGATGTCCGAGAGCCGATCGGTCGATTGGGCGAGCCGGCTGCTTCGTGAGGAGGGAGTCACCGCCGTCCTTCGACTGCCCATCGACCTGCCGCTTCTGCAGGCGGCGGATATCGAATCGCTTCTGCACTCCACGATTGCCACTCCCGGTGCGCTCATTGTGCCGTCGAGTGACGGGAACGGCACCAACGCAATTCTCAGAAATCCCCCGGACGTCTTCCCATCGCGCTTTGGGCCCGACAGTTTCAGGCTGCATCAGGAGGAGGCCGCAATGGTGGGCGCCGCCGTCTCGATCGTGCAAAACGCACGCATCGCCGTCGATCTGGACACGCCTTCCGACATCCGCGATTTTCTCGAGGTTGGATCGGGCACCGCTACTTTCGCCCTCCTGCAGGATCTTCGTGTCCATTCCAGGTTGAAACATGGGATCCTCTGAAATCAGGATTGTGCCTATCACCTGTCTTCCGGAGATCCAGGCTGGTGACCAGCTGGCGGCGCTCATTGAACGGGCGCTCGTGGATTGCGGGCTTCGAATCCGCGATAGCGACATCCTTGTTTTGGCACAGAAAGTGGTTTCAAAAGCGGAGGGTCGCCTGGTCCCGCTGGCGGCAATCGAGCCCTCTAGACGCGCGCGTGAGTGGGCAAGCGAGCACGGACGGGATGCGAGGGTCATCGAGCTCGTTTTTCGTGAAGCGAAGCAACTGATTCGGGCGGAGCAGGGGGTGATCATCACCGAGACCCGCCACGGCTTTATCTGCGCTAATGCGGGCATCGATACCTCCAATGTTCCGCCCGGATGCGCGCTGCTCCTACCCGAGGACCCGGACGCGTCCGCCGAACGGCTCCGGGCAGAACTGGGCCTCCGTCTGGGTCACGATCTGGGCGTGATCATTTCGGACACGTTCGGCAGGCCTTGGCGCGAAGGGCTAGTCAACGTCGCCCTCGGGGTGGCTGGTTTGTCACCGGTCACCGACTACCGGGGGACGCCCGACGCCTTTGGAAAATGTCTGAAAATGACGGTGATTGCCACAGCCGATGAGCTCGCCGCCGCGGCGGAGCTTGTCATGGGCAAGGCGAACCGGGTCCCTGCGGTCCTGATTCGCGGTTTTGAGCACGAGCCGGCCCAGGGGTCCGGCAAGGAGTTGCTGCGCCGCGCCGACCGGGACCTGTTCCGGTAAACACGGACGGACACGGACCGATATGGACGGACACGGACAGCATATAGCTGATCATCTCCGTTTTGGTTGGTGCCTGTCAGCGTTCTCCGGGTCAGCCGGGCCCCTAGCCCCGGTAGCTGATCCGGTAAACAACCCCCGCCTCGTCATCCGACAGCAGGAGTGCTCCGTCGGGCATCACGAGGACATCGACCGGTCGTCCCCATGCGTCGTCACCTTGCAGCCAGCCCTCGGCGAACACCTTGTAATCGACGGCTCGGTTGCCCTCCAGCGTCACGACCATGACCCTGTATCCGATCGGAACCGAGCGGTTCCACGAGCCGTGCTCGGCGACGAAGATCTGGTTGCGGTATGTCTCAGGGAACATCTTGCCGGTATAGAAGCGCATGCCGAGCGCGGCGACATGTGGGCCGAGCTTCTGCACCGGAGGCGTAAACCCGGAACAGGGACGCCCCGATCCAAATTCCGGATCTGCGATGTCCCCTCCATGGCAGAACGGAAACCCGAAGTGCATCCCTGCCTTCGGAGCGTGGTTGAGCTCGTCCGGCGGACGGTTGTCGCCCAGCATGTCCCGCCCATTGTCGGTAAACCAGAGTTCCCTGGTTTGCGGATGCCAGTCAAAGCCGACCGTGTTCCGGACGCCGCTGGCGAATACCTCAAGGCCGCTTCCGTCCGGCTTGATGCGGGTGATTGAGGCGTAACGTTTGTCCTCGCGCGAACAGATGTTACACGGTGCACCGACCGGAACGTACAGCCAGCCGTCCGGACCAAAGGCAATGAACTTCCAGCCGTGGTGCTCGTCGGTCGGATAGGAGTCGATGACGACCGCCGGCTTCGGAGGATTTTGAAGCTGCTTTTCGATATTGTCGAAGCGGGTCACCCGATTGATTTCGGCTACGTAGAGCGAGCCGTCACGGAAAGCGACGCCGTTCGGTTCGTTGAGCCCGCGGGCGATTGTGTGAACCGCGTCCGCTCTTCCGTCCTGGTTCTCGTCGCGTACCGCGTAGACGCTCTCGTGGCGGGTCCCTACAAAGATCGTTCCGTCCGCTCCCCGAGCGAGCGACCGGGCGTTTGGGACAGCATCGGAGAACACTTCGATCCTGAACCCCTGGGGCAGCTTCAGCAAGTTCAGGGGCAATTTGGAACTCGAACCGTGTTGGGCATCCGAACTCCCGGGATTGCAGAAAACGGTGAAGAGAAGGGTTAGAAGGGCGAGTCCGAGACGAGCCAGCGGTTGGATTTTCATAATTCCGTAAAAGGAAGGTCCAGACGAACGAGGTTCAAGGCGCGAGGCCACGGAAGGCGCACGACGATTCAGCGGCGCGTCATCGAAAGATGCGACGAGTCGTCCCTCGCGTGCCCCACATCGAATCAAGAGCCAGACGGCCACCGCCTTCGGCCATGATGAACAGAAAAACGAACATGTAGAGCAGGGCGAGTTCGCCCCCGTTTTGAATCGGCCAGGTGCCTCGGCCGGCGTGGGCGTACAAGTAAGCGACCGCCATCTGACCCGCTGCAAGGAAAGCCATGTAACTGGTCAGGAGGCCAAGTGCGATGCAGATGCCGGTCACGAACTCGACGACTCCTGCAACACCCATGAGGCTGGCCAATGGCACCCGTTTGCCGCCAAAAAGACCAAAGAGTTTCTGCGCGCCGTGAAACCAGAATAGAACCCCGGCGAAAAACCGTAACAGGGTATACATGGGTGTGCGCATTGTGGCAGCGGTGTTAGAGAGCATGTTGCGCCTCCTCAACTTTATGACAGGGATGGCCTTGGGCCATTTTTAACACTATGACCCAAAACCATTTTGAGAACAACCCGTGCGGTTTGAAGTCAGGCGGTGACGCGATTTAAGATCTGATCCAAGGAGGACTTATGGCGAACGTCATACCCGAGAAGTTCCTGGACCTGTTCAAGAAAAGAGCTTTCGCCAATCTGGCGACGCTGATGCCGAACGGCCATCCGCAGGTGACTCCCGTCTGGTGCGACTACGACGGGCAGCACGTTATCGTGAACTCGGCCCGCGGCCGGCAGAAAGACCGCAACATGCGTCGGGACCAGAGGGTGTCTCTCTCCATTATGGATCCTGAGAACCCCTATCGTTATCTGGAAATCCGTGGGACGGTTGCGGAGATAACCGAAGAGGGAGCCGCGGCTCACATCGACAAGATGGCCAAGAAGTACCTCGGTCTCGACAAGTACCCGAACAGCCAGCCGGGCGAGGTTCGGGTCGTTTACAAGATCAAGCCTGAGCGTACCAGCCAGATGGGGTGACAGCTGCCTTTCAGAGCCGCGCACGCTGCGAGGGCGCTGAAAGTGTTAACTCTTCTATTAAAAGGCGGATAGACCGGCGAGTTCCCGGCTGCGCACGACATCAGCCCATAACAAGTCCGTCAATACCTATGGTCCGAACCCGTTGCGCCTAGGCCGCAGGCTTGGCGAACACTGCCTCGTCGATCTCCACGTTGTGCTTGATCTCTTCGACCTTGATGAGGAAGTTCATTTGGGGCATGTTCTGTTCGATCAGGAACGGGACCTTGATTCCGTCGACATCCCGGTAATCCTTCATGAACGTCTCGAAGCTCATCGGGCCTTGGGGACTCCCACGTTCGGCGTCCAGACGGACCAAGAGACCCGTTTCCACCTCAAAGTACATCTTCTCGACGGGACCGACCTCAGGAGTTGCCTCGACGATGTAGGCCTCCTTGTCGCCCACTGTCTGCTTCCCCTTTACTTCCATCGTCTTGAACTGTTCCTTGAGCATCAAGTCGCGGTGAAAGACCGCGTCCCGCTTGGCCGCCGCCAGGTCGGCTCCGGAGGTTTCGCTCAAGCCCGACATTGGATCGCTGCTCCAGGCGACGTTGCCGTCGAATCCGCGCTTAACCATCCCGAATCCAGGGATGTCGATCTGCACGGCGGTCTTGTTCGGCGCCTTGGCGTAGATCGTCAACGTACCGGAGGAACCCATCGCCGGAATCTCGAATACGCCTTTCATGACGCGACTGGACGTCTTCTCGATTGCAGCCTTTCCACCGAGAGCGGTTACATATTTGTCCAGCACCTGATCGATGCCCGGAAGTGCGACATCTGGCTGGGCCGCCGGTTTCTGCTCGGCAGCTTGGCCGAAGCCGATCGAAACAGAAAGCACTGTCACCAACAAAATGCCAAGCACTCGCTTCATAAGTTATGGTCCTTTCAGAAAAATCTGGTTCGCTGATTATTGCCGGGGTATGTCAGCGACGCAATAGTTAATTGGCACGTAGGTCCCAGGAGGTCGGTCCGACTTCCAAGTCGGACACTACACACCGCCAGTGCGGGGGGCAGCAGCGCTTTGCCGGAGTACGTTGGTCCGACTTCCAAGTCGGACACTACACACCGCCAGCAGCATCGAGCCAGCTGGCCGCATGCCGAATGTCCGACTTGGAAGTCGGACCAACGAGAGATTCGCAAAAGCTTGCTACACCGAGCCAGCCGACGGTCGGACACTACAAACCGCCAGCAGCATCGAGCCAGCTGGCCGCATGCCGAATGTCCGACTTGGAAGTCGGCCCTGCGTTAGCGGGGTTTGTTCTGAATAAGCTTGCGGGTAAGTGAGAGGACGAGTTGCCTCGTGTCTATCTGGTCGTCGGTGTTGACCTGTATGGCAACGGCGATCTTGTGCTTTGGGAAGTATGTCATGCGCGTCCGGTACCCGGGAAACCAGCCGTCGTGCCCGTAAGACGGACCGAATTCGCTATCCTCGATTTGGACGCCCAGCCCGTACTTTCGACCTTGGCGATCGGTGACCACGGATCCAAGCAGATCTTCCAGGTAGGGCTTTTTCAGCGCTTTCTCCTCATAGAGCACTTTCGCCCAGCGCGCCAGATCTCGCGGGTTGGAAACCAGACCGCCGGCGGTCCATTGGATCATGGGATTGACCGCGAGCGTGGATCTCGAGACGGTTTTGCGAGGCAGGCCAAAGGGGTTTCCCGCACCCACGTAGCCCGTAGAGAGACTCGGGAGGCCCCGGCGATCCGCCGGTCCAGTCAGCGACAATTGCAGGGGCTCGAGGAAACGCCGGACAAGCTCGCCGAAACAAGACGATCCACTGGCTCTTTCGATCACCATCCCGGCGAGGATGTAGTTGGTGTCCGAGTGAGCAAACCGTCGACCGGGCGCGAACAGGGCGTCCTTGTCCAGGACGAACTGCACCAATTCCGCCGGAGACAGGCGGAGGTCCGGGTTGGTGCGCAGACCTTTTCGCAGCGTCTGCAGGAAGCGTTCGTCCTGCGTGTGGTCCGGGATCCCCGAACTGTGATTCAAGATCGTGCGGATGGTTATGTCCCGGTGGTTCGGCAGGCGCCCTATCCAGCGCTCGTGCGCAAGCCACTTCGACACTTTGTCATCGAGGCCAAGTACCCCGTCCTGGGCCAGGCTGAGGACGACGGCCGCCGTGAAGCTCTGACCCGCGCTGCCTGCGAGCTGCAGGCTGTCCGGAGACATCTGAATACCTTGTTCGCGATCGGCATACCCCGTCGCAAAAGCGCGGTGTTGTCCCTCCGGTAGGACGAACGCGGCAGTGGCGCCGGGAAACCGATGGATCCGCCACAGTTCATCAAGTTCTCGCTGGAACTCCGCTTCCAGCGCGGGCAGGTCGTCACGCTGCAGAGCGATCGCCCAGGTGAATCCCAGAACGAGGACGAGTCCGAGGACCCGCGCAGAGGATGCCATGAATTGAGTCTATCACCGGGCATGATCGCTGAAGCAGAGTAGCCTGCACCTGTGATAGCTTCTCCGGATCATGACCGAAGGGATGTCGCGTCGTAGAAGACACCGCAGGCTCGCCGCTTGTCTGCTGCTCGTCGCTTGCGCGATCTTCCCGGCAATCCTTGCGGCTCTCTGGACTCGGCCAGCCCAGGTCCGGGACATTCACATCGAAGCCTTTCGCTACGGCTTTGCCCCTTCGCGCATCGCCGTGAATCGGGGCGATCGCGTTCGCCTGACCTTTTCGACGCGCGACACCGGCCAGAGCGTATTCCTGCAGGACTACGATCTGCACATTGTGATCACTCCAGGAACCAGCCTGGTTGAGGTTCACCGGCTTTCAGCGCCGCACCAGCCGCCCACCCGGCTGACGGTCGTCGAATTCACGGCGGGCCTTCCCGGATGGTCGGGATGGCTGTTTTCCAAGTCGCAGATCCGCAATCATACGTACAACGGCCCGCTGCACGGGACGGAACGGGCCGACCTCGTTGTCAGTCCCAATT
>CAYQYP010000476.1:0-8150 GCA_964421755.1 uncultured Acidobacteriota bacterium
GGCGATGGAGGGGGTGCAGGAATTCAAAGTCGAGGCTCTGAATTCCAGTGCCCAGTACAGCAAGCCGGCAACGATCAGCTATTTGACCAAGTCCGGTACCAACCAAATTCACGGGTCCGCCTTTGAAACCTACCGGAGCAATGGTTTGCTGGCCCGAAACCCGTTCTCGACCAAACCGCAGTCCAAGTTGATAAGGCATGAGTTTGGCGGCGCTGTTGGCGGGCCGATTGTCCTGCCGAAGATCTATGACGGCAAGGACAAAACCTTTTTCTTCTTTACTTACGAAGGTCTGCGCCTGACTCAGCGGTACTCCGCTTTCAAGGGCTCCCCGACCGAGGCCCTGCGTAACGGTGACTTCTCCAACTACAAGCCAACCGGGGAGGATTCGGTCTACACGATTTACGATCCGCTAACCACCCGCCTGGATACGGCGACGGGGCTTTCCGTCCGCGACCCGTTCCCAAACAACAAGATCCCGGCGAGCCGGCTCAGCAAAATGGCTATCCAGGCGCTAACCCGTTATCCAATGCCCAACATTCCCGGAGCACCGATCGAGCAGAATCTCGAGGTTCGCCTCCCCAGCGGAACCGATGAAGACAAGTTCACGGTCAAGGGCGATCACCAGGCCGGGAATGACACTTACTCCCTGACCTACACTTTTGTCGACCAGGTCAAGCCGAACCCGAAGGGCGGGTCACCGACGACGGAGATTTACTACAACACGGTAACCGCCCGAACGTCTCAGGGCACGTTCGCCAACACTCACACTTTCAGCCCGAGCGTGGTCAACGAGCTCCGGGTGGGTTTCACCCGGCCGAACTCCCGCCGCGGTCCGACGATCAAGGACCCGAAGATAACGGATCTGCTCGGTTTGCAGAACGTGACAGGGGACAGTGGTTGGCCCTGCCTGTATCCGGCTGATCCAGTCTCCGGTGACCTGGAGTTTGGCGGTTGGCCGAGCGGGATTTTCTGGGACGACGACAACCCGCAGACCGCGCCGCAGTTGTTCACTACCTGGGCCGACAACCTCTCCATGATCAAGGGGAACCACTCCCTGAAGATGGGCGGGCAATTCCGCACCATGGCGGTTAACTCCGACGAACGCGGCCAGCCGCGAGGCTGCTACACCTTCGGACCCCAGTGGACGGGGCTCGGGGACGCGAACAACAACATCGTGCCGGGGACTGGGTCTGGTTTCGCCTCCTTCCTGCTCGGCTACGACGACTGGGGCGAACTCCGCAGCGACAAGGGGTTCTTCTATCATCGACAAAAGGACCTGGGCGTTTACTTTCACGATGACTGGAAGGTGAGCAGTCGCCTGACTTTGAACCTTGGTTTGCGCTACGAGTACTACACCCGTTACAGGGACCTGCGCGACCAGATCTCGACCTACGACCCGAAGAGCAAAACCATCGTTTTGAACGACCCTGTCGACAAGGCGTTCGCTGTCAATCCCGCTGCCGTCACCGCGTATCAGGCGGCAGGAGTGGTGTTCAAGACGGCCGCCGAGACGGGCTTGCCGGAGCATCTGCTCCAACCCGACCGCAACGACTTCGCGCCGCGGATCGGCTTTGCTTACCAGCTCACGGGCAGCGGCAAGACGGTTCTGCGAGGCGGTTGGGGACTCAACTACTGGACCCTGCCGCTCATTACCCTGCAGTCGCCGACCCGTCAGAACGCGCCATTCAACTTCACGCGATCACAGGTGGGCTATCCGAGGGAGAAGGCCGGACTGTTCCGGACCGCGCCGCCCTACGTGCTCGGTGGCAGCACTCCGGCGTTCAGCGACAGCGCGGTGTCCATTGCCGCGCCGGTCGGCATTGCGCCGTTCGATCCTTACATGAAGGACTCGATGGCTCAGACCTGGAACCTGACCCTGCAGCAGGAGATCCTGCCGCAGACCTCTTTGCAGTTGAGCTACGTGGGCACTCGGGGAAGCGAGCTCCAATTCAACGAACCGGTGAACACGGCCTATCCGCAGTCCCTTTATCCGCTTCTTTCCGACCCGGCCCGCCGCGCGGACCCGGTCTTCGGAGACGTGGGGACGTTGAAGACCGGCGCCTGGTCACAAAGCCATCAGTTCCAGGCGGAATTGATGCGTAATGTGAGCAGGGGTGTTACCTTCCAGGCCTTCTACGTGCTGGCCAAGACCCTCAATACCTCCGAGCAGACCACGGGCGGCTCCGGCGCTCTCCCGATCCTCGGCGACCGCCGAAGCGGTATTGCCAGCCTGGAGCAGCGGCTCGACTTGGAGAAGGGCGATTCCGCCTATTACCCGCGTCATCGTTTCACCTTTAACTTCCTGATCGATTTGCCGTGGGGCCCCGGGCAGCGGCTCGCCGGCTCGGCCAAGGGAGTCCTGGGAAAGATCCTCGAGGGATGGCAGATCGCCGCCATCAGCACAAACCGTTCCGGGCTGTTTTTCTCGCCCGATCGAAACCGGTGGAGAGTCGCTGATGGCAACCTGCCCAACGACGAACGCACACTGACCCGTTGGTTCGACACCGGCGCTTTTGTGCAGGCGATCGACCCCAACACGGGCATGACCGTCGATGTCATCACGAACAAACGGCCGGGCAGGAACATCCTGGAAGGACCCGGCTTCAGCATGATCGATTTCTCGTTCTTCAAGACCACGACCATTACCGAGTCTGCCTCGCTGCGTTTCACGGCGGACATCTTCAATCTCCTCAACCACCCGAACTACAGCAACCCGAACGCGAGCAACGGGCGGATCACCTCGACGGCGAGTGACCCGCGCCTGATCCAGTTCGGCGCGCGGCTGGAGTTCTAATTCTCCTCCCGAAAGAGAGCGCAGGCACTGGGAGTCTGCGCTCTCGCCCCAGTTGGACAGGGCGGCGGCATGACAAAACGAGAAGTAGTCAGGATGTCTCTCGATGGCCAGGCCCCGCCCTATGTCCCGTGGTCTTTTGGATTCACCCAAGAAGCCAGGGAGAAGCTTCAGCGACATCATCCGGCCGGCGACCTCGAACTGTGGTTGCAGAATCATCTTCTGAAGTTGGGAAATGATATCGGCTTCTTTGATCCCGTCGATGAACACCGGGTGCGAGACGTCTTCGGTGTAGTCTGGAATCGGAGTGTCGACCGCGATATCGGTATCGTCGAAGGGTGCCTCCTGTCGAAACCCTCTCTCCTCGGATACCAATTCCCGGACCCCCGAGAACCGCGCTTTTTCGCCGACATCCCTCAGCTTATTGCGACGTACGGGGACCGATATCGGGTCTTTGGCATAGGTTTCTCGCTTTACGAACGCGCCTGGACGCTCAGGGGAATGGAAAACCTTCTCATGGATTTCCACGATCATCCGAGTTTTGTCCGCGACCTGCTGAACACGATTGCCGATTACAATATTGCCCAGGCGCACGAGGCATTGAAGTACGACATCGATGCGGTCGAGTTCGGGGATGACTGGGGACAGCAACGGGGACTTCAGATGGGACCCCGGCTCTGGCGGGAATTCCTCAAGCCGGTCTTGAAACGTATGTACGGCGCAGTTCGAGAAACAGGAAAGGCGGTCTTTATTCATTCCTGTGGCGATGTCGACGAGCTGTTTGACGAGTTGATCGAAATCGGGGTCAACTGTTTCAATCCCTTCCAGCCGGAGGTTATGGACACCCGAGCGCTCATGGAGCAGTATCGTGGTCGGCTGTGTTTCTACGGGGGGCTGTCGACCCAGCGTATCCTCCCCTTCGCCACTCCAGACGAAGTCCGTGAGGAAAGCCGTAGCTTGCTTGAATTGGGATCGAAGGGGAGTTACATATTCTCACCGTCTCACGACGTAGAGGGAGACGTGCCGTTGGAGAATATCCTGGCGTTTATCGAGACGGTCCAATCCCAGAGGGGATACCAGTGAAAAGTGCGGTTGTAAGACGAATCCTGTCAATCCTGTTAATCCTGTCAAAAAACTTTCTGACAGGATTAACGGGATTCCTGCCGTGGCTGTGCGTTTTCGGTGGGAACTCCGAAGCAGCCGACGTTGCTCGACCCAACATCGTTCTCATCACGATCGACACGCTTCGTTCGGACCGGCTCGGCTGCTACGGTTACTCGCTGGCCGACACTCCCAACATCGATCGATTGGCCGCGGATGGAATCCGTTTCAAGACAGCTGTCGCACAGGTTCCCCTGACGCTACCCTCTCACGCCACGATTCTCACCGGAACTCTACCAACCGTTCACGGAGTCCGCGACAACGTCGGGTATAAGTTGGGACCGGAGCAGCGTACATTAGGGGAGTTGCTAAAGTCCGCGGGTTACGTAACTGCGGCTTTTGTCGGCAGTTACGTGCTTAATTCGCGGTTTGGATTGAATCAGGGTTTTGACCGTTACGATGATGTCCCCCTCGGAAACTCCTCTGGCGTTGTGAATCTAAATGAACTTGAACGTCCCGCTGCCGAGGTAGTGGATAAAACCATCGCTTGGCTCAAGACGGCCCGAGCGAACCCGTTCTTTGTTTGGGTCCATCTGTACGATCCACACGATCCCTATCGGCCCCCGGAACCATTCGGCACGCGTTTCAAGTCGCGTCCGTACGATGGGGAGGTGGCGTATTGCGATCAGCAGACAGGCAGGCTCGTGGCATTCCTCAAGAATCAGGGTTTGTATGATCGAAGCGCAATTGTTTTGACGAGCGACCACGGGGAGAGTTTCGGAGAGCACCACGAATTCACGCACGGTCTGTTCCTCTACGACACGACGCTTCTCGTCCCTCTTATCATCAAGCCTGCTGTGAATCTCGGCCCCATTAAGGAAGTCTCTCCTCAGGTATCGACCGTCGATATCCTGCCGACTATTCTTCAAATTGCGAATGTTGGCGCACCACCGAAAACCGCCGGACATGGCCTCCTCGGCGGAATGCAGGGACGCGAGACCAGCGGCGCCTCCGAGGCGTACAGTGAGACCTGTTATCCCGCGCAATTTGGCTGGAGCCCGCTCCGAGCGGTCCGACGGGCGGGGACCAAATACATTGAGGCGCCCAAAGCTGAACTGTACGACCTCAGGCGTGATCCGGGTGAGATCCGTAACCTGCACAGTCAGCAGCCGGAGCTGGCAGCGGGCATGAAGGAGCGCCTAGCCAGCATCGCCGGAACTTCAGCAAAGCTCGGTGCTGGAAAACCTCCAATCATAGATCCTCAGGAGCGGGAGCGGTTGGCGGCCCTCGGTTACGTGAGCGGCCCGCGACCGTCAGGCAGAGCGCCAGCCGAATTGGCGGATCCCAAGGATAAGCTCCGCGTCTTTCAGCTGATCTCCCGAGCGGGTCAGGCAGCGGCCAAAGGACAATGTGCCGTCGCTATTCCCCTTCTTGAGCAGGCACTTCGAGAAGAGAAGGGGATGGCTGCAGCACACCTGCTACTGGGGCGCTGTCGTTACAACGAAGAGCGTTTCGAGCTCGCTCGTTTCGACTTCGAAAAGGTTCTCGCCAGTAATCCGGACGACCTGCAGGCACTCTTTTTCGTCGCCGCCTGTGATTATTACCTGAACCGGTTGGACGTCGCCGAGGTCGGTTTCCGTCGACTGCTGTCCAACGAGCACGGATACCTGCCTGCTCAGAAGTACCTCGGCTTCGTCTACGAGGCGAAAGGTGAATTTCCTCGAGCCATTGCCGAGTTCCAGCGGGCCTCTCGGAACGCTCCTGGAGACGAGGAGTGCCACCTCAAACTCGGGTTTCTCCTGGCACGCGAATCGCGCTTTAGCGAGGCGACGTCACACTTCCGGAAAGCTCTCGCGGTAAACCCCAGGAACGCAGCCACGCACTACAACCTGGGCCTCGCATATTTGAGGAATGGCGATCGCCAGAAAGGCGAAAGCGAGCTGGCCGAGGCCTGCCGCCTTGATCGGAAGTTCTGTAAACCGAACCGTCCCCAATAGGACGGTCCTGGAGGCCGAATGCGTAATTGCTCCTGGTTCTCATCCGAGGTCAGGCGCTGCCTGCGTCTCTGCTGGACGCCCATCTTTGGATGTGCCCTTGCCTTCACCGCCGCCGCCGGGCAGTCGCCAAGCGAGCTTTTTCTGCGGGGCTATTCGGTGGTTCCGTCTCCACGCCATGTGCGTTTGGGAAGTGGCGATTTGGAGATTTCCGGTAGCTGGACTTATGAGACGGCGCTTCCCACGAAGCACATCGCGATCCGCTCGCTGCTCACGGACCTCGACGACATGTACGGGCTTTCGCTTCGCGCGGCCGGATCGACGAAGACAGACATCCTGGTCCTTGCGACCAGAAGCGGCGCTGTAAAGAGCGGCGCTAAACCCGAGCTCGATCGGCAGGCTTATCGGATCACGGCGGCGCCGCATCGTATCGTCATCGAAGGGAACAGCGACCAGGGGCTGTTTTACGGCGTCCAGACATTCATTCAGTTACTGAAGCCAAACGGCAAAGGCTCGTTCACTCTGCCCGTCGGAACGATCGAGGATTGGCCGGCTTTCGAGCTTCGATTCTTGCATTGGGACACCAAGCATCACCAAGACCGGATCGATACTCTGAAGCGCTACCTGGATTGGTGCGCGCGATTCAAGGTGAACATGATCGGGTTCGAGCTTGAAGACAAATTCGAGTACCCTTCCCACCCCATCATAGGAGCGCCGGGCGCCTTTACGACTGCCGAGTTACAGGAGATCGTGAATTACGGCCTCGAGCGATTCATCCAGGTCGTCCCACAGATCCAGTCACCCGCTCACATGAGCTACGTCTTGAAGTACCCGGAATTTGCGGATCTTCGGGCGGACGGGAACAACTACCAGTCGTGCCTCTGTGACGAGCGAACCTACCAGCTCATCTTCTCGATGTTTGACGACGTGATCAAGGCAACCCAGGGAGTCGAGTACTTCCACGTCTCGACTGATGAGGTTTATTACGCGGGCATCTGCGCGAAGTGCGACAAATCATACAATCCCGAGAATCGCAGTCTACGTTGGGTCGAGTTCGCAAATCGGGCGCACAATTTCCTGTCAGCGCGCCGGCGCCGGATGCTGGCGTGGGTGGAATATCCGGTGCTGCCCGAGCACATCCGGCTCCTGCCGCCCGACCTGATCAACGCCGTGATGAGCGGCAACGCCGTTCAGATGCGGGAGGAGGTAACTCGGGGAATGGAGCAGTTGATCTACACCTCCATGCAAGGCGACGAATTGCTGTTTCCCGATCACTTTTCATTCGAGCGGGACGGTAGACTGCAGCCCGGCCGCCTGGCGCAAACGTTCAGAGATGTCTCCCGTTCAGCGAGCCAAGGCCGTCCGATTGGTGTTTACGGCGCGGCCTGGGATGACTCCGGACTTCACAGCGAAACTTTCTGGCTCGGTTGGTCGGCCGTCGCTCAATCTGCGTGGAATCCCGATTCCCCGTCAGTCGAGCAACACGTCGCGGACTTTATGAACGTGTTCTACGGACCAGGGGTGCAGGACCTGGCCGGGATTTACCGCGCAATCCAGTCACAGGCACGGTTTTTCGAGAGATCCTGGGATCGCGTTCCCTCCAAAGTGCGCGGCCGCGCATACGGAAACTCCGAGGGAAAGGGGGTGGGAGGGGAGCGCGAAGACCTGACGTTGCCGCCTCCGCCGCTACCTGAGTCCACGAAGCTGGACTTTACCCCCGTTTACACTGGGCGCTATGCGGAGTTGGCGGAGAGTGCGGCGCGGATGGCGGAAGCGAACGATGCCCTCGTCGACCGCTTACACGAGGCCATCTCCAAGGTTGCGCGCAACCGCTACAACCTGGAAGTCCTGCTTTCGATAGCGAAGTTAGCCGGTCACCACGATCGCATGATCGCCGGATTTCGAGCGATTGAGCAGACGCTCGGTGAGGCCCGCTCCGCCGCTGCTGGTAAGGACTCGGAACGTGCTCTCGATTTGCTTTTGGAGGCACGGCGCGAGGCGGCGGAGATTGGTGGAGATTCCGCCCGAGTGTTCGAATACTTGAAGGTCACCTGGGAAAAAGACCGATTTCCCAAGGGCCAGGAGGTCAACGGGAAGAAGTTCTACCACGTTATGGACGACACCAAGGACCATTGGGCCGACCGCCGTCCGGACCTCAGCTACATGATCGCGCCGGAGGAAAGCATCGGGTTGGAGCACTGGCTCAGGCAACTCGGTGACGTCGCGCGTGCTTACGCGAAGACCAACAACCTGCCCGTCCCTGA
>CAYQYP010000477.1:0-1813 GCA_964421755.1 uncultured Acidobacteriota bacterium
ATGGAGCCGCGCACGACAGCGAGAGAAGCGAGCGAGTAAGCGGACCACCTGACTCGCTCCACTGCTTCGTGTTTAAATGTCTCGACTTGGCGAATGACTGGTGGTCCGCTTACTCTCGCTCACTGTCGTTCGCTTTCGTGCGCGGCTCCATTCGATCTCGCCCTACGCACGACATCAGCCCATAACAAGTCCGTCAATACCTGTGGGCCGCACGCACTTCTCCGACCTTATACGACACCCTCGCTCCGTGCGCAGCTCCTGAAAATCCCGCTCGCGGCCGTTGTTTCAGAGCCGCGCAAGCAGCGAGGGTGTTGAAAAAGGTGGGAGAGCGCGTCCGACTGGCGGCTTATTGACAGTTTTCAACGCCGGAAGGCGTTGCGTAGCAAAGCCCGGGGTTGCCCGCGTTTTCTGCGGGAAACCCCGGGTTGACAGCGGGAACGATACAACCCTGAAAGGGTTGCGTAGTGCGGTACGCAACCCTTTCAGGGTTGAACGCAACACCAAGCCCCCGGACCCAGGGTTTCCCGCACACAACGCGGGCAACCCTGGGCTTTGCTACGTGACCCCGTTGGGGTCATTCGGCAATCCCCTCCGGGGATATGACACACACGTCAACTTTTTCAACACCCTCGCAGCGCTTTTCAGCGGAGTAAGCGGGTTCTGCGAGCACCAGGGGCGCACTTGCCATCGAGAACCCGCTTACTCCGCTGAAAAGCGCTGCGTGCGCGGTTCCGAAAAAACAAACCGCCTGCCGTGTGAGAGATCCGGGCTAACGGCTTTCGATTTGTTACCGGGTTTCGAACGGGCCGTGAACAGCTTTCACCTGGTACGTTTCCCCACTGTCATCGAGGATGATGACTTGGTAGGTACCGCCTCCCGGGATCACCCTGATCAGGATGTGTCCCTGATGGCTGGCCACCTGATCCAGTCCGGGAGTCACGATACGGTTGGCCGGGTGCATGTTGGTCATGAACAGGTCCCGGGGGCCCGGATAGGCACGGGTCGATCGGAGCCGGTTGTAAACCGCCGGGGTGGGATGGGCCGAATCCCAAACCGGTAGAATCCAAGTCCGGGGACGCAGCGTGCTTATGAAGAACAGGTTCTCGGCGTCGATGTAGCCGTGGTGATTCAAGAGGCTTACTTCCACCGGACCGACCGCCTTGGCGACCGGGGTCTCGACGTCGTGCCAGAGCGGCGCTCCAGGCTCGGGAATCCCCGTGATGTCTCCGCCCGTGAAATAGTCGAACGCTCCGTAGCTCAGCCGGAAACCGGCACTGCACGGGTTCTCAGCAGGCCGGTCCTCGGGCCGGACATCTGTGAGCGGAGGGAAATGGTGACGGGTCTCAGTGCCTACTCCGGTCCAGACCTCGCCGTTCGCCATGATGTTCCTGACTTCGAAGCCAGGGTATTTCTCAGGAGATCTGGCCAGCCGGATCTGGTCTTTGTGTCCCGGATGAAGTCGATCTACCTTCATTCCTCGATTCTCTTGCTGCCATTTCAGGAATGCCCGATAGTTCTCGGCCGTTGCCCCTTTCCACGGCGCCGGGTATTCGTAGTCCGGCCAGCCTCGGTCGATGATGGTCGCGATCGCCACGTGCTCGGTTACCTCAGTGATCCCGGCCAACTTGTACGGGCCCAGCGATGAGGCTTTGGAATTCGCGGTGACGCCACCCATGTGGTCGTCGTGAAAATGGGTCAAGAAGGCGTAATCAAGAGCTGCGCCGTCCCCCTTCGGATGAAAGTGCTTGATATAGCGGGCGATCCATTCGCCGGCGCCGCGAGAATCATCGGGGCGCGGAGCGACATGGCGCTC
>CAYQYP010000478.1:0-10121 GCA_964421755.1 uncultured Acidobacteriota bacterium
TGGGCGATCCCGGCGGCGAGTTGGCAGGCCACCTCCATCTTCTGTGCGGCCTGCAGCTGCGACTCGAGTTGCACCTGGCGTGTGACGTCCCTCTTCAGGGAGACGAACCCGACGATGTCGCCGGTCGGGCCCTTCAGGGGAGTGATGATCGTATCCATGTGGACCAGCGATCCGGCCTTGGTACGGTTGATCAGCCTCCCCTCCCAGTTCTGGCCGCGGAGGATCGTCCCCCACATTTGCCGGTAGAAATCGCCGTCATGCATTTCGCTCTTCAGAAACCGAGGGTTGCGTCCGATCGCCTCCGCCCGGGAGTAGCCGGTGATCCTCTCGAAAGCAGGGTTGGCGTAACTGATGACACCGTCCAGGTCCGTGATAATCACATCTTCCGCGGCCTGTTCCAACGCCGTTCCCAGCTTTCGGATCTTCTCTTCAGCCCGTTTGCGCTCCGAGACATCCCGAACTATGGCCAACAACAGTTCCTCGGTGTCAACGCCGAGGCGGTTGAGGCTGACCTCGGTGGCGAGAATCCGGCCGTCACTGTCCTGGTGGTCCCATTCGAAGAACTGGGCATCCCCGGCCAAGGCTGCCCCCACCTTCAGCCGCGCCTTCTCGGCCGAGGCAGTACCGTCGGCCTGGCAGGGAGGGGAGAACTCTTCAGGCCGCCTGCCAAGCAACTGTTCGCGCGGGTAGCCCAGGATCTCCAGGATCCTGGTGTTGCACTCGACGAACACGCCGTTCCTGAGGATCAGAATGCCATCGGGTGCGGTTTCGAACAGGGTCCGGTACAGGGTCTCGCTGGCGGCGAGTTCGTAAATGTCCTTCGTCCAGACATCCTTCAGGCGGCCCACAAAAAACACGAGGGCGACACAAGTCGTCGTCAGCGCCACAATGGCAAAGGCCCAGGCCGCCGCCGAAACCGCAAAGGCGCCGGGATTCGGCAGCGTTTGGGTCCAACCCTGGGTGTGGGCGACCCCGGCCGCGGCCATCACCGCGATCGTGCACCCAAGCGCGATATACCTGTGAAGCCTGGGCCCGACAAACGTCACCAGGATGCAGACGCAGATCAGTGCCGCGGATGCCATGCTCACCAGGCCGAACGTGAACAATCCTGTGGCCGCAATTCCGAACAGGCAGATCCAGAAGACTCGCCAGCGGGTCTGGAATGAGACAGTCCCTCTCGCCAGTCGTGCGCTCACGACCCCAAGGGAAAGAAAAATCTGGGTGACATAAAGAACCGGAAAACCCGTGGAGGAGGCGTAGCTTCCTCGCACCACGGCGAAGGCAGCCAGCGGAAGAATCAGAACGGCTGCGAAAGTGAACAGATTCTCGAGGATCTGTTCGATTCGCTCCTGGCCGAGATTGGAGGGGCAAACAAACGGTTGTTTGGACTTTCGGCTTGCGTGATGCGCCAAAGCCATGGTTGGACCTGCTCTCTCACCACCCCGTCACCAACCAGATCGGCAGCACTTATGGCCAAGCCCCACTCGCGCATTGGCCGGCATCCGCGCGTTTGCCGGTGATTCTGCCAGGCGACGTGCCTCTACGTGTGATCGTGATTCTCCTTTCCTCCGCCTCAAGCACGGGTCAGTCTGGTGCGGGATTCAGATCGACGATGACTCGGAACGGAGCAGGCGCGATTAACCTCTGGAGAGGCGTAAGGTCGCCAAGGCCCGCCGGTTCGGGATAATGGCCTCCGGTATCGCTACGATTGAAGCTAGTGTAGCGTACAGCCAACCGGCTTTACAAGGAAAGCCGGTTGCGGGGCCCTAATCCGGCGATAAGAGATCGTGTAGGCGGCGCTGGGATTCCGGATGGAGCCGGAAAGGCCGATGAGCACGGAGTTCCGACGGGAGGAGAACGAAAAGAAGCGGGCCACCAACGCCACCCGGTGGGTGGCCGGCAGTGATGGGCCACCGAGCAGGTCCGTAGGACCGACACGTTGATAGAAACCACTGACGGCGACGGATCAGGTCCGTAGGACTGACACGTGGTTTTGAGGCTTGCACTCGGCGCACAAACGTGGCACTTTCCGACACTATGCCAAACACCTACACCCGTATCTACATTCACTTGGTGTTTGCCGTCTTGGGACGAGAGGCGCTTATCTCGCCCAGCTTCAAAGAGGACTTGTACGATGAACGCTATCTTTTTGCGCCGGTGTGCGATGACACCGTGGAGTGAGACCCGGGCCCCTGCACTTTATACACATCTCGGGACTCTGTTGGTTGCCTCCAAGAACCGGCCCGGTAGCTTGTGGTTTCCAGATACGTATAAGTACAGCCGGGTCCGGCTCACGTGTCAGTCCGGATTAGGGGTTGAGAGGCGTAACCTGTCGATTCTTGTCTGATCGTTCCCACGCTGTCTGGCCGACGGCGTTCCATGCCTGTTTTTTTGGCAGCGCTTCTTTTCACCCCGCCAGCTGGCAGTCCCAGTCTCTCCGGTCTGATTCATGTCGGGGTACCCCCGCCACTGGTAATCTTGCCAGTATCGCTCCGGCATCCGGGTTGCAACACTTTCCTGGCATCCGAGAAGGAGTCTCTGTGAGTCGAAGGGCATTAAGAGATCATCCTCGACACATCACGCACCTGGCGCAGGTGTTCCTCTGTTGTCTGTTACTATTCCCCGCCGGCTGCACGAAGATCCCACCCGGAGTGAATCAGCCGGTTGCGCAGGTGCATGCCGAAGGGGACGTCTCGGCCACCTTTGAGCAAGCACGGCTCCGGATGCGGGCGATGGTCCATCCGATGTCGAGCGTCATCGTGGCCTCTGCCGACCAGATCCTGGCGGGCACGACCGATCGCGCTATCCGCCGAGAGGCTTTGCTCTGGAAGATAGAAGCGGTCCCGGCACTCCGCGAGGCTTTGTTTCTGCCCACTCCCCTGGGGGCCCTCGCGGACACGTGGGTACTGACTTTCCAGATGATGGACTACTTCGAGAAGGGCCCGGGCGCAAAGGCCCTTGGCGAGACGCGCGGCATCGCCGTGACCGCCTCGCAGCGGCTTGAGGCCGAGATAGCCCGTGCTGCAGCCTCAATGACCCTTTCCGGCGACGTGTCCGGCGTACGCGAATACGCCCGGAAGTGGGCGGCAGAGCATGCGATCACGCGGTCTATTGCCGGACGCGAGTCCTTCCTGAGCGAAGTTGCGCAGCGGGAGTGGGCCACATCTTTGTCAATCCCCCAAGCCGTGGGCAACGTGATGCTATCGGTGGATGACCTCAATCGGCGTATTGAGATTTACAGTGCTCAGCTCATGGATCAGGCTCGCTGGCAGGCGGAGCTTTTTGCGATGGATATGGCCGGCGAGTACCAACTGGACAAGGCCGCCAGGACGGCCGGGCAGGCAGTGGAGGGCCTGGGGCGGGTTGTCCCGGCCATGGAGCGATCCATCTCCGCGCTAGAAAACGCAATGCCGACCGCAGAGAGCGCGGTCAAGTCGGTCGGCCACGCGGTGGACGTGCTGGACCGAACCATCCCAGCCGTGGAGCGGTCCCTGGCGGTCGTGGAGAATACGCCTGCTCTTGTCACGGCAGAGCGCGAGGCCACGCTGAAGGAGCTGTCGGCGGAAGTGTCGCGCACCGTTGCCTTCATCGAGCACGAACGGGTGGCCGCCCTCAAGCAGATCACCGCCGAACGAATGGCGGCAGTGGGGGACGTCACCGATACCCTCATCCAGCAGCGGAAACTCCTCACGCAGGAGATAGACGCGACAGCGTTGAAAGCGGTAGACCATGCCTTTTCCCGAGCTGCCCAGCTCTGCGCCGGGGTGCTGATTGCCGTGTTTCTCGGCCTGGTTCTGTTGATACTTCTCGCCAGGCGAGTGCTTTTCGGTCCAATAAGCACTGGCTCTGCGCGCTGAGCGAAAGAACTTTTTCTGAGAAGGAGTTTCTATGAGTCGATGGGCATTCGTGACCGCTACCTCGAACGCGAAAGAAATCGAGTGAATCCGGACGGTTTCTCAAGTGTGAAGCAGCGGGTGTCTCCATACCAGGCGAGGAAATCGGGCAAAATCCCGATCGGTCGTCACCCATTGACAGCCGTGCTCGAGGGCTAGGGCGGCAAGATACGCGTCTTGTACCAGGTTCCCGTTGCAGTCGGCTTTCCGGCACAGGTCCAAAAACAGACCCCAGTGCTGATCGCCCGCTCGTAGTGTGACAGCAGCCGAAGAGGCGATGAGCGTGTTGACGTAATCTTCCACGAGCGCGCGTGGAGTGGGCGTTCGATAAATGGCGGGATGAGTCGCAATGCGAAGTACGGCGGCAAGGACCGGCTCAAACAAGGCTAGCGGTTCGTCCCCGCTGAGCGCCTCTTCGAGCCAGGCGCGATATTCTGCGTGCCGTGCGCTATCCTCTCTAAGGGCATAGAGAAGGACGTTGACGTCACATGCAATCATCGCACTCCGTCCATGCGGTCGTAGACAGTCTCCATGTCGTCCAGGCTGACGCCAGGTTGCAGACCGTCACCCCGGAAAGTCGGTAGACGCAGCGGTTCACTGGATTTGGGACTCATTCTTTTCGCGAGTCTCAGTCGCAGCGCTTCTTCGATGAGCGCGGCCAGGGTTATGCCATGCTTGGCCGCATAGGCCCGCGCATCGCGGTGCAATTTGTCGTCAAGCTTCACCATGGTTCTCATTGCATATAAGCATATTCCATAAGCATAAATATGTCAACAACCTCCAACTCGTGTAATACTTGGCGGGCAGAGCTTTCCATGGTTGAGACCGCGGAATGCCCTCGATTGTCATGCTTGATCCGGGTGGAGGCGGGCTCGTCGGGTCGCATAATCGGATAAATGACCGGTCGCGTGCGCCGCAGAACGGCGCCCCGTTAGACGCCGGTCCGGTTGAAAACCGGACCTACATCGAGTGTCGGTCCTGCGGCCTCCGATATGCCTTCCGACGTTTCCCGCCTCCTGCTATTGAATGGCCATCGCGAGGGCCAGGCGTTCTTCGGGCTGGATGAGGTGATCGACGTCCGCCGCCGCCTTGTCGACATCGATTTCGACCCAGCTCACCTCGCCGGTGAACCGGTGTACGGGGTAGTCGGGAGTCACGGGCGATCCGGCCTCGAAGCCGATGTCGAGCGTCTCGTCGGCAGAGAAGACAACGGGCTCGGTCTGCTCGACGCGACCTTCCCCGGCTTTCTTCCCATCCACGAAGAGCGTGACCGTGCCCCCCTTCGCCGGGCCGCCTCCGTCGTAGGCGAATTCCATCCGCACCTGATGCGTTCCCGTGGGGATCGGCCTCGTGCCCTCGACGTAGTAGCGCTTCAGGCCATAGAAGTTGTAGCAGTACTTCGGCTTGCCCTCCTTGGCATAGAGGCTCCAGCCCCCGGTGAGTCCGCCCTGCGCGATGATCGGGCCTTCAGCGCCCGATTCAGGAACGACCAGCTCGGCCGTCACCGCGTGCGACTTGTTCTTCATGTTGACGACCGAGTTCTCCGTCAGCCGTCCCATTCCGCCGAAAAGGAGCTGCCGGTTTCCGCGGACGAGCTGCGGGCGCCCCGCGACATCCGGGTTCCCGCGCTCCATGCTCCGATCGTCGAGCGGCAGGACGTTGTGCTTGGTCGCCTCGATCATCCAGAGCCGCTGCAACTCGGCCAGCTTCTCGGGCTGCTCTTTCGCCAGGTTTTTCGTCTGACTCCAGTCCCTGCTCGTGTCGTACAGTTCCCAGATGTCTTCGTCGAACGGCGGCAGCTCGATCTGGCCGGTTTCCCAGGGCGTCCGGTGCTTGGTCACCGCCGTCCAGCCCTTGTGATAGATGCCGCGGTTGCCGAACATCTCGAAGTACTGCGTCTGGTGCCGTTCCTCGGCCTTCGCGTCGTTGAACGAATAGGCCATCGAAACGCCTTCGATGGGCTTTTGCATGACGCCGTGGACGAGGGTCGGTTCAGGCAGGCCGGCCACTTCCAGCACCGTCGGCGCGACATCGATGACGTGACAGAACTGGCTGCGGATTTCTCCCTTTGCCTTGATCCCCTTCGGCCAGTGAACGATCGTCCCGTTGCGCGTGCCGCCCCAATGTGAAGCGACTTGCTTGGTCCACTGGTAGGGTGTGTCCATCGCATGCGCCCAACCGACGGCATAATGGTTGTAAGCCTCGGGGCCGCCGAACTTGTCGAGGTTCGCCTTCAGGAACTCCGGTGACTCGAGGTGCGCAAATCCGGTGAGCGTCACCATCTCGTTGAAGGTACCCTGGAGCGAGCCCTCGGCCGATGCGCCGTTGTCACCGATGATGACGTAGATGAGGGTGTCATCCAGGATCTTCAGGTCTGCCAGTGAGTCAACGAGCCGCCCGATGTGATGATCGGTGTGGGAGAGGAAGGCAGCATAGATTTCCATCTCACGAGCCAGGACCGGCTTCATCTCGGCGGAGATTGTTTCCCACGCGGGTATCTGCTCGTGGCGCGCAGTGAGTTGGCAATCCTTCGGAATGACGCCGAGTTTTTTCTGCCGTGCGAATGTCTCCTCGCGAACCTTGTCCCACCCCTGATCGAACTTCCCCTTGTACTTGTCGATCCATTCCTTGGGCACGTGGTGCGGGGCATGGGTCGCGCCGGGCGCGAAGTACATGAAGAACGGTTTGTCGGGCATCAGCGACTTCTGCTGGCGCACCCACTTGACCGCCTTGGTCGTCATGTCCTCGGTGAAGTGATAGCCCTCCTCCGGCGTCTTCTCCGGCTCGACCGGCGTGGTGCCCTCGTAGATCGCCGGATACCACTGATTTGTCTCGCCCCCGATGAAGCCGTAGAAGTACTCGAACCCGCCGCCGCCGGTGGGCCAAGAGTTGAACGGTCCGAGCGCGCTCGTCTCCCACACCGGGACCTCATGGCACTTGCCGAATTGCGCGGTCGAATATCCGTTCAGCTTCAGGATTTCGGCGAGCGGTGCGGCTGTGTTGGGGCGGATAGAGTTGTAACCCGGGGCTGAGGTGGCGATCTCCGTGATCCCGCCCATGCCGACAGAGTGGTGGTTGCGGCCCGTAAGCAGCGCCTGGCGCGTCGGCGAGCAGAGCGCCGTGGTGTGGAAGCGGTTGTACTTGAGACCTGTGCCGGCGAGCTTCTCCAGGTTGGGGGTCTGGCACGGCCCGCCGAATGCGCTCGACGCACCGAAGCCGACGTCATCGATCAAGACGACGAGAACGTTCGGCGCTCCCTCGGGCGGGCGTAAAGGCTCGATCTTCTGAAACTTTGTGTCCGGGTCTTTCGCGTCATAGGTTGTCAGGCCGACCGGCGCGATGTCCGGGATCGGTAAAACGTTACGCGGTAGTTTGTCATTCGATTTGCTCATTGTTTGTGGCTCCTTTTGGGTCGGATTGGGGATTGCTGATTGGGGATTACGGATCCTTCGCTGCATTCCGCACTCCTGAATCCTCAATCCCTCAATCCTCAATCTGCAATCCGGCTTTCCCTCCTAGTCGCGTGCGAGAGCGGCGACTGCCTCGCGCTCGAGCTCAAGGTAGATCTCGTCGCTCACATCAACGGCAACGCCGAGGATCGTGCCGCCGGTGAACCTCCCGGGACTCTCGTATTCCTCGCTCACCTTGTCGGCACTGTCGAAACCGACGCAGAGCCCGTCGCCGCAAAGCGTGAAGGGCCCGGTCTGGGTCCGCATCGGACCTTCCGCCACCACCTCGTCGTCGACGTAGAGTTGAGTTCTGCCGAGCGACTCACCGTACTTGCCCGCCTTTTCTCGAACGAACGCCATACCAAGCGCATGCTTGCCGGGAGTGAGCCGTGCGGAGACGAACTTCTGCTCGGGCTTGATGCCAAGGAAGTTGTAGACGTAGTACAGCTTTCGATCCTTGATGAACAGGGCGTGGCCTCCGAAACGCGAGCCATGCGCGAAGATCACGCCGCCCGCGCCGGATGTGATGTCCACGTCGGCAATGATTTTGTACGATCGACCGCGGACATTGGCTGCGGCGCCTTCCGGCACGGGCGTGGCGCCAGGATAGTAGATGAAGCGTGTGCGCGGAGGCTCCGAGGATGGACGCTGGATCGCGAGGAGCTCGGGCGCGCTGCGATCGTCCAGCGGCAGCACGAAGTTCTTTTCGGCCTCTTCGAACCAAGCGGCGATGAGCTCTTTAAGCTTCTCAGGGTGTTCACTTGCGAGGTCCTTCGACTCGGAACGGTCGACATCGACGTGATACAGCTCCCATTGATCCTTATCGAAGTTGCCGACTCCGCTGAGCGGTGCATGGAGGGCGGCGGCCTTCCAACCGTCCTGCCACATCCCGCGCGTGCCGAGCATCGTGTAGTACTGCCGCTTCTTCCGTGTGGGCGCCTTGGCGTCATCGAACGTGTAACGCATCGAGACTCCGCTGAGCGGATACTGCTCGACGCCGCGGTAGACCTTCGGCATCTCGAGACCTGTGGCCTCCAGGATCGTGGGCACGATGTCCGTGGAATGGTGGTACTGGTGCCGCACCTCTCCCTTTGCCTTGATGCCCTTGGGCCAGTGGATCACGAGAGGATCGCAGGTCCCACCGGAAAACTGCGAGTACCGCTTGAACATCTGGAACGGAGTGCTGAACCCCACGGCCCAACCGGTCGGATAGTGGTTGTAAGTATCCGGTCCACCCAAGGCGTCCAGAAGCTTCAGGTTCTCGGACAATTCATCCGGATACCCATTGAAGAACTTGTTCTCGTTGACGGATCCATTCGGGCTGCCTTCGCCGGACGCCCCGTTGTCCGCGCAATAGAAGATCAGCGTGTTGTCGAGTTGCTTCGTTTTCTCGAGAAAGTCGATGATGCGACCCACCTGAACGTCCGTGTACTCTGAGAAGCCGGCAAACACTTCCGCCATCCGCGCGAAGAGCTTCTTCTCGTCGGCTGTCAATGTGTTCCAGGGACGAACGGCGTCGCCCGGAGCCGTGCCCGCCACCTCCTCCGGCAACGGATTGATTGGTGTCAGAGCGGTGTCTTTCGGGAACAACCCTTTCGCGATCATGCGCTGCAGCACCCACTCGCGGTACGCTTCATAGCCGTCGTTAAACTTGCCCTTGTACTTGTCGACGTATTCCTTGGGGCTGTGATGAGGCGCATGATTGGCCCCTGGACAGAACCACATGAACCAGGGCTTTGAGGGATTCGTCGACTGCTGATCGCGCAACATGATGATCGCCTGGTCGGCGAGATCCTTCGAGAGGTGGTACCCCTCCTCCGGCGTATAAGGCTGATCGATAAACTTGTTGTCCTCGACCAGGTCGGGATACCAGTTGTTGGTCTCACCGCCAAGGAATCCGTAGAAGCGATCGAACCCCTTCTGTAGCGGCCACTCGGACTTGCTGGCACCGCTCGCGATGTCCTCTGTGGGGACGTTGTGGTTCTTCCCCAACCAGTAGGTGCCGTAGCCGTTGTCCTGAAGCACCTGACCAATAGTGGCGCACTCGGCTGGGAGTCGCCCCGCTGCGCCGGGGAATCCGTCGGCGCCTTCGGTGATGCACGCACAGCGATTCACATGGTGGTTGCGCCCCGTGAGAAACGTCGACCGCGTCGGTGAGCAGAGCGCCGTCGTGTGCCACTGCGAGTACATCAGCCCGTTGTCGGCCAGCCTTTGCAGCGTGGGCATGTTGATGCGGCCACCGAACGGCGACCATGCGGCCAGTCCCGTGTCGTCGTACAGCACGATCAGTATGTTCGGCGCGCCGGCCGGCGCTTTCTTCAGTTCATACGGCGTCCAATCGGGTTTGGAGTCGCGAACGTCAAGCTTAATGACGCCTTTGAATTGCCTAGTCTCCTCTTGAGCCATGCTCTTTTCCTCCTGTTACTTGATTTACCCCTTTGTGAGTCGATCCCCCTGCTTGCGATCCTCCCCCCACATTCGAGCTCGATACGGCGGTGTTCATACGTGCTCCCGAATCCTGTCTGAAGTCTCGTATTGCGTCTCCTGCACATCCGCGACATCGCGCTCCAGGAAGAAATTCAGGAATGTTCTGATGCCCGCGATCGCCGCGATGCGTCCGACGGCATCCCAGCGGGTGGTGATGGACGTCTCGATAATGTCGGCGGCAAGTTGGAACGTGAGGCCCGCGACCAGCCAGCGCGCAAAGCGCAGCCAAATGTCGCGTCTTTTGTGGCCCGACGGCGAGGAAAAAGCCAGACGCACACCGCCGACGAATGCC
>CAYQYP010000479.1:0-2327 GCA_964421755.1 uncultured Acidobacteriota bacterium
GTAAGCGGGACCACCCAACGGGCCGTAACGGTTCGTTGGGTGGTCCCGCTGACTCCGCTCCGGGACTCTAAAAGCGAGCCCTTCGCTCCGTGCGCGGCTCTGTAACACCGGTGCACTTCCTTGGGAGGAGTCCTTCTGCCGCCATAAAAGACGCCTCCCGCCCCGTTCCGCCTCTGCCACCGCGCTCTTGAGCGCCATAGCCTCAGCTCCCCGCCAACGCATCCCCGGTCACTTTTTGCCAGCGCTCGATATGCGCGCGCAGCCGGCGCACTTCACCGGCGTGCTCTGGTCGGTAATAAAGATTGCTCATCTCGAGCGGGTCCCGGTTCCGGTCGAAGAGGAGCGAGTTGTCCCGATCGAACTGCGCGAGCTTCCACCCGTCCGGTGATATCGCCATCCGCCAGCCAGGTCCCCCTTCCCGGTCCGTCCACTGCACGAAGACATGGTCCTCCCGGCGTTTTCGGCCATCGAGCAGCCCGGCCCAACTCTCGCCTGGAAGCGTCTCCTCCCTTCTCCCTGTGATGAGCTCGAAGAGTGTCGGGACCAGGTCGATGTGACCAACCGGCTGCGAGACCGCTACTTTTCGGCTCTGCCTGAAAGGGACATGGAGCAACATCGGCACCCACATCGCCTCCTCGTAGGCCACCGTCTTCTGGATGAGCGAGTGCGAGCCACCCATCTCACCGTGGTCAGACGTGAAGACAATAATCGTGTTGTCTGCCTGTCCGGATGTTTCCAAGGCCCAGAAGATGCTTCCCAGGGCCTCATCCACCTGGCTGCAAAGCCCCGCATAGTTGCGGTTGAGCTGCTGGAGCACGCGTCGCAGCCCGGCTTCGCTTTCCGCCGCGTTTTGGTCGCCTCGCCCGGTGAGGTAGACTTTCTCCTCGACCTTCGCCTTCTGGTTCTCACGCAAGCGCGAGTACCAGGCCGGCTCCCGATCGACCGCGGTACCCGGGTAATTCCGGGGCAGAGGCGCCTCGCTTTCGGAATGCAGGTCGTTGAGCGGGCCATAGTAAGGCGGGTGCGGCTCAAGAAAGTTCACATAGAGTATCCACGGTTCTCGTTGATGCCGCCGGATGAAGCTGGTCGCCTCGTTCGCCAGAAAAGCCGGCTTGCACTGCTCGAGCGGGCGCAAAGAGGCGAAATCGCGGGAAAAACAGCCCTCTTCACCTTCCGGCTTATGGCCCAGGCTTTCCAGGAAGTGATGGTAGCTCGACCTCGCTTTGCGGTCGCGCCCGGAGGAGAAGTATTCCCAGTAGATGTCCTCAATCGAAACCCACTCCTCGAACCCGTGCTGCCGGAACACCTCGTCGCCCAGGTGCCACTTCCCCATGTAACCGGTGCGGTAACTCGAATCGTTGACCAGCTCCGGCAGTGTCTTGGTTTCCGCCCGCAAGGGGATGTTATTGCCCACGCAACCGTTCTGATGCGGGTACAGACCGGTCATAACCGTGGACCTTGAAGGAGTGCAGACGGGCTGGCTCACGTAGGTTCTCTCGAACACCACGCTGCGCGAGGCGAGCTCGTTCATCACCGGGACACGGAAACGGTGGTTCCCGTAAACCGCCATTGTGTTGGCTCGCTGCTGGTCGGTCCACAGAAAGAGCAGATTTGGCTTGTCGCCGGTGCGGCGGGCGGCTCGGAGAACGGACGGCGCCCCGACGGCTGCGCCGGCCATTCCTTGCAGGAGTCTTCGACGAGTCAGTTGGGCCATGACTTTTCTCCGCTACCAGGGCATCTTGCGCTTGGTGTACCGGCGACCTTTTTCGGCCGAGTCCTCCCGGCGCCCGGCACCGATCATTACACCGCGGTCAATTTGCGCTTCGACGTTGTCGGGCAGGACATTGTCGAGGAAGAACACCTTGCTAGCCTGGCAGGCGGCCAGCACGCGATCGCCGGCCGCCTGGACTTCTGCCGGAACCGGAGGGTCGGCGCGGCCTTCCAGGTAACCGTAGGACAAGCCCATGTCGCGCGGGCCGTGCTCGGCAAAAGCTACCCCGGGTACGGCGATGCTCTTCTCGGCGTTTCCCAGGGCCTGCTTGTCCTCGATTTTCAGGCCGAGCAGGATCTCTCCGACGGAATTCAGGGGCCACACGTCGGCACGTTTCAGGTACTCCTTTTCGTCTATACCCCAGACCCAAGCGGCGAATTTCTGGCTCCCCCACCCCCGCACGCCCTCTCCGACCACATCTACGGCCTTCTTGTGAAACGGGTAGCGCGCCGCCTGGACGTACAGCTTGACCGCCTCGGGATCCCGGGCCCGGCCCAGGTGCAGTCCGTGGACACCTTGAGCCAGCGCTTGTTGGATCATCCAGGAACCGCCCTTA
>CAYQYP010000480.1:0-3186 GCA_964421755.1 uncultured Acidobacteriota bacterium
AGGACAGCGAGCTGCTCCGGGAAATCGATCGCGAGCTGGCAACTCGCAGCCGAATCGCCGGCGAGCATCTCGTGTGTCGCATCGGCTGCACGGAATGCTGCATCGGTCCGTTCTCGATCAACCGCTTGGACGTTTTGCGGATCCGTCGCGGTCTGTCGTTGTTGTTCCGCGAAGACCCCGACCGCGCTGCCGTGATCGTTGAGCGTGCCCGTGATCAGGTGGCCCTCATGCAGCCCGAATGTCCGGGGCCCGAATGTCCGGGGCCCGAATATCCGGGCGACCCCCTGACCGGTGCTCTATCGCCGGAAGATGCATTCGTCGAGGCCTTCTTCGAACGATTCTCGGCCTTGCCTTGTCCGGTTCTCGATCCCGCCTCAGGACGGTGCGAGCTCTACTCGACGCGACCTCTGTCCTGCCGGACCTTCGGTCTGCCGGTTCACATCGGTGGCGAGGATCTGGAGCCGTGTCGACTCTGTTTTTCAGGCGCGACGCCGAAACAAATCGAGGCGTCTCGCGCCTGTCCGGATCCGGCTGGCCGTGAGCAGCGCCTGCTGGTGCAGTTGGAGGGGGGAGACTACAATGAAGAGACCATTATTGCGTTTGCGGTAGGCACCGAGGATCTGACGAGCAAATGAAGGAGATTACGAGCGAGCAGGACCTGGACCGGGTATTTACCGAGCCGATTGCCGTCGTGTTCAAGCACAGCAAACGATGTCCTATAAGCCGCACCGCTCAGCGGGAAATCGAGCTATTTCTGAACAATCGACCCGACGTGCCCGTCTACCTCGTTGACGTCATCCGTGACCGGACGATCTCGCGGGCGCTGGCGACACGAACGGGGATCAGGCATGAATCGCCGCAGACGATCGTGCTGCGCCAGGGAAACGTTGCCTGGTACGGTTCACATTACCAGGTGACGGCGGATGCAATCGGCGACAATGTCCGGCAGGGAACGGCCTGACCCCCGAATCGAAAGAGGGCGGTGACAACGCTTAAGGGCATTTTTTGGAGTGCGGCGGCAGAGGGAATCCGACGGGTTTCCAGGATTCCCGGCGACGCCGCTTTGGCCCCGCGATATCTTCGTACTTAATGGCACCAGCAGTGGCGAAATCCCGCACAGGGGAAAGCGGCGTCACTAGGAATATAAGGCATAGAATCCCTTCTGCCGCCGCACTCCAAAGGTGCCCGCGAGAGGTCCTGCTGGCAGTGAACGGCGCACATGATCAAGCCCATCAAGAGAATCTGCGTATTCTGCGGATCCAGCCACGGAATCGAGCCTGAGTATGCGGCTGCGGCTCGCCGATTCGCCGGCGTCTTGTTTGACCGCGGGATCGCGCTCGTGTACGGCGGCGGAAGCGTCGGTCTGATGGGAGTGCTGGCAGACGAAGTGTTGCATCTGGGGGGCGAGGTTTTCGGGGTGATCCCGGAGACCTTGGCGGTCAAGGAGCTCGCACACGATGGATTGACCCGCATGTTTGTTGTTTCTTCGATGCACGAGCGAAAGGCACGCATGGCCGAGCTCTCCGACGGTTTCGTCGCTCTCCCCGGCGGTCTCGGGACGTTCGAGGAACTTTTTGAGGTGATGACCTGGACTCAACTGGGTATCTACCGTAAGCCGATCGGCGTCTTGAACGTGTGTGGCTATTTCGATCCTCTGGTCCAACTGATGGAAAACGCCATCGCTCAGCGCTTCCTCAAATCTGAACACCGTTCGGTCATTCTGGTCGACGAGGATCCCGCCGCTTTGCTCGACCGGATGGCCGATCACACTCTACCGGCCCTACCCAAGTGGATCCGGTCCGAACAGACGTGACGATGTTCGCCGCCCTTGCGGGCCAGCGGCAGACCAAAGCGAGACGATTTCATTGCTGGAGAGTGGACATTGGCTTATAGTGTAGTTTTTCAACCTGCTGGTTACGCCCACCGTATCCTCCGGTATTTGTCTCTAACCGCGAGTTGCCGGTGATGGGCGGCGTATTCACTTGTAAGGGGTTTTGAGAACGTATGCAGACCGTCGAGCAGCGGATTGCAAAAGAGCTTGGTGTCAAGGAAGAACGGGTCGCAGTCGCGATCCGGCTCCTCGACGAAGGGGCCACGGTGCCGTTCATTGCCCGCTACCGCAAAGAAGCGACGGGCGGATTAGACGACGGCCAGCTTCGCCAGCTGCAGGAGCGGCTCCGATATCTTCGTGAGTTGGACGAGCGACGCGATGTCGTCCTGCGCACGATTCAGGAGCAGGACAAGCTCACCCCAGAGCTGGAGGCTGCCGTCCGGGGCGCCGAAACCAAGGTCGCGCTGGAAGACCTGTACCTTCCATTCAAGCCAAAACGTCGCACCAAGGCGCAAATCGCGCGCGAGCAAGGACTTGAGCCGTTGGCACGGTCGCTTTTCGAGAACCCGGAGTTGGCGCCCGAGGAAGCGGCGCTTTCTTACGTGAATGCAGAAAAGGGAATCGCCGATGTGACGGCAGCGCTGGCGGGCGCCCGATACGTCCTGATGGAAGAGTTCTCGGAGAAGTCGGAACTAATCGGATCCCTGCGCGAACATGTGTGGGAGAAGGGCATTCTCCGTTCCCGGGTGGTTCAGGGCAAGGAAGACTCGGGAATGAAGTATGCCGACTACTTCAACGTTGACCAGCCGTTGAAGCACATCCCGTCTCATCGCGCACTAGCCCTTTTCAGGGGACGGCGCGAGGGCTTTCTCAAGCTTACACTGGTGGTCGATCCGCCAGCCGAGTCGGCGCCTCGTCCTGCGGGGAAACCGGTGCCCGTGACCAAAGCCCAACCGCCGTCGGCCGAAAGAACGCCCACTCCTCCTGCAGTTGTGGCGACGCCTGCGCCACAGGAGGGCCAGGGAGACAAGCCCGCACCGCGGCCTGTCGAGGAACCTTCGACTGCCGTCCTGACCGAACCCCGGTTGATGGCCTTGGAAATTCCCCCCGAGAAAGAGGCGGCCACCACTGGCCAAGGCCCGTCGCCCGAAGAGGCAGCGCCACCCGCGGATTCTACTTCGGAGTCACCGGTGTCCGGCTTGGAAGTCGGACCTGTGTCCGAAGCGCCGGTGGCCGAGCAGGCAGCGGAAGCAGCCGAAGCGCCGTCCGTGCCTGAGCGAGCAACCGAAATGTCCGACTTGGAAGTCGGACCAACGTCCGGACCGACGGTGGCTGAGCAGGCAGCGGAAGCAACG